>NZ_AWNK01000007.1 GCF_000469585.1 Chrysiogenes arsenatis DSM 11915
CCCATTCTTTCCATAGAGCGGTGCAGAAAGCCAATAACCGGCTCTGCTTCCACCACAATTTCACCATCAAGCTTCAGCATAATTTGCAGAACGCCGTGGGTCGAAGGGTGGTGTGGCCCCATGGCCAAGGTCATTATGTCACTTTCGTAGTCGTGTTTGATGACCTGCGGGGGCAAAGGTGTTGCACAGGGTGTTGTGGTCATACTTTCAAACTCCCGTCGGTATTCGGAACAAAGTCTTTGCGGAGCGTGTGCCCTACGGTATCGTCCGGCAAGAGGATGCGGCGCAGGTCAGGGTGACCAGCGTAGCGGATTCCCATAAGGTCGAACGATTCGCGCTCGTGCCAATCAGCCGTTGGCCAGATGGCGCTGACGGAAGGCAATGTCACTGGCTCATTCTTGTTTGCCGTGCGGTATTGCACACAGAGCTGCCACTTATTGGCAATACGGTGGATATGGAGCACGGTGCCAAAGCACTCTTTGTACTCAACACCGGAAAGGCAGTCGAGGAAGTCGAAGCCACCGGCTTTTAGATTGGTGCAGAAAGCAACCACTTGGTCGGGCGTGATGGTGACGATATGCCACTGATTGGCATCCGTTCCTTGATATTCTGTCCCGTCAAATCCTTGCATAAAGCCAGCCAGCCATGCTGGAGCTTCCGGCTTTGGCGCGGGAGTCGCTGCTTCGGCAGGCGCTTCAGAAGCACTTGCAGAAGCAGGAGCAGCTTCGCCACTGGCGGCAGCGGCCGCTTTCTTGGCAGCAGCAGCTTTTTTCAGCTCTTCAAGCTGTTCGGGGGTGAATTTCGGTTTTGGTTTCTGTTCTTCAGACATCTTATTCCCCTCCCAGAATGATCGGGTAATGCTTGCCCTCGACATAGTTCGGGTTGAGTGAACCGTCTTTAAGTCGTTTTGCCTGTTTGCCAACATAATCTTTGCGCTTCAACATCTTTTGACGACGAATCTGATGTTGTAGCGTGATGATGCCGTGGAACAAGGCCTCTGGACGTGGCGCGCACCCAGGGATGAAAACATCAATAGGAATGTAGTCAGGGACGTTGTGCACAACCGATGGCGAATACTTGAATATCCCGCCGGTGATCACGCAGTTCCCCATCGCAATCGCATATTTAGGTTCTGCGATCTGTTCCCACAGGGTAACAACTTGCGGCATCATCTTTTTGGTGATGGTACCAGCTAAAATCATCAAGTCGGCTTGACGGGGAGAAGCGCGGAAAACTTCCGACCCGAAACGGGCAATGTCGTGTTGTGGACACGAAGAAGAGATCATTTCAATACCACAACATGCCGTCGCATACGATAGTGGCCAGAGTGAGTTTGAGCGTCCCCAGTTGTAAATAAACTCCAAAGAGGTAACGATGACACTTTGTGAAACATCAGTTTGAGAGTTGTCGCAGACGTCGACCTGATACGATTTGGTAATAACGCCGTCTTTTACGTCCACTGCAATCCTCCCTTTCTCCACGCGTACGCCAGTGCAATCACGAGGATAGCGACGAAAGCAAACATCTCAATCAACGCTAAAATCCCGAGATCGTGAAACGCTACCGCCCAAGGGAAGATGTAGATCGTTTCAATTTCGAACACAAAAAAGAGCAACGCATAGAGATAGTATCCAATGTGATACCGACTCTGTGAGTCGCTCGTCGGCTCCATGCCGCATTCATAGGTTGTGTACTTCAGCCTCGTCCCGAATTTTGGTCCCAGTAACCAGGCCAAGGTTACCAGGGCAGTTGGCATCAACACCCCAATAACGATGATTCCGAGCAGTGGGCCGTACCCGTCAAGTACCATAGCAGCTCCTCTAAAACGTAAAATAGATCGAACTAAATGCCATATATCAAAGGCGCTCAGCGCCATGTGCGACAACTCGTTCTGTCCCTGTCTGAAGGCAAACTCTAGGCGCGCCAAAGGCACAGAAACGATCGGCGGAAACATAGCATGGATTGTATACAATATCCACTGCCTCGCTGATCTTTTTCGCCAGAAATTTTCAATTCATGATTCAATTGCATATTTCCCTTTTGAATGACAAAATTGCGCAAATGTACGGTATACTCGCCGTGAAAAAAAAGAAGATAGAACAAAGGTGTGACGTGTCCATAAAAATAGCTGCCGAAAATCGTTCTGCACGACACAATTACGAATTTGTTGAAACATGGGAAGCGGGAATAGTTCTGAAAGGCTCAGAGGTGAAAAGTATTCGCCAAGGGAAAGCGAGCCTGAAGGAAGCCTTTTGCCGCGTTGATGGTGGTGAAATATCGCTCCTGCAGTGCCATATTGCGCCCTACGAAGAAGCGGGGAATTTTGCCCCCGATCCCATGCGTCCGCGTAAGCTCCTGATGCACAAAGCCGAAATTCTGAAAATAGGCGCGCATGCACAGCAGATGGGGCTTGCTATCGTCCCCGTGAAAATGTACTTTAAACAGGGTAAGGTCAAATTGGAAATTGCTCTTGCCAAAGGGAAAAAGCTGCACGATAAGCGGGAATCGCTGAAGAAAAAAAGCGCCGAGCGTGAAGTGCAACAAGCCCTAAAAGGTCGTTGATTGTCTGTAGACAGTCCGTTGAGCATCCATCCTCAAGCTTGGGGGCGCAATGGTTTCGACGGGAGTGACAGAAGTAACTGCCGCATGCCAGGGGGCTGGTGGCCCTGTAAAAACCAGCAAAATAATAACTGCTAACGAAGAAAACGTTGTAGCAGCCGCAGCGTAAGCTGCGGAGCACCAGAGAGTCTCAGCCTGCGGAGACAATCTGGCACTCAACCTAGCAGGATGTTCTGAGGGGAATGCTTCCCGACCTTCAGCGAGGATACCTGGGAAAATCGGCGAAAAACACCCTGTCGTTCGGGGACCAATCGCTTAAAATCAAATCGATCGACTAAGCATGTAGACGCGTTATGAAAGGACTTTCGGACAGGGGTTCGACTCCCCTCGCCTCCACCAGTTTCATTCTGGTGAGCAACTCAAGAACGGAATTATCGTTACGATGATTCCGTTCTTTTTTTTTCGTATTCTGTGATGGGAGTGGTTCTACTGACAACCGAAGAGCGTTTACACTTGTGGGCGCATTGTCTGTAGCCACTTGTTTAGCGTGTCGAAGAGCACATGCCGCTTGACCGGTTTTTCAAGATACCCATTCATCCCGACGGTTGCCCCGCGTTCGCGGACTTCGGCGCTTGTAGCGGCGCTGAGCGCCAGAATGGGAATATCGGGATGCACGCGGCGGATTTGGCGTGTTGCTTCGTACCCGTCTAATACGGGCATTTGCAAATCCATCAGGATCAGGTGAAATTGCTGGGTTGTAGCGAGGGAGACCGCTATTTCACCATTGGTGGCAACGCCAATGGTTGCTCCGGCGCTACTGAGTAAATGGCAAATAACTTCGGTGTTGATCGGATGATCTTCGACAACGAGAATTCGGAAACCTTGTAGTGACGGGAGTTCATGCTCAGTAGTAAACGTTATATCATGGGAATCTTGGGGCGTACTGATTGAAAAAGGTATCTGGATCTGCACGGTTGTTCCCTGTGCAAGAGCACTCGAGACATTGACGCTTCCATCCATTAGAGTCACGAGCCGTTGTACGATTGTCAGACCGAGTCCGGTTCCGCCATAGCGCCGCGTGATGGAAGTATCGGCCTGCGCATATGGTGTAAAAAGGCGATCGATGCTCTCTTCTGTCATGCCGATCCCCGTGTCTTGGACGGTAAAAGAAAGCGTAGCACGTTGGTTGACCATGTCTTGCTCGTGTACCTTAACTTCCAGCACGATCTGGCCGTGCTCAGTGAACTTGATGGCATTGCTCGCAAGGTTGGTGAGTATTTGTGTGAGCCGGATGGAGTCGCCTACAACCGTGGGCAAATCGGTGGGGCAAAGGATAGTAAGCGTCAACCCTTTTTCTATGCACGTGTCGGCAAATAGGTCGTGAATCGACGAGGTTACTTCCGATACCGAAAACGGGCGGTGTTCCAGTTCTACTTTTCCCGCCTCTATTTTTGAAAAATCAAGAATATCATTAAGAATACCCATCAGCAGTTGGGAAGAACGGTAGATTTTCTGCATGTAGCTTGCATGCTCTCCATGGCTAAATCTATCGAGTACGATTTCCGTGAGAACGAGAATTGCATTGAGCGGGGTGCGAATTTCGTGACTCATGTTGGCCAGAAATTCCGATTTGGCTTTATTGGCCGCTTCTGCCTGAAATGCGAGGGCGTTGGCGCGCGCAACGGCTTCTGTGAGTTTTTGGTTTACTTCTCGGAGCTCATCCTGCGCGAGTTTGCGATTGACGGTTTCCCACGCAAGGTCGGCATATTTTTGTAATACCGAAACGTCTTCTTCGGTGTAATCCGTTTTTTTATTCCCCACGCCGAGGATGGCGACAATTTTCCCGTCGCGCAGTATCGGGATAACGAGTTCACGAACGATAGGAGCGTGACCTGCGGGGAGTCCTTTTTTGTGGGTAAGGTTCATGTAGTCGTTGTGAATGACCGGTTTGCGTTGGCGCACGCAATCAACCCAGACACCGGCACGGGAAATAGGATAATGGGTGCCAGCACCTTCAGCGGTACACATTTTCTGGAGCGTGTTACTGGACCAGGTTTGCAATGAAAGGGTTTCTTGATCGGGATCGACAAAGTGGTAAAAACCGATTTCACTATCGCTCAGCGTTTCCGCTTCATCAAGAAAAAGCTGGAGGACTTCTTTGACGGTGTGGTTTTCGGCATATTCCACCAGTCGCAATTGTGCCGACTGGAGATCTTCCAACTTTTTGCGGTGGGTGATGTCGCCGTAAATTCCCAATAACGCAAAAGGGGTTCCTCCCTGATCGCAGAGCGGTGCTTTTGAGGTATCAATCCAGAGGCGTCTGCCATCTGCTCGTTGAAGCGGCTCAATGATATGGACTCTGGGTTTGCCGGTACGCATAACGGCAAGGTCGTCTGCGCGATAAGCATCCGCTTCTTCGCGTGGCCACGGGAGATCGTAGTCAGTTTTGCCGACAATATCATCACTCTTTGCAATTCCGACTTCACGAGCAAAAACTTCGTTACAGCCAAGGTACTTTCCTTGGGTATCTTTCCAGAAAACGGCTTGCGGAATGGTATCGAGGATTTGTTTTAAAAGGGCGCGGTTTTCGAAAATAGTCTCTTCGTCATTTTTTCGATCGGTAATGTCGCGGATATAGCCGTGCCACAAGACACTTCCGTCGGCAAGCATTTCTGGTCGAGCCACGCCGCTTACCCAGCGTATCCCGTGTTCGGGAAGAGTAACGCGATAGTCACACTCCCATACCTCAAGCGTTTGGAACGAGTGTTGGATTGCGTCGGAAACTCTCCCCCTATCGTCAGGATGTATGCGGGAAAAAACCGGCGATGCGTCGTCGCGAACCTGTTCTGGAGTAACCGCGTAAATAGAGCGAATGTGCTCTGTAGCAAACGGAAAACAGCTTTTCCCATCAGGGAATACGCGATATTGATAGAGAAATCCCGGCACTTGACCAGCAAGATTTTTTAATAAGGATTCATCGTCTGGGCTCTTTATTGGCTCCTGAGGCGTATTACTTGCGTCCATTCGCGACCTCTTGGTGATGAAGCTCCTTGGCAAACACACGCCTTTGGTATAGTTTCTCCTCCTATTACTGTCAAGCTGATTGCACGATATGGTTTGTGGAATAGGGTTTCACAATAGCGTAAAACGGCTCCTGTGATTGTTTTTGTGCTAAAAACGGAGGAAACATATGGCCATCTTGAAAAGAAATATACTGCTTGTGTCGCTCTTGGTTCTTGCTACTGGAGCTGCCAGCGCGACGACGCTTCGCGAGATGGCTGGTCAGATGATGCTGGTTGGGTTTCGTGGGCTGACGATACCCGCAACAAGCCCACTGGTGCAGGATATTGCTGCGGGGTATGTTGGGGGAGTTATTTTGTTTGATCGTGATGTGTTGACGGGAAGTCGTCAACGCAATATTGAGAGTGTGCCGCAAGTGCGCGACCTTATCGCTTCGCTTCAATACAGAGCGCCTTTGCCGCTGTTTATCGCGGTTGATCAGGAAGGGGGGCGCGTGAGTCGGCTGAAGTCGGAGCATGGATTTCGCGCTCTGGCATCGCATGCTCAGCTTGGTGCGGGTGACGTGGCGAGAACATTTCGCGAAGTTCGTGACACGGCTCGTGAGCTGGCAGCGGTCGGCATAAATCTCAATTTTGCACCGGTGCTTGATCTCAATACCAATCCTGAAAACCCGGTGATCGGAAAACTTGGGAGAAGTTTTTCCGCCGATCCCGAGCAGGTGGCGCGTCACGGTGCACAGTATGCTGCTGCATTGCGTTCCGAAAAAATTATTCCGGTACTGAAGCATTTTCCCGGACATGGCAGTTCACAGCACGATTCCCATCTTGGTTTTACCGACATTACACACACGTGGACGCCCCAAGAGCTTGAACCGTATCGGATGCTGATTGCGGACGGCTTTCATGGAATGGTGATGACGGGGCATATTTTCAATCAAAACATTGATCGCCATTTTCCTGCAACCCTCTCTGCTCCTGTTTTGCAGGGAATGTTGCGTCGCGAGCTTGGTTTTCAGGGCGTAATCGTCTCTGACGATATGCAGATGAAGGCCATTACAGAGCACTACGGATTTGAGGAAGCTATCCGACAGGCAATTCTGGCGGGGGTCGATATCCTTTTGTTCGGCAACAATCTTGAGTACGATCCGCACATTGCGCGTAAAGGGGTAGAAATTATTGTGCAACTCGTGGAGCAGGGGGTGCTGAGTCAGGAGCGCATTTGGGAATCGTATCAGCGGATTTGCGAACTAAAACAGCAGGTTGGTATTGCGAGCTGTAAATATGATGATAAAGTAACAAAATAAATTATTCGATAAATTAGTTTCCATATTTGCCAAAACAGTGTTATGAATCTCAGAAAGCCATTGTTTTGTGGCGAGGAGGATTGATGGCAGGTATGAGATGTGTTCTGATACTTATCGTGTCTTTTCTATTGCTGAGCGGATGCCGGACGCTGCATACTGGTGCATCACTTCCTGGCGAGCGGCACATAGCGCCGCCTGAAATGCCGACATTGGCACATGCTCCGCCGATTATTCAGCATATTCCCATCATTCCACCGCTGGACTATCACCACGAACTTGAACGCTACACCGTATCGGTTTTTGATGTTCCCATCCGCGAGCTGCTTTTTGCTTTATCCCGTGATACCGCTATCAATGTCGATATTCACCCAGATATTATGGGGTTGGTTACGATCAATGCGGTGAACCAGACGCTCCCGCAAATCCTCACGCGACTTTCCCGTCAACATCCTATTCGGTGGCACTATCAGCCTCCACACCTTTCAGTTTTTCCCGATACCCCGTTCCTGAAAACCTACGAAATAGATTACGTTAATGTCAGCCGTCGCTCGACAGGAACCGTGAGTGTGTCGAATTCAGTGGCGGCGACCGGAACGCTTGGTATTGGTGGCGATAGTGGGGGCATCGCCAGTGGCAATGATTCCACGACCCACATGCAGCAGCAATCGAGCAATCTTTTCTGGGAAACTATGATAGCCAACCTCCGTGTTATTCTTGAAGAGGATATCAACAGTAGTGCGTTGTCGCGCAATATCCTTGTCAACCCTGAAAATGGGCTTGTGAGTGTCCGTGCCACCGCCGCGCAGCACGATGAAATTCGGCTATTTTTGAACACCGTTGTGGCGCGTGCGCTGAAACAAGTTTTGATCGAAGCAACCGTGGTGGAAGTAACGTTGAACGATACGTTCCAGATGGGGATTGACTGGTCAGCCTTTCGCCTTGGAAATGCTTCGGTCGCGGGCATCGAGCAGAGTGTCATTGGCGCAAATTTCGCGGCTTCGCCACTCACCACAATGGTGATGAGCCGCACCACCAGTCAGAGTGATCTTGGGTTAACCGTAAAAATGCTGGAACAATTTGGCAACATCAAAGTCCTTTCTACGCCACGTGTCATGACGCTGAATAACCAAACTGCCGTGCTGAAAGTGGTAGACAATATCGTTTACTTCTCGGTTAAAATTTTTGCCGAAGTCCATAACGTCGGCGACAATCAAGTTATTGTCCACCGCTACGAAACCGGCATTAAAACCGCTCCGGTTGGTTTTGTGATGACCGTTACCCCGCAAATTAGCGCCAATAATCTGGTTACGCTCAATATTCGTCCAACGATTTCCCGCATCATAGGCTATTCAACGGATCCCAACCCCGACCTTGCCAGCGCCAGCGTCACGAACCTTGTTCCCGATATTCAGGTACGCGAGATTGAGTCGATTTTGCGTATTCAAAGCGGTGCCGTCGCGGTATTAGGTGGGCTGATGCAGGACACAATCAATAACGACGTGGCCGGTGTTCCCATTTTATCGCGCCTTCCCTTTCTCGGTTCGGTGTTTTCGTATCAAAGTGATCAGAAATCAAAGACCGAGCTGGTAATTTTTATTCGACCCATCGTGGTTCAGCATGCTGGAAATGGCGAAACGCTGCCATATTTCGCTGAATACCTCAAAGAAGCGACCACCGCCACCGCTGGCAGAGAGTTGAGGAGTGAGCCATGACACGAAATGTTGTATTGGCTGGTTTGGTGCTCTGGCTTTTCGTTGGAGTGGTCGCAGCTCAGGCGTTACATCAACCCATTTTTGAAAATGTAACGCCACCGACCTTGCACCACGAAATAACAGTAGCGAACGACCATCTGATTCATGGTCGCTTTCAAGAGGCGGATCTCCACTATCAATCAATTCTTGATCGGTACCCCGCACATCGTGGTGCTCAACTTGGTGTCGCCTCGGCGGCTACGATGCAGGGAAAGCTCCAGCGCGCCGCAACTCAGCTACGCCAGATACTCGAACTCCATCCCACCGATCCCTTTGCTTTGGCCGGGCTGGCAATGTTTGTACCCGTCACAAACCGTGAGCGGCACGAGAGCGGATTGAAGCAGGCACTGGAGGCGACACCTGAAGTTGCGGAACTCCATTTCGCGCTTGGGAATTTTTACGCCAACCAAGAGCGTTGGCCAGAAGCCGAACTGAGCTATCGACACGCTGTAGCGCTTGCGCCACTCCAGATAACAACATATTTTTTCAACCATGCTATCGCGCTCGAATATGTCGGTGACTATTCCGCAGCGGTAGCAAGCTATCAGCGGGCGCTGGATGATGCGAAACCACACGAACATGCCCTGCGTGACACCATTGCGCAGCGCCTTGAGGCGCTGAAAGCGGTACGCCCATGATCGACACCACGCTTGTCGCTCTCTTGCTCGATAAAAAAATGATTAGTGGCGATCAACTTCGCATTGCAACAACGGAACAGGCGGAGCGTCGTGAATCCATCGGCAAAATTCTCGTGCGACTTGGCTTTATTAGCGAAGCTACCCTGCGCGACGCGGTCGGTGAAGTGTTGCAGCAAGCAAGCATCGATCTTGCTATCACGATTCCTGATCCAACGGCACTCGCACTACTTCCGATTGAAATTGCACGGCGCTATTCCATCCTCCCTGTCTCGTATCAGGCGGACGAAAATATCCTCATCCTTGCTATGGCTGACACACAAAATCTGCTCGCGCTGGATCAAGTGCACGCCAGCATCAAACGTTCTATTGCCCTTGAACCACTGCTCGCTGGAGAAGCCGAAATCGCCCATGCGATTGATCAGTTCTATGGTTTTGATCTTTCGATTGATGGCATTCTGCACGAAATTGAAACTGGAGAGACTGATACCTCCGCGCCCTTACTCCAAGGACATGAATATGCGCACCCTATTGTACGTCTTGTCGATGCCCTGATGAGCGATGCGGTGAAAAAAGGGGCGTCTGATATTCACTTCGAACCGGAACAAGGATTCTTGCGCGTGCGCTACCGTATCGACGGCGTCTTGCGCCAGATTCGCAGCTTGCACGCTAAATACTGGTCAGCCATCGCCGTACGGATCAAAGTCCTTTCCCAACTGAACATTGCCGAAACGCGCAGCCCACAAGATGGGCAGATGCAGCTGGCACTCTATGGTCGCCATGTCGATTTTCGCGTCTCTGTTCTGCCAACCTTGCATGGCGAAAATATTGTCCTGCGGATTCTTGACCGTCATCACGGGATGGTGCCGCTAGACAAGCTTGGCCTGAGTGAAGCGGCACTGCGCACGTTGCGCGATATGGTGGCGCAACCGGAAGGGATCATTCTTGTGTCTGGTCCGACCGGCAGTGGCAAAACCACCACACTCTATTCGATTCTCCACACTCTCAATAACGAACAAGTGAATATTGTCACGCTCGAAGATCCCGTGGAATTGCCGCTCGCAGGATTGCGTCAATCCGCGATCAATGAGGCGGCCAAACTGACCTTTGCCAGTGGTATCCGCGCGTTGCTCCGGCAAGATCCCGATATTATTTTAATTGGTGAAATTCGCGACGCCGATACGGCGACGATGGCACTACGCGCCGCCATGACGGGTCATCAGGTGTATGCCACTCTGCATGCAAATTCTGCATTGGGAGCGATTCCGCGTTTGTTAGACATTGGTTTGTGTCCCGATATTCTTGCTGGATCTATTATTGGTGTTCTTGCGCAACGGCTGGTACGGCGCTTATGCCTCCACTGCCGTCAGCCGTACACACCCGACTCCGAACAACTGCAACACTATGGTATTCACGCGCCACCAGATTCGCTTACGCTTTACAACGCCGGCAGTTGTTCGGCGTGTGACTTTCAGGGGTATGACGGACGGTTGGCTTTGACGGAAATCATCCCTATGAATGACGATTTCGACGAATGTATTGCCAGACGCGGTACTTTGCGCGAGTTGCGCCAGATTGCCAAAGATCAGGGTCATTGCACCTTGGCCGATGATGCCAGACGGCGGATTTGTGAAGGGGTTACGTCACTCGCAGAAGCGTCGCGTGTCGTTCACCTCCAGCGAGGGTAGTCAGATGCAGCCCTACACGTACACCGCAATGGATCGGTATGGCCGCACACGGCGTGGCGTTATGAATGCCACCAGTATGGATGACCTCCACGCACGGCTTCGCCAAGCAGAACTTGACCTCATTCGAGCCCGCCTTCCACGAAAAAAACGGCTGGTGCGTTTGCGTAGCACCGTTTCACGTCGTGAGTTGATGACGTTTTGTTCGCAGATATCGCAGCTCACTCGTGCAGGTATTCCGCTCGTTCAAGGGCTACACGATCTGCAGGAAGCCATGGGCAACAGTGCCTTGCAGCCTGTACTTGTTGCGTTGACAAGCAAAATTCAGGATGGCGCGACTTTTTCCGAAGCACTTCACTGTCACCCCGCCGTGTTTAATCAGGTATTTGTTCATCTGACGCGCGCAGGCGAGCAAAGCGGTCAACTACCACAGGTTTTTGGCAGTATTGCCGACAATCTGGCGTGGGAGGACCAAACCATCGCACGTGCCAAGAAAGCGATTGCCTACCCGACGGTTGTCGCTACGGTGGTTCTGACGGTCGTCGTTATTCTGATGGTGTTCCTTGTGCCACAACTGATGCAGTTTATTACCGGTATGCGCGGCGAAATTCCAACGCATACACGTGCCTTGATTGCTACGTCGCAGTTTTTTACCCGTTATTGGTTGTTGATGTTTGGAGCAGTGATGGGCGGGGGAATACTTTTGAAAATACTCGTCACACGTTTTTCCGTTGTTCGACTCTGGGTGGATGCCGTCTTGTTGCGCCTCCCGCTCGTAGGCGCTATTCAGCGTAACATTATGCTCGCCCGCTTTTGTCAGATATTCGCCCGCATGTATCAGGCAGGTGTCCCTGTGTTGCAAACACTGCACATTGCTGAATGCACTATTGGCAATAGCGTGATTGCTCGCGCTCTGCGTGATGCCACGACGCGCATTGCGGAAGGGAGTTCGATCAACCAAAGTTTTAGTAACACGTTTTTATTTACGCCAATACCCTTACGGATGATCGCGATTGGCGAAAAAACGGGCGAGCTTGATGCGGCTCTTTTGAATGCGACCAGCTTTTATGATCGCGAAGTAACCGAGCAGATCGCACGACTTGAAACGTTGCTAGAGCCAATGTTGACGGTCATCCTTGGTGCAGTTTTGGGATGGATTATCCTTTCAGTCCTCGGGCCGGTGTACGACCTGATGGGTTCCGTCGATTCGTGGTAGTGCTATGAAAAAAACGCATATTCTCTGTATCTCGACGAGAGGAGTAAAGGTCTACCAGCAGCAGGGTGGCGCATGGCGTTGCGTTGCTATTTTTTTGAATCAGCCTGCTGATCAGGCCGCTTTTGGCACTTTCCTTGCGGCTATCCCAGATGCTCGGGCTTTTCTGATTGTTGATATTCCCGATGAGGAGATTAAGCTTGAGCTGGTTCCGTGGGTGCGATGGAATCGTGGTGCCCTGTTAGTCCAGACTGCTGAGCGTGTGTTTCGTCATCCATTTCGGCGCTCTATCGCTATTACAGGGCGCGAAAAACATGGGCGACGCGATGCTCAGGCCCTCTGTGCCGCTCTCCAAAGTGGCGACTCATGTGAACTATGGCTTGATATGCTGCACCGCGCCAAAACCCCCATCATGGCTCTCCGCTCCGTTGCGTTGCTTACGCCACTGCTGCTAAAATCGTTGGCGATACGTGCCCCGCATGCCGTCATTGTCACTATCCATTCGCACAGCGGGGTGCGTCAAAGTTACGTTCGCGATGGTCAGTTGGCGTTTACCCGCCTCAGTCCAATCGCAGCCGTTGATTCGCTGCACGAGTATGCCGAGATGATTTTACAGGAAGTTGCCAAAACAACCCGCTACCTGTTGCGCCTTGCTGCGGGCGAGGTAGTGCCAGAAGCGGCCTCTATTTGGATTGTTGGCGAGCCCGAACTTATCAGTGCGATCACCACTCTCCATTCTCGTCAACACATGCCGTTTCTGTTGAGCGGTATTCCGCATACGAATGTCGATGAGGCGAATACAAAGAGCGTTGAGCGCTCATGTGCCGATCCTCTTTTTGCCAGGCTTATTCAACAGGCACGCGGCAGCGATTATCGCACTGCGTATGATTGTCGCTATGCTATCAACCGCTCGTTCAAACGTACTCTGGTGGGAGTTGCGTTGCTGGTAACTCTGCTTTGCGGCGCTACGACCCTCTCGCTTTTGCAACGGACACACGCGCTGAATGAAACGGTGCAAGATTCCCAAAAGAGATTGGTAGAGATGCGGACGGCACTCATTGAGGACGCAGCAGAAGTCCCTTCGGCTCCGGTGTACGTGCTCCGTGATACGGTACAGACGTTCGCATGGCTTGCCGGACAGTATACGTTGCCGCAACAACTTCTGATCGCAGTGAGTCATGTTCTCGCGGACTATCCGCTATTTCGCATTCAAACGGTCATGTGGCAACAGAATGTGAATCATGCGCAACTGGTTACCGAACTTGCGGGGGTCGTTGAGGGGCAACACCTCAGCTTGCATGCAATGTATACCCGTTTTCACACGCTTGTGTCGGCGCTACGCGCGGCACTTCCCAACGGAATTTCTGTCGAAAGCCTCACGTCGCCAGCCGATGCGTACACGACGATGGCCTCCACCATTCGCTCGGAAACCGAACCCCTGCGTGCCCCATTTGCTATTCGTATCACCTTTCAGGCAGCAGATATGCCGCATGGAGTAGGTGCACCATGAGGTTACTCTGGCAAGCCTTTGATTGGTCAGTATTGAAAACAACGGTGCTGACGACGGTGATAGTGAGTGTGAGTGCTATAATGGTTTTTGGGAGTATTTTGACTCGCTATCAGAGTGCACAAAAACACTTACAAGACGTTCAGCGCGAACGGCATCAGGTAGAGCGGGCGCTCGCGCAGCAAGCGCAGCAGCATCGTGAGCAGGAGCAGTACGGTGCCATTTTTACGGCATTACCGCATGTCATGGACAACGGTGTTCCACGACATCTCGATCTGCTGGACCAACTTGAAGATATCGCAGAAACAGTCACTATCCCGTATCTTACTGTGCGCATGGCGTCACTCCAGCCCTTTTATGATCCTCGTTGGAACGAGGCAACCGTTGCCGTTGAAACGGTTCACCTTGATATGCAGCTACGGCACGAAGTCGATCTCTTCCGACTCATTGAAGCGTTGCACGTGCACCATATTCAAGGGGATCTCCATTGGCCGCATTGCTTGCTTCAACGAACTTCCGTGACAGATGCACTGGTTCTGGCGACTTGCGAACTCTCCCTGTACTCCGTTTCTCCCGTTACGCCAGCGAAGGGGGAGCGATGAACCAAAGACAAAAGGCAATACTCACGTGCGCACTCCTGCTTCCTACTACGGCCATGGCATCCGTGCTTGAAACTTTCGGTACGCTGCTGACAACAGCCGATGAACGTCGTGCGCTTGAACACGTCCAAGACGCACTTCCGGTGCACATAGTGCCCGTTGCGCCCACCGCTGTAATGCCGCAGATAACGCTCCATGGCTTTGTACTGCGGCAAAATTCCCAAGGAACGGTCTGGTACAATCGCACATCAATCATGTTACGCGATACGCCTACCGATGGAATGATCGTCGCACCCGCCATGTGTAAAACCGCTTGTATCCGTATACAAACAGCAGATGGGCATGTACACACTCTTCGTGCTGGCGAAAGCACAAGAAAGCCGATCGAGCCACCCTATGAATAACCACACGAAACACCAAAAGGGAGCTGTCCTCTTAATCGTATTGCTGCTCATAGTGGTGGGTGGAGCTGCCATCGCTGTGCGCGGCTATGGTGGCAGTGAACAGGGGCAGCAGCGTCGCGACGCCTATACGCGGTATGCACTTTTGCAAGCCAAAGAGGCACTTATTGCGCGTGCCGTTGCCGATGCCAATCGCCCCGGCAGTCTTCCCTGTCCCGATCTGGATAACGACGGCAGCGCGGAGATGTTTGTGGGAAATCACTGTACATTTTACCTTGGGCGCTTCCCCGGTAAAACTATGCGCTTGCCGAACTATCGCGACGGTTCGGGCGAAACCATCTGGTACGCCTTTGACCCGCAGTTTCGCGATCATCCAAGTGCCATGCCACTCACCAGTGCCTTGAGCGGAAGTCTGACCATTACCGGCGATACCCCTTACGAACAGGTGATTGCTGTCGTGATTGCTCCCAATTTTGCTTTTGCCGACCAGCCACGTTCGGCAGCCACCAGCGAACACGTATCGTTGTATTTAGAAGGAGAAAACAACTCCGATGATCATACCCGCTTTCGCGCGGCACCACTGAGTGAACAGACGAATGATAGAGTGCTCGCTATCACCCACGGCGAATTGATGGGGGCGGTCACGGCGCGGGTTGCGGCGGACGTGGCTGCGGTACTGAGTGCACAGGCAAACTTCCCCCTTACACTTGATTCTATCGATTCTAGCGATATTGCCTATTGGGAAGCAAACTGGTCGACCGCTGTAGACAGCTACACGCGCACCACGTCCACTTCAGCCACCATTGCGTTTGTCGGATGCTCCATTCTGTATACGTTGGTGCAGGGACAAAAACCCTTGCGGAGCCAAACACGATGTTAACTATCTCTCGCTGGCAGAACGGTTTCACCCTTATCGAACTCGCGGTTGTGCTGGCGATCATCGGCATTCTGCTCGGTGGCGCTTTTTACCCGCTTTCGTCGAGTCTTGAAAGTATGCGCCGCAGCGATGCCCGCAAGCAACTCGACCGCATCCTTGAATCGCTCTACGGTTTCGCGCAAATACACGGGCGGCTCCCTTGCCCCGCTACGCCAACACTTGCGACTGGTTCGAATGGCGCCGGAAACGAAAACTGCGCTCTCGATCGTGGTGTTGTGCCGTGGGCAACCCTTGGTCTGGTGGAAACCGACCCGTGGGGCAACCGCATTTCGTACCGCATTCGCGACACCTTCGGTACCACAGTTCCAAAAATCACTCTGGCTTCGGAAGGGAATATGACGGTGCGTGATCAAGAAAGCGGTGGCACAATTATCGCAAGTCTACTTCCTGCTGTACTCGTATCACACGGTAAAAATGGATTTTATGCCTACCTTCCCAGTGGTTTACGCCGTGGTGCGTCGGGTAGCGCTGACGAAAATACCAACAACATGAGCACGGTCACTTTTGTCATGCAGGATCAAACTGAATATTTTGATGACATCGTCAGCTGGGTATCGCCGTACCTCTTCGCGCAGCGAATGGTTGCTGCGGGACAGTTACCATAACCGTAGCTCCGGCTACACAACACTATTTTGGAGGGTTACATGCACCATCGAACACATGCCGGTTTTACGCTTATTGAAGCCGCTATTGTCCTGGTTATTGTCGGACTATTGATTGGAGGGATTTTAAAAGGTCAAGAACTGATTGCTTCGGCCAAGGTCAAGCAGACGATCAGCGATATGAATGGCATATCTACCGCCTACAATGCATACGTTGACGAATATCGCCGCCAACCCGGCGACGATGGTCCTGCGGCAACGCTCACCGCTCGCGGAGGAAGCTGGTCGGAACTTTCCGGGAGTGCGGTCGGTAACCGCAATGGCATTGTTGACGCCGCACTTGCTAGCACGTTTACTGGAAGTGAAGAAGGGGGGTATTTCTGGAATCATTTGCGTGCGGCGGGATTTATGAGTGGCGATGTTCAAGCGACAGGAGTAGACACGCTGCCACTGAATCCGTTTGGTGGACGATTCGGCTTCACGAGTGCCACTGCCTTTGGGCTGACGGGCAATAAAATTTGTGCTTCCGAAGTTTCCGGTAGGGCGGCTGCGGCTATTGATACCCAAATCGACGATGGAAAGCCAAATTCAGGGCAAGTGCGCGCGGCACAAGCCACCGCTGGCGCACATACCGCACCAAGTGCTACCGCGGCTACGTCATATAGCGAAGATCAAGTGTACACGCTCTGTCGACGACTGTAAGGGGAGTTGCGCGGAAGGTTTTTTGTCGTTCAATAGACAGTGGCGCTATTTTCTGTTTTAATGTGACTCTACATGCAGAGATATTCGCCGTTGAGATTTTCCCCGAGGAGGAATTTAGAGTATGATCCGCCGTTATTTTATCAGTATTTTAGCCATTGCCCTGTTGATGTTGAGTTTTGGTTGCGGAGGTGGGGGCGGTGGAACCAGTAGCCGCGTCGAATCGGTTGCGCCGCTTGCCGCGACATCCACGACGTTGGTCGCCGACGGAAATAGTTACACTACCATCACGGCCCTTGCTACCGACGCCAGTGGTAAACCGCTGCCCAATGCGGATGTGGAGTTTTCGACCACGCTAGGAACGCTCGAGGTGTACAACGTTCCGCCAACCATTGGCGCCGTTGCAACGATAATGGCGGTAGGCTCAGCCCAAAAGGTCACGGCAAGAACCAATATGAACGGGAAAGCGGCGGTACGACTCTATCCTGGCCGCTCGACGGGCGTAGCAACGGTTACATCGTTTGTTAATGGGATTCAGCAACAGGTGAACGTTACTTTTCAAGCCGATCCCACTTACGTGCCACCTAGTACGGAAGAGCCCGTCGAAATAATCGACCTTGCGGCGCTCACGCTTACGGCACTGAATAACTCCATTGCGGCGAACGGTACCGATGTCGTTGCGATTGATCTGAGTGCCAGTAACCGCCAGCAACAACCTATGAGTGGCGTGCCGATTACGGTCACTACGACCGCAGGTTCTCTGAGTAGAACAAGTGGTGGGGATACGGCAGAAACACTTCTCTTAGCTACTGGTACAAGTGGAATTGTGCGGTTCTATCTGCGTTCTGGCACACAGGCGACCACTGCTGCTGTTCATGCCACGGCAGGCGGAGTGAGCACCAGTACCACGGTGGCACTCGCTCCCGGTGCTCCCTTTGCGGCGACATCCTCCCTCATTGCGTCTCCTTCTGCATTACCTGCCAATGGGACAGCAGAAACCGAGGTAACGGTTACTCTTCGCGACCAGTACAGTAATATTATTATGGATGGACGGGAAGTAACGCTTCAGGCGACAGCGGGAGTGATAACGTCGCAAAACCCGATTGCAACGAGCTCCGGTCGTGCGACGTTTACCCTGCGTGCCCCATCGACCCCGAGCGAAGCGACGCTCTCGCTTATGCAATACCCGAGCATTAGTAGGACGATTACGTTTGGCTCTGTAAGCAGCAACGCTCCTGCCAATATAGAGATGTCTCTAGGAACGCCTAATTTGTATGTTGCCGGAGTTGGAAAATCGGACGCCACCAGTATTTCGCTCACCGTTCGCGATGCCGCTGGCAGTCCCATTGCTGATCCGGATGCTGGGGTGAATAACCTGCGTGTCGCTTTTCGCACGCACCCCGGGGCGCCGGAAACCCTCAGTGGAACCAGTGCTACTGGACTTACGGTGAGTAATGATTCTATCGAGGTGCGAACCAATGGAGGGGTGGCAACCATTACGCTGCAAGCCGGTACACTACCGGGTGTTGTTGAACTCGAAATAGAGGCTTTTGATGAATTTGGCAACCCTTTAAGTCCGCGTGTTCTGAATATCCTGCCACAAATTACTATTGCTTCTGGGCCGCCACATAGTATTGCGCTGAGCTATCCAGTCACCGGCTCTATTACAAACCTCGGCACGGGATTTTACCGCCGTGCCGGTTCTGCTTCTGTTACCGATCGCTACGGCAACGCTGTGCCTGATGGTACGGCGATTAACCTTGGACTCCTTGATAGCGTGATCGCGTCCGGTAGTGATGGGGCAACCAGCGCAGCAAGCAATATACTCTCAGTTGGAACTACGGTACTCACTACCGCATCTGTGACCCGTAACGGGGTTTTGCGGTATGTGCAAAGTAACGACCGTGTCTTGCTCTTTAATACTGTGGCATCGGACAAGAGCCGCTTTGTTGGTACAACGATAAGTGCTTCTCAAGTGTCGGTTAATAAAGCCTACCAGTCATCTGTGTCTGGAGTTGAGTATTTGATGGGAGCCTCATTGCTTGGAGGTCAAGTGCATGGTGTGAATGCTCAAACAGAAGCCATGGTAGCTGGTCATGCTACCGTTAAAGATGGATTAGCGCAGTTTTTTGTAACATATCCGGCTAATCAGCAGGCGATTAATGCTGGTTGCTACTATGGTAACCACACGGTCGATACACGACACCTCCCTGCGGGCTCTGCTCAGGTGTGGATTGTCGCCGAAGCGACCGATTCAGGAGCAACCACGATAGATAATCGCTTTTGCTTTGCGCCAGTCCTTGGTTATACACTTACTAACGAGAGTGGAATAACAACGATATCGACGAATAATGATACGACTGCTATTAATTTTTCTCTTGTCGATGGGAATGCAATTCCGCTTCCTTTCTTGACTATTTCACCGTTGGTTACGATTGTAACAAACACAGGGGCGTTTCAAGTGCAGGCCGTTCCCTGTACGACCGACACCAATGGACAATGTGCAATTTCGATTACTGTCACAGGTGGAACGTTGGGTGGTGCCATTGATGTTGGAGGCAATTTAGTGAAAGATAGTGCCGTAGTAACGATAAGCGCGCCCGGTAATGCCACTCCTGTAGAGGTGCAGGTTGCCATCCCGTAAATACTAAAAATGTTATAGGCCGTTTTTGAAAGCCATAATCCTTTTCAGAAGCGGCCTATTGTCTGTTGCGTGCCAGCGCAAGGTGTACAAAACCATTTGCGCCCTATAGTGAATCCGCGTATAAGTCCCCCTTATTTTCGTGCAATGTATCGGTCATAAACTTTGCCGGACAGTGCCAATATTCTGATTTAGGTGAAAGACGTGCATGAATAAAATCCTTGTCCGTGGAGTGAATTGGGTTGGCGATGCGGTGATGACAACGCCAGCACTCAAGGCTTTGCGGCTGGCGCATCCACTCGCGCATATTACTCTTTTGCAAAATAGTACCACGGCGCCACTTTTCATGGACTACCCGTATATTGATCGTCTGATTCCGTTTCGAAAGACGAGTAAGAAGGATATTTTTGCGCTTGCCCGCCGTTTGCGCCGCGAAAAATTCGACACAGCTATCCTTCTGCAAAATGCCATCGAAGCGGCGATTATTGCGCGACTCGCCGGTATTCCCAATGTTTACGGTTACCATACAGATGGCCGTCGGCTCCTTCTGTCAAAGAGTGTTCCGGCCACGGCAGAAACACGCGTTGGTCATCATAGCAACTATTATCTCCGTATGTTGCATGGGTTGGATTTAATTTCCGCACCGGTAACGCCTACGCAGCTTGCTTTGCCACTTCCACCGCGAGCCGTCAAAGCGGCGGCGCAATGGGTGCCGGATCGCTACGCTGTTATCAATCCTGGGGCGACATATGGTTCGGCCAAGCGCTGGGCTCCCGAGCGGTTTGCCAATGTGGCACGGGGGCTTGCGATCAACCATAAACTCCATATTGTCGTTACAGGTGTTGACGCGGAGGCCGATATGGCACGTGATATTGTCAAAATGGTTGATGTTCCCGCCACAAATCTTGCGGGAAAAACTGACCTGCTAACCCTCATGGGTGTCATTGGCGGTGCGCAAATTATGGTGACGAATGATTCTGGACCGATGCACCTTGCCGCGGCTTTCGATACTCCTGTGGTGGCGGTATTCGGTTCAACAGATCACACGAATACGTACCCGCTGGCATCTCGCGCCCAAGTAATACGTTCGACCGCTATTTCCTGTGCCCCGTGCATGAAACGGGAATGTAGCAAACCTGGACACTACTGCATGGATGCCGTCGATCCTGACGATGTCTACTGGGCGTGCGAGAAGGTGATGCTATGAATATCTTAATTGTCAAGTTGAGCTCTTTGGGAGACATTGCGGTAGCGGCCTGTGTACTTGCTGGGCTTAAACGAGAGCCGGCATGGAGTGGCACGCTCACCTGGGCAGTGGCACCACACTATGCCGAATTTGTCGCCACGCTTGGCATTGCCGATACTGTTGTGACGATTGATCCGACGCGCAAGTTGGCCTCCGCGTGGCAACTCTGGAAGCAGAAGTTTGATCTCGTCATCGACCTTCAGGGGCTTATGAAAAGCGCCATTGTCTGCCGTCTTGCACGTCGCAAACAGGTATGGGGACATGCGGAAGCACGTGAAGGGTCGCGCCGTTTTTATCACAACCATGTCGTAGCACCATGGGAACTTGGTGCCGAAGTACGCATGCACCAGCTTGTTCAGGCCGCAGTCGGGATAGAATTTGACATTGCTTCCGACATTATTCCGACCGGCGAAGGCTTTCAACAGGGAATCGAGCTGGCGCAGCAGATTCAACGACCAGTTGTTTTTGGAATTCAGAGCCGCTGGCCGTCAAAGCAGTGGCTTGCTGAGCATTTTGTCGCACTTGGAAAATGGCTCGTGAGTCAGGGGTTGACTCCGGTGATTATTGGAGCGCAAGGTGAAACCGAGCAAGGATCAGCTATTGTCCGTGAAATTGGTCAAGGGATTTCCCTCTGTGGCAGCACATCACTGCCGCAAACAGCGGGAATTTTATATCAAGCAGGGATATTTGTTGGTGTTGATAGTGGCCCGATGCACATAGCTGATATGGTAGGGGCGAAAGTTATCGGACTTTTTGGCCCAACGTCACTGCAACGCACCGGTCCGATTCATAATCGCCATTTCTCATTTGAGGCGCAGCTCCGTTGTTCGCCCTGTTTCTTACGCGAGTGTCCGACAGATCGCAGCTGTATGCGCCATCTCTTTGTGAATGATGTCATCCATCGGCTTGAATATCTGGGCTATGGGGCAACCAACGACGCTCTTGCGCGTTAGGAGCGTTATGATGTCGTTATCTCAGCTTCCCATCAGCGCCACTGTCATTACCCTGAACGAGGCGCACAACATCGTTGCCTGTCTGGAAAGCCTCTCGTTTTTGCCGGAGGTTATTGTTGTTGATTCCGGTAGTAGTGACGCAACGGTGTCCCTCTGTCAACAATTCGCGAACGTCCGTTTTTTTCACAACCCGTGGCCGGGCTATGGCGCTCAGAAAAACTATGCTGCCTCGCTCGCTACGCAACCATGGATATTGAATGTTGACGCTGATGAACGGGTAAGCACACCACTGCGCGAGCAGCTTGCTATACTGGATTATTCTGGAACGAATATTGATGTGTATAGCGTGCGACGCGAGAATTATTTTTGCTGCAAGCGCGTTCGTTACAGTGGTTGGTATCCCGATGCGCAGAAACGGCTCTACTTCCGTGCAAGTGCGGCATTTAATGCACGAGAAGTGCATGAGTCGGTTGAAGGAGTATTTCCCGCGTATCCACTAAAGAGCGGACTGATTCATTTTACCTATCGTTCTCTGAGCGACTACTTGCAGCGGATGGATCGCTACTCAACCCTTGCCGCGCGCCAGATGCGCCTTGAGGGTCGTACTGTGCGCTGGAGTGACGTGTATCTACGACCTTTCTTCACCTTTCTGAAAATGTTTTTTTTCAAAAAAGGTTTCCTTGATGGCCGCATGGGATTGACGTTAGCTACCCTCTACGCTATGTACACGTATGCCAAATACCTGAAAGGGAGCAGCCACTTTCCCGATGAACTTTCATAATATCCTGATTATTAAACAGCGCAATATTGGCGATGTCCTCTTGGTAACTCCGGTTATACGTGAACTCCACCGCGTATGGCCGGATGCGCGCATCTCTGTGCTGGTCAACGAGGGAACCGAAGAGATGGTCAAACATCATCCAGCGGTGGAAGAGGTCATTGTCTACCCGCGAAGCCGCTTTGCACGCCTTCCGTTGCTCTCGCGTTTGCTGGCCGAAGCACGCTTTCTTTGGAGCTTACGCCAGCAACGCTATGATTTGGTGGTCGTTACCACCGCCTCTGATCGCGGTATTTTCACCGCTCGCATCAGCGGTGCGCCGCGCCGCATCGGGTATCAAACGGGAAAATGGCTGATGGACGCACTCTTGACTGACCGTGTTGCTGTCGAGCAACACGCGACGCATACCGTCTATTACAACCTCCGTTTACTGGAACCGCTTGGTGTTGTGCCGTACCACACTCGGGTTGATCTCACGATCCCAACGGCCGCAGCGGATATGGCCAAAGAAATTATCCTGCTGAAAGGTTTGAGTAATTTTATCCATGTTCATCCTACGTCGCGTTGGATGTTTAAAACATTGAAACCGGAACTTTGGGGCGAAATTATCCACTATCTGCTTGATAAGCATGAGCTTGCGGTCGTGCTGACCGCCGCCGATGATGAACGCGAACTGGACTATATCAAACGGGTGCTCCGCTGCTTGCCAGAGGAGAACGCGCAAATCGTGAACCTTGCCGGAAAACTCACGTTACTGGAAACCGCTGCTATTTCACGTCTGGCACTAGGATTTGTTGGTGTCGATACCGCGCCGATGCACATGGCCGCCGCAGTGAACACCCCTGTATTTGCTTTCTTTGGGCCGAGCGGTGCTTTTCATTGGGGGCCGTTTGCTAGTGGCGATAAGGCGCCACCCTACTCGAAACGCAATGGGTTACAGCAAAGTGGCCCACACATGATATACCAGCAAGCGCGCCCCTGCATTCCCTGTGGCAAAGACGGCTGTGATGGCAGTAAAGTTTCGCAGTGTCTTCACGAAATCACGCTTGCCGACATTGCGGCGCCGCTTGATCAGTGGCTGTATGTTCAAAAACATCCCGATGGTGCCTTTTGCGCCCTTTGCACACCTGAAACTTCGGAGGAAGAAACTCCATGATGTATGAAATTCGCAAATACCCTGATCCGATTCTCAAACAAATGGCACAACCGGTTACTGAATTTGGTGCACCGCTTCAGGTGCTTATCGCCGATATGTTTGAAACCATGTATGCCCGCAACGGTGTTGGCCTCGCCGCACCGCAGATCGGAATTTCGCGCCAACTCTGCGTGATTGACCCGAATGCTGGTAAAGAGGATGAACCAGCACGCCAGATTGTTTTAATCAATCCGCGCATTATCGAGCGCTCTGGCGAAATTCGTTGCGAAGAGGGGTGTCTCTCTGTGCCAGGTTACTATGCTGAAGTGCAACGCTCGGCGCATATAATCGTCCATTCCGACACTCCTGATGGGGGCGAAATGGATTTGGTTGCCACGGATTTTTTAGCCGTGATCTGTCAGCACGAAATGGATCACCTGACCGGCAACTTGTTTCTTGATAGAATTGGCAGTGTCGAACGCGATCTGATCAAACGAAAGATCAAAAAAGCGGTGCGCGAAGGGAATTACGCATGACACACCCTTTTCGCACTATGCGCGTCGGTTTTATGGGAACCCCAGAGTTCAGTGTTGCGTCACTCCACGCTGTCGCTGATCATTTTACGGTTCCCATTGTCATTACGCAGCCCGACAAACCTGCGGGGCGAAAGCTGCAGCTTACCCCTTCTGCGGTAAAAGTAGCGGCACAATCGCTGAACCTTCCCGTAGTCACTCCCGATAAAATCCGTCGTGATAGCGAGTTGATCGATGAGCTGCGTACGATGAATCTGGACGCGATAGTTGTTGTGGCGTATGGGCAGATTTTGCCGCAAGCCCTGCTCGATATCCCCCGTTTTGGGTGTTATAATATCCACGCTTCGCTTTTGCCAAAGCTGCGCGGAGCGGCTCCTATTCACCGTGCGATTACTGATGGTGAAACGGAAACCGGCATTACTATTATTCGGATGGATGCTGGGCTTGATACGGGTGACATGGTGCTTCGGCGGGGTATACCAATTGGCAACGCCACGACGCCCGAGCTGCACAATCAGTTGAAAACCCTTGGTGCCGAAGCTATCATCAGTGCCTTGTACGCCGTATTTGACGGCAGTGCCGTTTTTACGGCGCAGGATCATGCTGCTCACACATACGCCCGTAAATTAACCAAAGAAGAAGCGCATATCGATTGGACGCAGGACGCTACCGTTCTGGCGAATAAAGTGCGAGGGCTCACCCCTTGGCCAGGGACGGAAACGACGTGGCAAGGAAAACGTCTTAAAGTACTCCGCGCGACCCCTTGTCGCCAATCGGGAGTTCCCGGTACAATAGTGTCGCTGGGCGACTCGGGGCTAGAAGTGGCGTGTGGGAATGGTTCACTGTTACTTGGCGAAGTGCAGCTTGACGGCAAAAAGCCGGTATCTGCTGCCGATTTTATCCGTGGTCACCACATAACCGCAGGAGAGATACTTGGATAATACCAGCGCGGTTGCGCCATTTAGTGGAAAACCGCATTTCAAAATTCTCTTTTCACTCGTTAACGGTGCGTTCTGGGTGGTATCACTTGGGATGGGCTATGTTGCGCTGCGCCTCGGCCATATCAGCTATAAAATGGCGCTCGTCTGGGGCGTCCCTTCATTGCTTTTTGGCATTATGGGGCTTTTGCCGGTTATCTTTTACTTGTTCCTCAAGCTGAATCTTCGCTCGCCACTTTTTACGCTGGCGAATCGGTACTGCATCGGGCTCTATTTTCCTTTTATCCTCTATCTTGGCGAAACCTTCGGCTTCGATAAAATCAGTCTGATTCGTGAGTTGGTGAGCTACAATAATAAATACGTATTCAAAAAATATCGTGGCAAACTTCGCGCTGATCAAATTATCGTGCTCGTTCCCCATTGTTTGCAGGTGCGCGACTGTGACCATCGCGTGACGGTTGATATTGAAAAATGTGCGATGTGCGGACGCTGTCCGATCACGCATTTGGTTGGTATTAGTCATCGCTTTGGTGTGAAGATATTTACCGCCACCGGCGGCACGTTGGCGCGTCGTATTGTGAAAGAAACGAAACCGCGTGCTATCATTGCCGTTGCGTGCGAACGCGACTTATATAGTGGCCTGCGCGATACGTTTCCTTTGCCGGTTATTGGTGTATTTAATGAAACACCAAGCGGTCCTTGCATCGATACGACGGTCAATACGGCGCAAATCAGTATCGCGTTGGAAAGCCTGTTGCAAAGCACCCCGCAATCCAACTCAAAAAACGTTTGACTTCCCCCGCTCAACTCATATATAAAGCTCTCCGTCGCGGGAATAGCTCAGCTGGTAGAGCACAACCTTGCCAAGGTTGGGGTCGCGGGTTCGAGTCCCGTTTCCCGCTCCATCTATTTGTCAGGCGGCATGGCCAAGTGGTAAGGCAGAGGACTGCAAATCCTTTATCCCCAGTTCAAATCTGGGTGCCGCCTCCAAAAACTTTTCTCGTAGATTCATTCTTCATTGAGCCCGGGTGGCGAAATAGGTAGACGCACAGGACTTAAAATCCTGAGAGCTTTACGCTCGTACCGGTTCGATTCCGGTCCCGGGTACCACTTTTAGCCAGTCCGCGTGATTGCATTCTCCTTTTACTTGCCGTATACTTCGACGTTCTTTGAAAATACCCTGTGAGTATTGCACCCTGTGCCTATTCACGCCATTTGATGAAAGATAACGAGGAGAGTCCCATGGCCTTCATTGAAATTGAAAAGTGTCTCGAAAATCCCGATTTTCTGAACAGCCGCTTTATGCTCACGAATCTCGCCGCCAAACGCGCCGCTGATTTGATATTAATGAAAGACCACCCGTTGATTGAAGATTCACGCTTTCGCAAGCCGACAACGTTAGCTCTTGAAGAAGTTATGACCGGAAAAATCACCCTTATCTACCGTGAGTTACAAAAGGTTTAACGTGAACGTTCTTCTTGGCATATCGGGTTCCATCGCGGCGTACAAGGCCGCAGATCTGGCACGTCTTTTTATCAAGCGTGGTGATTCTGTCGTCTGCTGTACCACCCCGAATGCGCTGAATTTCGTTACGCCATTGACACTCGAATCGCTGACGGGAAATGCCGTGTATCGCGATGAATTTGCACTCGATCACGCCAGAGGGGTTGAGCACATCGGTTTAGCGAAATGGTGCGATATCTTTATCATCGCACCAGCGACGGCCAGCCTTATCGCAAAACTTGCCCACGGCATTGCCGACAACCCTGTCGCGACCCTCTATCTGGCCTGTCGCGCACCTATTCTCCTTGCTCCCGCCATGAATACGGCCATGCTTGAACATCGTGCCACGCAACGCAATCTTGCCACGCTGCGTGCCGATGGCGTTACCATTATTGAACCTGCCTGTGGACTTTTAGCGTGCAACGATATTGGCAAAGGGAAATTAGCGGAAGTATCTGATATTTTTGCGGCAGCCCTGCGGTTGACACACCCTGCGCGTCAGCAATATGCAGGGAAAAAAGTGCTCATAACTGCCGGTCCAACCCGTGAGCGGATTGATCCGGTGCGTTACCTCTCGAATTTCTCATCCGGAAAAATGGGTTTTGCCCTCGCACGTGCTTTTGCCAATCGTGGCGCTGATGTTACGCTGATTGCAGGGCCTGTTGCTTTGGCGACGCCGTTTGGTGTGAAGCGCATTGATGTTGAAAGTGCGAGCGAAATGGCGAATGCAGTTTTTGCGCATGCACTTCGATCTGATATTATCATCAAAGCCGCTGCGGTAGCCGACTATCGCCCTGCTTTGGCGGCGCAGCAAAAGTGCAAAAAAGGGACGACTCAGGCGCTGCATACCATTGAACTCACCGAAAATATCGATATCCTCCATACGCTGTGCCAGCAAAAACAGGCGGGGCAGTATATCGTCGGCTTTGCGGCAGAAACGGAAAACCTTCTCGAACATGCCCAGCAAAAATTGCAGCGCAAAGGAGCAGATATGATTGTTGCGAATCAGGTTGGTGGAAGCGCTGCCGTCTTTGGGAGCGACCAGAACGCTATTTCTCTCGTCACTTCCACTGGTGTTATCGCAACGGCGGCGGGCAGTAAAGACGACGTTGCTGAAACGATCGCAGAACAGATACACATATGCCTCACTTTACACCCCAACAAATAGCGTTCACGCTTCTCAGTCGCTACCAGCTCCAAGGAGGAGCTTTTCTGGCGTATTCACATCACCCGAATACATTACGCTTGCCGCTTGCCCCGATGCGTGTAGCGCACACGCCCCCTGCCCCGTCACAGGCTCCAACCCGTTCATATGACCGCGTGCCGCCTATGACTACCAAGCCAGCCGCGCAGACTCCGCCGAAGGAAGCGCATGTGCTCGCAATTCCCGAAAACGACAGTTGGGAGCAACTCGAACGTGATCTTGCTGATTGCCAAGGGTGCAAACTCGCAACACTTGGCCGCAGTTCGATTGTCATAGGTGCGGGGAATCGCCACGCTTCGATTTGCCTCGTCGGGGAGGGGCCGGGATTTGAGGAAGATCGTCAAGGAAAGCCTTTTGTCGGAGCAAGCGGGCAGAAGCTAGATCAAATCATGCGCGCCATCGGATGGCAGCGTGATGAACTGTATATTTGCAATGTGATTAAATGTCGTCCGCCGCAAAACCGTGACCCGCAGTTAGACGAAATGACCGTCTGTGCTCATTTTCTGAAGCGGCAGTTGGCATTGCTGAAGCCCACCATTATTCTTGCGTTAGGGCGGTTTGCGGGAAATTTTTTTTGGGGAACCATGGCTACGCCAAAAACCATGAACCAGATGCGACAAAAAATTCTTTCATACCACAGCGCGAAAGTTATCTGCACCTATCATCCCTCGGCATTACTGCGTAACGAAACGCTCCGTCGTCCGGTTTGGGAAGACGTGCGCGCGCTACATAATCTGCATTCGCAACTCAAGGGCGAAGCACTCAAGTATAACAAAATGTCACTGATCTATCCGGAAGTAAGCGACGCGTAGTACTTGCTTTTTGCGCCCTCTTAGCGTCTCAGCTAATGAGACTTTCTCTTAGAAATCAATTGCTTCTCACGGCTCTTCTGTGCCATTATTCGCTGCTATACACTTTTCAAGAAGTCGTGCTGTGTTTATTATAAACATATTTTGCATTCTGTTTTCTATTTGCGGCTGCGGTCGTGAATGCTAGAAGTTTCATCTGGGGAATGAACATGCTCTCTTCTCTCTTCAAAAAAACTTCCTCACAAAGCCCGACATTGCTGGGAATAGAGATTTCTCCGCAAGGGGTTGCTCTCGCCGAAATTGACCACAGCACAACACCTCATCGTCTGAGTCATTGCCAGTTTCACCCACTTGCCAAAGGGGAAAAAGCAGTTGATGTGCTCGCTAAACATGTCCAACAGCAGGCTCTTCAGCGCCATGCTTGTTCCGTTGTGCTTCACCCATCGCAATACCAGTTGATTTTTGTTGACCGTCCAGAGGAAATCCCGAATGACGAACTGGCTGAAGCGCTTCGCTGGCGGATTAAGGATCTGATTCAAATGCCCGTGAACGAGGCCGTCATTGATTTTGTCTCGCTGCCTGATGATGCGTTTCGCGGCCGCATGCAGATGGTATACGTTGCTATTGCGCAACAGAAATTCATCCACGAAACGATAGAGATGATAAAGAATGTCGGGCTGGAGCTTCGTTATATTGACATAGCGGAAATGGCATTGCGAAACCTTGCTCTTCTCTTACCCGAACAAGAGCGCGGTTTCGGCATTATCCATATGGAAAGTGAAGGGGGCATGATTAACCTGATGGAGCGCGACGCCCTTTACTTGAGTCGCCGTGGCGAAAGCGGACTGCTTTCGCTGAAAAAAAAAGAGGAACCCGCTGCGCCAGAACCCGACTCTGCTTTTCCAGTTTTTGCTACGATGGCCACTGCCAACCCTGCCGACGCCCTACTCCTTGAGCTGCAACGCTCACTTGACTATTACGAAAGTCAGCTTGGCAAGGGGGGAGTCGGTTCCTTGTACTTTACCCCTACCGACAGCGAGATCCCGACACAACACTTGAGCGAGCGGCTTGGACTGCCGGTCAGTGAGCTGAATCTCGGGGACTACCTTCAGATTTCGGATGACTGCCCGAAAGCGCTCCAGCAACAATGTATCCGTGCTATCGGGGCGGCATTGCGCCGGAAGGAACCTTTATGAAGCAGGAAATTAATCTTTACCTTGAACAATTTCGCCCCAAGCCAATCCCATTTCCCGCCAAGCGCGTCTTTGGTATTGCCGCGCTCTGTCTTGTGGTTATCCTCGCCGCTACCGCAGCGCAGTGGTACCACACACAAACACTGGCAACGCAGCAGCAACACTGGCAGGAGCAACGGGCGGCAGCGGAGCAAAAAGTGGCCGAATATACCAAGCTCTATCCAGCGCCCATCACCGATAAAGGTCTGGCTGGCCGCATCAACATGATGGGCAACACGACGATCTATCAGGAACGCCTTCTGGCGGAACTCGAAATAGCACGAGATCATCAATCGCGATTTTCTCAAAAACTCGCCGCGATAGCGCGCCAAACAGTGCCGAACGTCTGGCTCACGAATATCTACTTCTACGACGCCGGCGTGCAATTGGCATTGCAAGGGAAAACGTCGCAAACCAGCCAGCCGCCCGTACTGTTGAGCGCGTTATCACGCGAAGCGGTGTTACAGGGATATCGTTTTGACAACTTTCGCATGCAGCAAGATGAAACGAATCCCAAAGTCACTCTCTTTCGCGTTGGCACACCGCGTACCTCTTCGCTGACGACCGTCGCCGCGCCCGAAATTCCAGCCATACCACAGTTGGGAGTTCGACCATGAAGCGACCAGCGTTCCTTACCACGATTGCCGAAAAAGTTAACACGAAGCTTGACGCGCTGAACCAAAGAACCTCGCGTGAACGGGCAATGGTGTTGATTCTTCTCTTACTCATCATATTGCTCGGGTGGACATTCCTTGCATCGAAACCGATGACACAAAAAATGGTGAAATATCGTCAGGATATTTCACGACTTCAGAGCGATGCCCAACGGCTTGAACAGCAGGCAGAGCTGATTTTTCTGACCGCTCAGAGCGATCCCGATGCCCCCATGCGTGCCGACCTTTCGCAGTTACAGCAAAAGTCGCTCGAACTCAACCAAAAGATTCGTGAAGCCATGAGCTTTATGGTGGAACCAACGACCATGGCGAACCTTTTGCATGATCTCTTGCGACAGCAGCAAGGACTGAAGCTGATACGACTGGAAAGCATACCCGCCACGCCATTCCATCCGGCAGAACAGGAAGTTGCTGCCGATGCGCTGCGCGCCTACCGCCATGGTATTCGTATTGAAGTGGAAGGAGCCTACTTTGATCTCCTTACGTACCTGCAAACAGTGGAAGCGCTTCCGTGGTATTTTTTCTGGGAAATATTGGAGTACCAAGTGATCACTCACCCGAACGCTCGTATTTATCTTGAAGTGTATACCATCGGTACCGAACAGAAATGGATTGGTGTCTAAATGAGGCAACATCCAGTACTCTATCTCCTCATTTTTGTGCTGTTCGTAACCGTAAGTTATGGTTCAGTGCTGCTCGACCCAACGGAGCCACCCAAGGAATTCAAAGAGAGGCATTTTCCAGTGCTCAGTAGTGGTGACACGATCGAAGGCGATAATGCCGAACCTGTTGCTCCAGCTCAACGCGTCGGATTTGTTTTTTTCGGACATACTACCGTGGCACTTATTGACGGAGTACGCTACCGCGTTGGCGATGTATATAACGAAAGCCGCATTCAAGACATTACCAAATCACAGATTATTTTGTTTGACCAAGGGGGACAACGATGGGTCTTAGACGTTCAAAAATGAAAATTGCTTGTGTCTGTATAGTGCTTGCTATCGTCACGGCCGGATGCGGTGCCTACCGTCCGGGCGGCGCTCCAGCGCAATTGCCAGCGGAACAACGCGGCACCATGCCGACATTGCTCAACTCCTTTGCCCAAACAGAACCAGCAGTACCACCAGCAGTTACGGAACTTCCGCCGTTAGTCATCCCGTCGCCGTACCAAGTCGTATCGCCGTTTGAAGGGGCGCCACCCGTTTCGATGAAAGTTTTTGACGCTCCCTTGCAGATGATTCTGACCACAATCACCGAAGATGCTGGATTTAATGTCGTCTATCATCGTGGTGTGCCGCAGGAGGCACCGATTTCCGTCTCGCTCGAAGAGGTTGATCTCGAAGAAGCCCTTGATATTATTATGGAACTCAGCGGTTGTTACTACAAATTGAACGGCCACACCATTCATGTCCATCACTATGAAACGCGCAGCTTTACCATTCCCTACCTGAAAACCCGTACCGGTTCGACCTCGCAACTTGGGGGCGATGTGCTTGGCGGAAGCGGTGCGGAAGCCGGTTCCCAAGGTACCCAGTATAAGGGAGAATTTTCCTTGACCTACAATAACCCTGAAGAAATGAACGATTTTTACCTGCACATTCAGAACAATATCCAGAGTTTACTATCGGATACCGAGGAAGGACGTTTTGTGATGAACCGCTTTAGTGGCGTGGTCACTGTTACGGATAAGCGCGAAAACGTCAACCGAATTGCCAAAATGATCGAACAGGTTCTCGAACACTCCATGAAGCAAGTGCTGATCGAGGCACAAATTTTTGAGGTTATACTCAATGACAGCCATGCGCTCGGTATCGATTGGGAGCATATCTTTACTATAGGTGGTGGAACTACTTCGATAAAACAGTTAACTAGCACGGATATTTTTGGTGCGCTAGGTGGAAGTGTCGCTACGGGGGTAGTTCAGTATACACGGAATAATTTTGTGGGAATGCTTCAGCTTATGCGCAACGCGGGAGATATTGAGACTCTTTCAAATCCGCGCATCCGAGTTATGAATAGTCAAACGGCTCTGATTTCTTCTGGAAAAATTACTCCCTTCTGGTCAAAAGAAATCAGTTATGATGGGGAGGGCGATGCGAGAGTGACTCTCGAAACATTTACTCGTCGTGATGTCCTTGCTGGTCTTTCTATGGGTGTTACACCCGTTATTTCACAAGATGGTACGATCTTACTTAACATTATACCTGTGGCCACGAATTTCGAAAGGGTTGATGAACAGTATGATGCGCAAAACAATTTGATTGTTTCCGCCCCTGTCATCAACATGAAAGAGGCGGGTACCATTATCCGCGTACGCGATAACGATATGGTCGTCATTGGTGGACTTATCTCGACAAATACCCGAAAAGAAGCACAAGAGGTCAGTGGACTCGCATCGCTGCCGCTGCTCGGTCATCTGTTCCGTGGCACTCGCGACGTGCAAGAGCGGCGTGAGCTGGTTATTTTCCTCAGAATTCGCTCCGTGGAGTTGTAAACGATGAACAAAAAAACTCTTCTCCCTATGTTAGCCATGTTGGCCGCCGCTACTGTAAGTTACGCAGGTAATACCACTTCCATACGTGGTATGAGCACCGCCGAATATCTGAACATGCGTACAGGGCCAGGTCCATCGTATCCCATCAGTGCCGTACTGACGAAAGCGCAAGAGGTCACTGTACACGAAAGCGTTCAAAGCCAGACAGGCTATCAGTGGTATCGCGTTACGGTGAACGAGCGCGAAGGGTATGTGTATGGTGCCCACCTGAAAGTGGAAAACATGATACCGTCTACCGCCCGAAAAGCCGAAACGGTAGCACCCGTGGCCGTGGCTCCCACGCCGCTACCAACTGCTGTGCCACAACGTACTCTCACACCACGCCAGCGGATGCAGTTGATCGCCCAAGCCGATCGACTCTTTCAGGCAGGGCGCTATCACGAAAGCTTAGCGGTGCACGAAGACATTGCCGCGCACATGCAACCGACTCGGCAATTGCTGATTAACCGCGCTTACTTATACGGTAAGCTCTCTATGGAAGCACAGGCACACACCTTTATTGCCGAAAATAAAACGAAAGCCATTTCCCTTGCCTATGCTTATGGTGTCGGGCATCTGGAAGAAAACCGCCCGGCCGACCAATTGCGCGACTTTCTGCTCGCCTATCTCACGCACGATCATCAAAGTTCCTTGACGTTCCTTCTCGGTGTACTCCACGAACGGCAAGGCGACCACGCCGCCGCGCTCAACTGGTACGCACAAGCCAACCAGCGCCACCCCAATAATGCACACTATAGCTATGCCCTTGCGCGGATGCAGGAACTGGCTGGTAAAGCTGAAGAAGCACGCCAACACTACCGCGTCGTTACCCGCTCCAGCGATCAACAACTCGTGCGCTACGCGCAACAGCGGTTAGAGCACATTACCTTTCAGGGAGCATGGTAATGTCAGGCCCCAGTCGTAAAATTCGTATTGGGGATATGCTGATCGAAGCTGGCTTGCTCTCGCAAGAACAGCTTATGCAAGCGCTTGACGAACAAAAAAAATCGGGAAAAAAACTTGGCCGCGTCCTGATTGATAGCGGCATGGTGCAAGAAGAAGCCTTTCTGCGCCTTCTCGCCGAAAAAGCCCATCTCCCGTTTGTAGAGCTGAAACACTACAAATTCAAAGAAGAGCAGTCGCAGAAAATGCCTGAAACACTGGCACGGCGCTATCGCAGCATTATTCTGACCGAGCGCCCCGATGGGATCCTTGTCGGGATGGCTGACCCGATGGATATCTTTGCGATTGACGAAATGCAACGTGTGCTGCGCCGCCCCGTTTTTCCCGCCGTCGTACGCGAATCGGAACTAAACACCGCTCTCAATACCATTTACCGTAACCAAGAAGACATTGTTTCGATAGCCGAAGAGCTGGAAAGCGAACTCAAAGGTACCACCGACTTTGACCTCAGCGGCATTATGAGCAGTGGCAAAAATAAATCGTCAGAACTTCTGGTGGCGCGACTGCTGCAATCCATTCTGGAAGACGCCATTCAAGCCAAAGCCTCGGATATCCACATTGAACCGGACGAAAACATCCTGCGCATCCGCCACCGTATCGACGGTCATCTGCGCGAAAAAACTATGAAAAAGCAACGGATAGACGCCGCCCTTGTCATGCGTCTCAAAATTCTTTCCAACCTTGATATCTCGGAAAAGCGGATACCGCAAGATGGCCGCTTTAACATCAAAATAAAAGATCACGTGGTTGATGTGCGGGTTTCCACCCTTCCCAGCCAATACGGTGAAACCGTGGTGTTGCGACTGCTCGACCAATCGCAAGGGATATTACGGCTCGAAAAAATTGGTATGCAAGATGCTATGTTGGAACGCTTCCGTAACCTTATCCGCCGTCCCCACGGCATGATCCTTGTGACCGGCCCGACCGGCAGTGGGAAAACCACCACCCTTTATGGTGCCATCAATGAGCTGAACACTCCGGAAGTCAAGATTATCACAGCTGAAGACCCGGTAGAATATCGCCTTCCGCGTATTACTCAATGTCAGATCAATACGAAGGTTGGCCTTACCTTTGCCAAAGTCTTGCGTTCCTCACTCCGACAAGATCCCGATATTATTTTTGTCGGGGAAATGCGCGACCAAGAAACCGCCGAAATCGGCTTGCGCGCCGCCTTGACCGGTCACTTGGTGCTTTCTACGCTGCATACAAACGATGCCGTGAGTACGGCGATGCGCCTGATCGACATGGGTGCAGAACCCTTTTTAGTTGCGACTGCGCTGCGTGGTATTTTGGCACAACGGCTTATCCGCCGTATTTGTGAGAACTGCAAACAACCCCATCAACTGGAAAAACGTGAAAAATTATGGGTGGAATATCTGACAGGGAAACCGTTCGACGAAAATGCTCGGTTTTTCCGGGGGCGTGGCTGCGAATACTGCAATAACACGGGCTACAGTGGCCGTATGGGTGTGTACGAGTTGCTTGAAATCAACGAAGTGCTTATGGATGCGCTGCGCAGTGAAGATGCTACTGCTTTTGGCAAAGCCGCAAAAAGCGACCCGCACTATCGGCCATTGGCACTGAGCGCCCTTGATGCCGCCAGCGAAGGGAAAACATCGCTGGACGAAGTATTTAAAATTTCTGCGTCACTTGACGATCGACCAGAAAAACTGGAGTTAGCCGTTGAAACGGAACCGACTCCGCCACCACTGGTGCTGGCACCAAATATTTCTGCCATGAGTCTCGATAAAGGGATATAAGCCATGCCAAGCTTTCAGTATAAAGGGCGCGATGCCAGCGGTAAACCAGTAAGCGGTGTGATGGATGCCAATAATGCCGACGATATCGCTAGCGACCTCTTTGCGCAGGGGATCACTCCGATTACCATTACTCCCGCCAAAGGAGGCGGTAGCGGAGCGCAACGCGCCATGAAAGATGACGCCGACTCCAAAGAGTCATTCTGGCAGAAACTGAATCAGCAACCTATCAGCTCTGACGATATCTTAATGTTTTGCCGTCAAATGTATGCGCTGATCAAAGCTGGTGTACCGCTGATGCGCACCCTGCATGGATTGGCTGACGCCTCCCCGAATAAAAGCATGCAGAAAGTTCTGGCAGACATTGCCAATCAGCTTGAATCAGGTATGTCGCTTTCGGCTTGCCTGCAAAGTCATCCAAAGATTTTCCCGCCAATCACTGTCAATATGGTGTACATCGGCGAAAATACCGGGCAACTCGACCGTGCTTTTTTGCAAATCGCCGCCTTTTTAGAAATGGATAAAACCAATAAAAAACGGATTAAACAGGCAACCCGCTACCCGACTATTATTTGTACCGCCATGTTTTTAGCACTGACCGTTATTAACGTCTTTGTTATCCCCGCGTTTACGTCAGTATTTGCCAAACTTGGAAGCGACCTCCCCCTTGCCACCCGCTTTTTGATCGGCATGTCAGGGTTGTTTACCAATTACTGGTGGGCGATGATTATTACCGTGGTTGTATCCGTCATCGCCTATCGATCCTACAAGCGAACACCAAGCGGCGCATTTAATGTTGACCGCTACAGCCTGAAGATGCCGCTGATCGGCAAAATTACGGAACTCATTATCCTTTCGCGTTTCTGCCGTACGCTGGCCATGATGCTCAGTTCCGGCGTCCCTGCCTTGCAGGCTCTTTCCGCCGTCGCCCGCTCGTTGGGGAACCTCTATATTGCGCAGTCCGTCGACGACATGCGGATGAGTATTGAAGGGGGCGAATCGCTCTCACGGAGCGCCGCCGCTACCGGACGCTTTTCGCCAATGGTATTGCAAATGCTGGCGGTAGGCGAAGAAACCGGTGCAACTGATACCATGCTGATCGAAACCGCCGATTTTTATGACCAACAAATTGAGTACGACCTCAAACGGCTCTCCGACGCGTTAGAACCGATTCTGCTTGTGTTTATGGGAGTGCTCGTGCTTATACTGGCGCTTGGCATATTTATGCCAATGTGGAGTATGGGCAGCGCGATGAAGTAACTCCAATAATGAGGGTGAAATGCAATTGAATGTAGAAATTCCCAGTCATTTTCCAGATGCCGTGCAATGTACCCCTGAACAATTTATGCAAGAAGCCAAGTTCGCTATGGCAGCCAAGTTATACGAAATAGGGCGACTTTCTTCAGGTATGGCTGCTGTTTTGGCAGGGGTGAGCCGGGTGCAGTTTCTGCTTGAGCTCAGTCGTTATGGCGTGCCTGTTATCGACCTTACAGAAAACGAGCTCTCTGATGATGTCAATAATGCCTGAGAATCGGGAAATTGTTATCGGAATCACTTGCTCTATCTTCTGAAACTTTACCGAAAAACTGACTCGCACGTTGTGTGCGAAATGTCTTACGCTAATTTAAAAGGTGCTATGAGCGTTGCGACTCACACCCGTCATCTCGAACGGAGTGAGAGATCTAGATTTCTCGCTTCGTTCGAAATGACAAGAGTTCGTATCCATTTATACACCAAAGGCGGTTTACCGCTCAAAAGCATACAATGCATAAAAAGGAATCCACAGTGCGCTCCAGAAAAGCCTTTACCATGCTGGAACTGGTTGTTGTGATTGTCATTCTTGGCATCCTTGCCGGTAGTGCAACTATGCTCTGGCCGGGGCGTGATCTAGAAGTTGGCGCCTATTCCGAGCGGCTCGTCAGCGATATCCGGTATGTGCAATTGCGTACCATGACCTGTGAAACCTGCAGCGAAGGGGCATTTGTTATCAGTGGTAATAGTTACGCGTTTACGCTTGATGGCGTTGCCGAATCCTTTGCCGATGGCGACACCACACGTAATCTAGGCAGCAAAGGTTTTGTTTTGTCTGGTAGTAATATCATTTTTGATAATGAATTTGGTGTTCCCAACATTGTAACTCACGCCACCATGATCCTTTCCGGAACCACCATTTGTATTTACGCACAAACTGGCCATGCTGAGGTGGGTGCATGCGAGTAACCAAAGGTTTTTCGCTGATTGAAATGATAGTATTTATTGTGGTAATCGGCATCGCCGCCACGGGATTGCTTGGTGTGTTCGCACCAGTGTTGCTGGGCGCCCCTACCAGTGGTGATATTTTGCGCCGCACCTACCTTGCTATGGAACGTGTCGAGCTGATGTATGCCTATGCCAGACAGGATAGTTTCGATGAATGGTGTGCGACTGGCGGTGCACCGTGTTCTAGCACTGCGTACACAGTTACCCACCTGATTGATTCTGGCGACTATCTCGGGAGCAACCCCGTGTACCACATCACGGTGAATGTTTCAGACGGGGTCGATGCTATGAACTTTGTATTTGAAAACGTCTACCTTGTCAGCGAGTAACAGTATGAAAAATGCTCGTGGCTTTACTTTTCTCGAACTGATCTTGACTCTTACCATCATGGGGATACTTTTTGCAGCGTCAGCACCACTGGTAAGCAGCAGTCTTGACGCCTACCTAACCGCACGGGACATGAGTGCTGATTTAATCGAAGTAAACCTTGCGATGGAGCGGATGAGCCGTGAAATTCGTGACGCACAGGCTATCCACAGCGGGAGTACTGCAACACAAATTGGCTTTACCCGTAGCGATGGCATCAGTGCCTGTTTTGCTGCCGACAATAACCGCATTGTCCGTTATACTGACGATGAATGTACCGCCAACGCAACGCCGCTGACGGGTGCAATGTTAGTCAATGGAGCGACTCCGTTTCAGTATTTTTCAGTTTCAGGGTCGTGTACGGCGCTTGTGAGCGCAGCTAGTATCAGTAATGATACGCATATTGTAACGATAACGCTTGATGGAACAAATACCGGCGCACCATTTCGTACCTCCGTGTACGTTCGTAAAGACGATAATTCATGTATGAACTAACCGATACAGGCGAGGGGAACTCTATGCGTGCCCTGAAAAGTAAGAACCAACGTGGATCACTGTTAATTATCGCGATCTTTTTGATAACCGTTGTTGCTGCAATGGGGATAGCCGTGACGTCGCTATTTTCCAATACCAGCCGTGGTGGCTTTGATACAGACCGTTCAACGCAAGGTATGAGCTATAACCGCTATGGCGCGCTCGATAATCCCGGTGTTATTAGTCCCGAAGAATCGAACTATGCCTACGATGCGACGGCTCCCGTAGCACCGGGCGACGCGCCAATTTCCCCGAGTGATCCGAGTGTAGTTGCGTTTACAGATCAGCTCTGGAATTTCAAAGGTGGTGGCGACAACCATGCCGCCCTGAGTGATGATGGGACAACTGTTGCCTTTGGTGCAGCCGGTACTTCTTCAAACCATACGACGAAAGAAGCCTTGACACTTTGTAATGTTGATGGGCAACAAGTGTTCCTAGGCTTTGCTTGGGAAGTGAAAATTAAAGAAAAAGGCAATGGCAAGAAAATACCAAAACTTAGTTTAACGATTGAAGTCACGGGGACTGATGCTAACCTGCCTAAGTCATTTACTATTGCTGATCAAGAAGATGGAGCGAGTGGCACTTTTTCTGAAAGCCTTGGGGTATTTAACCCTGCGAATGCTGGGGTGAATGTCTCTATCTCTGTAACAGGCGAGGATGCGGGTGGCGTCAAAGATAACGATTTCATAGTGAAAAACCTCTTCATCGGCCCTACGGGTGGATGCAGCGAAGGTGCCACCATGATTCAAACCATTACCGACATTGAAGGCAATGTCTCGCTGATTGTCGGTGATACCGAAGAGAGCAACCAAACCTACAGCGCCGTTGCCGCTTGCGCATGGATTGACCGCCCCTTTCTTGTCGGACGTAGTGCATACGACCAGTTCCGTGCCTTTTTCCGTTTTCAAATCTACCGAGGCGATGTCACCGAGGGGGGCTTCACTCTCACCTTGCTCCCGCAAAATCAATCAATTCAGAATAATGATGGTTCCCACATTTGCGGCAGTGCCGGAACCAACGGCCAAAACCTTGGCTATCTTGGCCTTGCCGATAGTACCGAAGGGAAAATCGCCATCGAATTTGATTTGCACTCTTTGGGTAACAACGACCCTGCGGGGAATCACGTAGCACTTTTGGTTGGCAACAGTGTAACGCACGGGAGCGGCGCGACGCCAGCTTGCGCGAGTAGCAATGGCACGGACTGTCTGATCGGTAATACGGCTTGGCTAGAAACAGAAACTACTAACATTCCGGATGAATATAGCGCCCGTGTGGAGCTGCTTCGCGAAACTGGGTGCAGTCATAACGGCACTACAGGCGATGCGCGCATTACGGTAGCGGTGTGTAGCCCAGGGGGAACGTGTCAGGCCAGTGACTCGGTGTTCTCTAATCTGCGCATCCCCTATAGCGGTGGCAATACCGGTGTCACACAGTTTAGCCGCTGCTTGACATTGCCCAGCGGTGCCGATTTTTCTGCCGTAAGGCCGGGCTTTACCGTTGGGTTTGGTCAGGAGTCTTTTGCGCTCGTGATCAGTGAAATGAAGCTTACTCCACCCGCCCACACGGTCAGCCATTGGCCGTTCAATCCAAATAATCGTGGCAGCGGTACGGCGGTCAGTGCGACTTTCAGCGACGATGTTCCAACTATCGAAACTGGGGAATCACTGGCGGGAGGCTATTTTCAGCTTGATAATTCTGGGTTGCTCACTATTGATACCGACGACTTTACCCTGATGGCGTGGGTGAAGCTTCCTGCGAGTAATTCCACACAACGGGTATTACTGGGCAAAGGGGGAATTGATGATCCCGGTTATTCGCTGTATCTGGACACACAAGATTATGTTGTGTTTCAGGTTCGTGCGAGTGACGGCATTGTCCGCTCTATTCGGTCGCAACGTCCGCTTACTACGGGGCAATGGGAGCACGTGGCGGCTGTGCTGGAGCGGGATGCAAGTACGACGTGGCAGATGCGGCTTTACCATAACGCTGAACGACAAGCGTTGGGAGTGCGGGTAAACCAAAATGTTGATTTGCTCAGCAAAAGCCTTGCTGGCGCATCAATTTTTGCAATTGGCGGGTATCATAATGGAGTCACAACGGCGTACGCGGCCTTCCCAGGTCTTTTGATTGATGAGGTTTGGTTTTATCCGGACATAGTTCTGACCGACGGAAATATTATTAACCGCTACAATACCCAGCAATAACGGATCGGGAGCGAGGAAATGAAGTTCAAACATCAAAGCGGTTCACTCTTGGTGGTGGCGATTTTTTTGATTGTGGTGGTTGCTGCGCTGGGAATTGCTATCACTTCTGTTTTTACAAATACCAGTAAAGGCGGAGTCGATACACTGAGTGCAACGCTGGATCAGGTGAAGAAGCGCTATCCCGCATTTCCGGATAGTGAAATTCCGAATGTGCCAGGTGAGGAAGAGCCACCGCCATCACCAATTGGTGGGCCGACGCTGCAACTGACGCAGGGGAAGTCTTCGGGAACTTTCACTATTACAAGTAGTAATAAAATAAATGGCAATGCCGCAGGGCACGATATTGTAACGAATGGATCGGGTGTAGAGATAACAGGGGGCATAACGGCAACAGGGAAAGTAACTCTCGGGAGTGCAACCAAGATTGGTAAAAACATATGTGCTATCGGCTTGGTAGATATGAATAATGGCGCGGTAGTTGGGGGCGACATTCATTCACATGGTTCGTCAGTTACGGTTGGATCAAGTTCTGCAACGGTCAAGGGTAATATATATTCTGCTGGCAATGTGACTTTAGGGTCTAATGTGCAACTCGAAGAAGGCACTGACATTCATGCCGCTGGGAATGTGACGCTCGCGAGTGGAGTAATTCTGGTTGGCTCTATTTACGCGGGTGGTAGTGTTGAGTTTAAATCATCAAATGTTCGTGTTACTGGTGATGTGCATGCAAACGGTGGTGGGGTAACTTTTGGCTGGAATACAGCCATTATTGGCGACGTGGTAGCTAACGGGGTTATCTCAAATACTTCATCAAGCATTACGGGTGATGCCTTTGCCGCACAGAGTATAGGATCTAATGTGAATGTCAGCGGCACTAAGCACCCCAATACACCACCATCATCACTACCCCTTATTGCTCCAACTCCACCAGAAGCATGCCCTGAAATGTGCATACCCGAACACGCAACTTTCACTGCAGGAGGAAGCAATTATCCCGCACAATGGCAAACAGATAGAACGCTTACAGAGGGTAGCTATGGAGATGTAGGGGTCGGTGGAGAAAGCAAGCTTTATCTTAGCGCTGGTAACTATTGGTTTAATAGAATAAATGCTAATAATAACTTAGCATCAATGTACCTCGACATTTCTAGCGGTGACATCAATATTTTCGTTGTTAATGATGCAGTATTTGGTAGCTCGTTTAATGTATTTGTTAAGGTGGACAATGATTCAGAGTATGAAAAGATAGTGGATGCAGGTCGCCATATTAAGGCATCCCTAGCACCTTATGCTGAACGGGTATATATGGAGACTCATGGAAATGTCACATTTAATAATGAAAATAGTTGGTTTGGGACAATTTTTAGTAAGGGAAATATTAGGTTTGGTAATGAAAATAGACTTGTCGGGGCGTACATTTCATCGGAGGGGACAGTAACAACTTGGAACGGTATGCAGGTTCATTTCGTTCCATCAAATTACGGTTCTGAAAACTGGACATTCACCTGTAGTTCGCAAGGAGAAGGTGGAAATGGTGGTGAGTCGGGTGGTTCTGTCGCAGCACTTCAGCTTTTGCTGGATACCCAAGAGTTTACCGGCACAAATCAGATTGTCTTTGAGCCTGCAGCAAAGGGTGATCTTGATACACTTGACGATATGACGCTGGCGCTGTGGCTATCCCCTACGAGTTTTGGTCAGGTGCAGGCAGTTGTTTCTAAAGGAGGCATGGACGGAGAAGTTGGGTATACGCTCTTGATTGACAGTGAAGGGTATCTTGTTTTCCAAGTGCAGACGCCAGCGTTCGTACGCTCGATTCGGTCTGATATTCCACTGTCCGCTGGACAGTGGCACCACGTGGCAGCAGTGCTTGATCGAAATACTGTTGACACAGTAATTCCCTTTCAAATGCGCCTTTACGTCAATAAAGTCATTCAAAATGGCCTGAAAGTGCACTCGGATAGTACCGTGACGAGTGCAAGCCTTTCCAATAGTTTGCTTTTGACTGTGGGAGCACATAATGCCAGCCCGAGCGTGTACGCCCACTACTTTATTGGTCAATTAGGCAATGGTGCACTGTATCCGCAAGTGTTGACCAACAGCAACATCGCGTATTTGTATGAGTCGCAGAAAATTGGCTACGAATAATTCTTTGCGCAGAAAAAGGGGCATTGCACGCCTTAAACGCCTATGATAACATCTCAAGCTAATAACAAACGCGAGGCACTCGCGGTTTGGTTCGTGAAGCGCCAGAGACCGGAAGGCGTGGTGAAGGCTTCGCGGAGAAAATAGAATGAGGAGGAGATTCTCAATGAAACAGCAAATGGAAGAGTTGAAGAACAAGAAACGTCAAAAGGGTTTTACGCTGATTGAATTGATCATGGTTATTGTGATCTTGGGTATTTTGGCGGCTGTGGCTGTACCACAGTTTGTGGACTTAGGAAGTGATGCAAAAACATCAGTTCTCGAAGGTACAGCGGCTGCAATGAAATCAACTAACAGTATGATTCATGCTAAAGCTCGTGTTCAAAGTAAAATGGCTGCAACAGGCGATACGGTAGAGGTTAATAGTTCTACAATTAGTCTAGCATACGGCTATGCAAGTAATGCTGGAGAACTCGCAAAAGCTATGGATCTTTCAGGTTTAGACACTAACGAAGCTTGGATTGGCTACGCAACTCCAGCCGATTGCAGAGTCAATTATACTGCTGCGGCATCAGCGGGCGCAGTGCCGACCGTAACGGTAGTATCAACGGGTTGCAACTAAAGTCTTGTAACATTTTTGGATTTTTTAAGGCAGACCAATTGGTCTGCCTTTTTACATGGCCATTCGCAGATTTCGCCAAGAAATGCCACCACACAAGTAGCAGTAACAGGACACCCATTTTAAACAAAAGGGCGATTACCCAGGATCGCCCCGACAAAAGAGCAAACAAAATGGCATCACGTTTCAGTTAGGTATCGTAAAATCCTTTGAATTTCCCGTAGGGGCAGACCAATGTGTCTGCCCCTTTTTTCATATGGCCATCCACCGGTTTCTCTGAGGGGTGCTGGCTGAAAAGGGCGATCACATTGGATTGCCTCTACGAAATATCAAACAAAATGGCACCACTGAAAACCATTTCCTTACATTCTCTTCAGGAAAAGCTCAAACAATGGATCTTGCAAATAGTAGCAATGCTGTTTCATGTCAATTACATCTTTTGCCACTAACCCTTCTACCGCTTTTTTGAGTGATGAGCTTGTGAAGTTGAACGTCTCCATTTTCTCTTTTTGGTAAATATTTTCTCCGCCAAAATGGATCAAAAATTTCAACGCTTTTTTTTGCTGTTGACTGAGGCGATTCCATTCGTTCAGGAATAGATCTTCCTCTTTCTCTAAAAGAGCTGTTACTGCTTCAGCGACACTGTCATCCGCGACATGTTTCTCCACGCCATTAAAAAGCTCGCTTGCGATTTGTTGTGTGTAGTATGGAAATCCTTTTGATACGGCTAGAATGGCATCGATATGCGCTGGCGCTATTGTTTTTTTATGAGTTGCAAAACCTTCCTGAATATAGCTCTGCCAGTGTTGAGCTTCTATGGCATTGATTGGTAGGTGTTTGACTGATTTATGAAAGGGTTTTGTACTATTGAAAAAAAGATTCGTCATGATAGACTTTTTACTCCCTAAAAACAGGTACGAAACGAGGTCTTCATGATGTTGGAGCACTGATCTGAGTTTGTCTTCAATGCCCAGATTGACCACTTCTTGAAACTCGTCAAATATCACCACTACTCTTTTCTTGTGGTGTTTTGCGTACAGATAGGGGAGTTCGAGCACTTCTTTGAGAACAATTTTGTTCTCGCTGTGTAAAAAGTTGAGCTTGAAAGATGGTGCGCCGTTGATGTCAAAATTGACAGAAATGTTTGGCGTTATTTTTAGGATTTTCTTAAAAAAATCGACGACTTTATCTGCGGTGGTGTTAAGGCTTTTTGCTATGGCATTGAAGTATTCATTGATGAACTCATGCTCATCTACAATGCTCATAAAGTCTAAAAATATATACTGATAATCGGTCTGCTTCAGTGTATGCAGTACAAGAGATGTTTTGCCAAATCTTCTTGGAGCATAGAGGAGTAGGTTTAATCCTGAGTCGAGATCGGCTTTCAGCTCATTTATTTCGATGGTTCTATTGCAGAAATGTAGTTTGCCAACGGTGCCGCCGTAGTGAAAGGGTTTTCGTATCACGCTAGCCTCGATTTTTTATACTCATAGGTATTATACTTGGAGGTATATATGTGAGGCGTGTTTTTTAATCAAGAGAAATTTGATGTTTTCCGATATTCGTAGGGGCAGACCTATGTGTCTGCCCTTTCGTTCCTAGTGCGGCTTGAGTTCAACAACTTCCTCTGGACTGGCCGCATCAATCACATTCCCAAGATACCGTTGCAATGCGTCGAAGTCTGACTGTTCAATACGTGCATCCACTTTACGCGGAACCTTACCGAATTTACGACCAATGAGCGTACGCAAGGTATTGCGGCTTCCTTCCAGCAGCCCGACTAATCGCCCTTGCTGTATTCCTTGCTGCATCCCCTGTTGCATCCCCTGTTGCATCCCCTGTTGTACTCCGCGTTGTACCCATTGTTCTGCTATTGTCGGCATATCAGTACCCCCAATTCTTTTGATAGTTTCTATGAACGCTTCCGGTTCGACTTCTTTACTGGTTACCACGTATTCAAAAATAAACAGGCGGCTTTGTTCGTCAAGTTGCATCACGCCCCGCGAGTTGGCATTCCACCACTAGGTCGAGGTGAAAACGGCGGTATTTTTTGGTTAGATGTTCCCGATCTTTCAGGATAATAGTGTTGATATCTATGTGCGCTACAATTTCGTGTGGCAAAAAGCCACGAATAAAATCACGCAGATTTTTTGGGTCGCTCATCAGCCTTTTAAAAAAGTGATCATGTGGATTGTGTGTGGGGTTGTGCTGGTTCATGACAAAGGAGTATAGAGGGGGAACGCTCTCTCTGACAACCGGAAAAGAAATATGCACTGCTTTTGCCAAGGGGTGCAGATTGCAAGAGGGCGATCACACAGGATCGCCCCTACAAAAAAATCCTTCGGCTTTCCTGTAAGGGCAGACTTCTGCGTCTGCCCTTTGTCGCGCCAACCAGTGATGAGAGGTTGCTTTTCCGCTGAAGTCTGCTAAATTTTGCTGGTGTAAAGCGTACGTTTCAATGTGTGTCAGCGGCACAATTATAGGGTAGAGTGATTTGATCTTACACAGGAGGCTCACATGGATATCACCGAATTGCTGGCGTTTAGTGTGAAAAGTGGTGCATCAGATTTACACCTTTCGGCAGGGCTTCCACCCATGATTCGCGTTGATGGTGATGTGCGGCGTATCAATGTTCCTGCGCTTGACCATAAAGAGACGCACACGTTGTTGTTCGATATTATGAACGACAAGCAGCGCCGCGATTACGAAGAGAAGCTGGAAGCTGATTTTTCTTTTGAAATTCAGGGGCTTGCTCGTTTTCGCGTGAATGCCTTCCATCACAACCGTGGTGCTGGTGCTGTTTTCCGCACTATTCCTTCGACGGTTCTTACCCTTGAACAACTCAATTGCCCACAGATTTTCCGTGAAATAGCTGATAACCCCCGCGGGATTGTTTTAGTAACGGGTCCGACCGGATCTGGGAAATCGACTACGCTTGCTGCGATGATCGATTATAAAAACAACAGTGAATATGGGCATATCTTGACGATTGAAGACCCCATTGAATTTGTTCATGAAAGTAAAAAATGCCTTGTCAACCAACGCGAAGTGCACCGCGATACGCACAGTTTTGCTGACGCTCTCCGTTCTGCTTTGCGGGAAGACCCTGATGTCATCCTTGTCGGTGAAATGCGCGATCTGGAAACCATCCGTCTTGCTTTAACCGCTGCTGAAACCGGACATCTTGTTTTCGGCACGCTTCACACAAGCTCGGCAGCGAAAACTATTGACCGTATTGTCGATGTATTCCCGGCGGCGGAAAAGAGTATGGTTCGTTCGATGCTTTCTGAATCGCTGCGTGCGGTCATTTCGCAAGCGCTGTTGAAGAAAACTGGCGGAGGACGGGTTGCTGCACACGAAATCATGTTGGGAACTCCGGCTATTCGCAACCTGATTCGCGAAGATAAAGTGCCGCAAATGTATTCCACGATCCAAACCGGCCAGGCGGTAGGGATGCAGACGTTGGATCAGTGCTTGACGGGGCTTGTTCAAAAAGGGATCGTGACAAAAGCCGAAGCACGCCTGAAAGCGGCGCATAAAGATAGCTTTTAAGGAGATACTTCAATGGAATTCAACGAACTCCTGCGATACATGGTTGAACACAACGGTTCCGACATGTTCATCACCAGCGAAGCGCCGCCAAGCGTTAAAGTCAGTGGGCAACTGAAACAAGTATCAGCAACGCCCCTGACGGCGGAGCAGTCGCAGGCGCTGGCCTATGCCATCATGTCGCCCGCCCAGATTACCGAGTTTGAAAGTACACACGAATGTAACTTTGCGATTGCCAGGGACGGCATCGGGCGTTTTCGCATCAACGTCTTTAAGCAGCGCAATAGCGTTGGATTGGTGGTTCGGAAAATCGAAACGCAAATCCCTTCATTTGATACGCTTAATCTGCCGCCTATATTGAAAGAAGTGGCGATGACGAAACGGGGGATTGTGCTGTTTGTTGGTGGTACTGGCTCGGGGAAATCAACGTCGTTAGCGGCTATGATCGACTATCGTAATACCAATAGTAGCGGCCATATCGTTACGATTGAAGACCCGATAGAGTTTGTCCATCAGCACAAGGGGTGCATTATCACGCAGCGCGAAGTGGGCATTGATACCGATACGTTCGAAAGCGCGCTTGTCAATACGTTACGTCAGGCGCCGGATGTCATCCTGATTGGGGAAATCCGTCATCGCGAAACGATGGAACATGCGGTAGCTTTTGCCGAAACCGGTCACCTGTGTCTTGCTACCCTTCACGCGAACAATGCGAATCAGGCACTTGACCGGATTATCAACTTTTTCCCCGAAGAGCGCCGGAGTCAATTGTTGATGGACTTATCGCTGAACCTCAAAAGTGTTATTGCGCAACGTCTGGTTCCCCATGTTTCGGGTAAAGGGCGCCGTGCGGCAATTGAAATTTTACTCAACACGCCGCTGATGGCGGATCTGATCCATAAAGGGGAAGTGCATCAAATTAAAGAGTTGATGAAGAAATCGGCAGAGCATGGAATGCAAACCTTTGATCAGGCTGTTTTTAACCTTCACAGAGATGGAGAGATTTCTCTTGAAGAAGCGCTGCGTAATGCCGATTCGCCCAATGAAGTGCGCTTGATGGTCAAACTTCATGAAAGCTCACAAAAGCAAGGTGGATCGTCGAGCGGTGGAATGAGCTTTTCGCTGGAAAGCACGTAGCGGTTTCGTCCACTTGCAATGAGGTATGCGGCCAAAACAGTAACAGCCGGGCGGGGGTAAAATCCGCTCGGCTGTTTTGCTTGAAAGGAAAGGGGATTTAGCCCTTCATGCGTACCGTAAGGACTGGGCATTTGGCTTTGCGTACAACTCGTTCGGCAACACTGCCAAGGAGAAAACGATCAATGCCAGTATACCCATGTGAGCCGATGATGATGAGGTCAACGTCATTTTTTTCTGCGTAATCCACAATTTCTGCGTACGGGTTGCCTTCCAGAATCAGGCTTCTAACTGGAATTTTCTTCCCTTTAAGCGATTCTGTCAGCTTATCAAGTTCTTTGCTGAAGTGGCGCTGAATAGTGGAATTCATTTGATCAAAGTCGATAGCGTTGATGTAGCTTTGTGAGTAATTCACCACATTCACGACGCTTAGAATGATGATTTCCTGGGCACCAACTTTTTCGGCAAAGTTGACAGCTTCTTCCGCGACTTGCAGGGAAAAATCGCTCATGTCAACGGGGAGCAGTATTTTTTTGAAATCTAACATGGGGTACTCCTTTTATTCCTTGAACTCATCATGCTCACACCGAAAAAGTACGACCAATTGTGAAAAAAGTCGAGAAAAAGCGTTCAATTGAAGAAAAGCCCCTTTCATCTGATGATTTAGCGGCCAAATGGCGATGCCTGCCGCAACCAGTTGAGCTGCTTTTCCATGTCCTCAGGGAGTGGTTCGTGACATTCGAGCCATTCGCCATGAATAGGATGGTGAAAACGGACGGTAGCAGAATGCAATGCTTGACGGCGCAACGTGACCCACCGCTTTTCAGTACCATATCCATAGAGTTCATCGGCGATCAGTGGGGCATGGATGCTGCGCAAGTGCACTCGGATTTGGTGCGTGCGCCCAGTATCAAGTTGACAGCGGATGTAGGTTGCGGGGTGCTGGTCGATTAAAAATCGCTCTAGGGTGGTGTAATGGGTAATCGCATGTTTTCCGAGTGGAGCCTCGACAATCGCCATTTTCTTACGGTCACGCGGGTCGCGCCCGATGTTGCCGCTGATTGTACCGCTATCCTGCGGTTTCCCGTGAACGAGCGCGAGATAGTGCCGCTCGATTTCTTTATTGCTGAACATTTCGACCAGCCGGAGGTGCGCGGCTTCGCTTTTGGCAACTATCATCAACCCAGATGTATCCTTATCGAGTCGATGCACGATCCCAGGACGGAGCACGCCGCCGATGGGAGAGATATCATTGTGCAGATAATAGAGTAAACCGTTGACAAGTGTGCCGCTCCAGTTGCCTGCCGCGGGATGAACGACTAATCCTGCTGGTTTATTGATCACCAACAGGTGTTCATCTTCATAGCGGATATCAAGGGGGATGTTTTCAGGGGTGAGATTGAGGTGCTCCGGCTCAGGAATGGTAACCGTAATGTCGTAGCCTGCGTGGAGCTTGGCTGAAGGCTTTGTGACGGTAACTCCGTTGACGGTTATATGGCCGTTTTCTATCAGCCGTGCGCAGCCCGAACGGGTGATAGGGGTATTGTCCGCAAGGTATTTATCGAGCCGTTCGCTGGTCGTCAATTCATACTGAAGGTGGAGTTGATCCATACTCACACCGCACTAATGGTAATCTGACGGTCACAACGTGCCGCCAGTTCTAGGCTGTGCGTTACCACAATAGCGGTAGCACCATAACTTTGGCAGAGTTCGCGCAGCATATCAAAAATCCGATGAGAATTTTCGGCATCAAGATTTCCAGTTGGTTCATCCATCAGCAGTACATCAGGGCGGTTGACCATAGCGCGTGCGATGGCGACTCGCTGTTGCTCGCCCCCAGAAAGTTGGGTCGGGATATGGTTGGCACGTGCGGAAAGTCCAATACGGTCAAGGAGTTCACGCGCAAAATCCCACTGTGGTTTCCCCGCGATAATGGATGGCATGGCAATGTTTTCCAGCGCACTAAAGTCGCCGAGCAGGTGATGAAATTGAAAGACAAAGCCGATGTGTTGACTGCGAAAACGGGCGAGTTCAATTTCATTCATCATGTACAATGAGGCGCCACGGAACTTCACATCCCCTTCGTCTGGTCGGTCGAGTCCGCCAAGAAGATGCAAAAGTGTCGATTTTCCCGAACCGCTTTTGCCAGTAATGGCCACAAACTCGCTGGCGTTCACCGTCAGATTGAGGCCTCCCAGAATGCGGAGTGATTCGTTGCCGCTCGCAAAAATTCGGCTGAGGTTGATCCCTTCAAGGATCGGTGTATTGGGCTGCATTATTCGTTCCTGAGTGCGTCAACAGGGTGGAGTTTCCCTGCCCGCAACGATGGGTAATAGGTGGCGAGCATCGAAATAGCGAGTGAAACGGCAATGACCGTTATGACGGTGAGCCATTCAAGCTGTACGGGCAAGGTGTTGAGCATGTAGACGTCTTCTGGGAGTTTCACAAATTGATACCGCTTGAGGAGTAAACTGAGGATTACGCCAAAGAGTGTTCCCGCCAGCGTTCCAACGCTGCCGATGATAATCCCCTGCAAGAAAAATATTTTCTGAATACTACGACGGGTTGCCCCCATCGACATCAAAATGCCGATTTCTCGCGTTTTTTCCATCACCATCATCACGAGAGTACTGATGATGTTAAACGACGCGACAATCACGATAATACAGAGAATCAGGAACATACTGACCCGTTCAAGTTTCAGGGCGCTGAAAAGGGTTGAATTCAGCTCGCTCCAGTCGCGGATGGAATAATATGGGCCGATCGCTTCGCGTACTTGGGGAATAAAAAGCTGTGTATTGAAAATATCCTGCACCCGTATTTCCAGCGAGTTCACGTAGCGTTCGCTATAGCCGCCAAATTCCGTCATGGTGTCGATGGAAGAAAAGGCTAATGAGTTATCGTATTCATACATACCGGTGCGGAGCACGCCGACGAGGATCAATTGTCCCCGTTTCGGAATGCTGCCGAAAGGGCCGATCCGTCCAGATGGAGCCAGCACGCTGACGGGATCGCCTACCACAAGGGCATATTTTTCGACTAACTTTTCGCCAAGAATAATGGAGTTCGGTGTGCGTAGATCGGCCAGCGAGCCGCGCACGATATAGCGGTTGAGGTAGTCATACCCTTCAGGCTCAACCCCTTTCACGAGCATGCCGCTGATGTTTTTTTGCCCCATAATCATCATGGAGCTGTACAAAACACCGTTGACGGAATCGATCCCCGGAATGCGCGCAATAGCCTGTTCGAGTTGAGCAAATTCCGTGATCACACCATCGTAGCTGGTGACCATCAGGTGCGACGAGGCACCGAGGATTTTTTCGCGCAGCTCTATTTCAAAACCCTTCATCACACTGATAACGATGATCAATGCCGCAACGCCAATGGCAATACCAATCACGCTCATAAGGCTGATAAAGGAAATAAACTTTTCTTTTTTGCGACCACGAAGGTTACGCCACGCGATGGTGAGTTCGTACATGTTACTTCCTTATTCCATAAAGCTTTAATTTTTTATGTAGGTGGACGCGGTCAATACCCATCAGCTCTGCGGCGCGGGTAATGTTTTGATCGCATTGCACCAGTTTTTCTTCGATAAAACGTTTTTCAAATTGTTCGCGCGCGCGGCGCAAGTCAACTTCATCCGTATTGGATAGCGTGCTCCCTGACTCGGCTTGCAATAAATCGGTGGGAATATCGGCCACGCCAATCACCACGTTGGGCGACATGATGGTCATCCGTTCGATGACGTTTTTCAGTTGCCGCACATTGCCCGGCCACGCGGCGCTCATCAATAACGCCATCGCATCGGCGCTCATTGTGCGCGGGGCAATACCCTCTTCAGCGCATACTTGTGCCAGAAAATGTTCCGCCAAGAGGGGGATATCTGACGTGCGTTGCCGCAGGGGTGGAACGTCTATCGGAATAACACTCAGGCGGTAAAAAAGGTCTTGGCGAAAGTCGCCTTGCTCAACCAAATCCATGAGTCTTTTATTTGACGCAGCGATGATGCGCACATCGACCGGAATCACCGCCAGCGCACCAACACGGGTAATGGCTCGCTCTTCCAGCACACGCAAGAGTTTGGCTTGCATATTAAGCGACATATCGCCTACTTCATCCAGAAAAAGCGTCCCACCATGCGCGTGTTCGAATTTCCCGGTTTTGAGTTGGTGTGCGCCGGTAAAGGCTCCTTTTTCATGGCCGAACAGTTCGCTTTCAATGAGTTCTTCGGGAATGGCGGCGCAGTTAATCGCGATAAAGGGGTGTTCCGCACGTTTGCTGCGCAGGTGGATTTGTCGCGCAATCAATTCTTTGCCAGTGCCATTTTCACCCTGAATCAGCACACGCCCGTTGGATGGCGCGACGCGGGCTATGGTATCGTCGAGTTGGCGGATGGCGGCAGAGGAGCCAATAATTGGTGGGCACACGATGGCTGGTTTGACCAGCGAGCGCGAAACCTGCGCAATATCGAGAAAGTTGCGGATAACGAGGAGGATTTTCTCCATCGTAAAGGGCTTTTCGATAAAGTCATAGGCACCGTCGCGCGTCGCTTTGACGGCAGTGTTAATGGTGCCGTGACCGCTCATCATGATCACGCCAACGGCGGGATTCAGCTGTTTGAGTTTTTTGAGGGTAGTGATGCCGTCAATACCGCCAAGCCAGACGTCAAGCAGGATCACATCGGGGCGAAATTGGTGGAAAATCTCGAGCGCCGCTTCGCCACTTTGCACCGCTTGGGCGGTATACCCTTCGTCCTGCACGATATCGGTGAGGATTTCGCAGATCGATGGTTCGTCGTCAACAATCAGAATGCGGGCACTCATGGCGTTCCACCCAACCCTTGGAGTGCCAAGCGGATGATGGCGGCGCTTTCGGTGGCTCCCTGCGCGAGGGCGTTCTGGGCACGATTTTCGGCGTCATTGGGTTTTAGTCCCAGCGCGACCAGTGCCGCAATGGCGTCGGTCAATTCGCTGGTGTAGACGGGGCGAGGTGAACGGGGTTGGCCATCGCTGTTTCCTATCGTGGCAGCGGGTGACAGGGGCGGCAACGAGCCTTTGAGTTCGACAATGATTTTTTCTGCCATTTTACGCCCGACGCCCGGCACGCGCTGGACGGTGGCGATGTCGCCGTGAATGATGGCGTGATGCAAGGCCGCAGGAGATAAGGTTGAAAGCGCCGCTAGCGCGGTGCGCGCGCCGACGCCCGATACTTTAATGAGGTGCAGGAACATCTCTTTTTGTGTGGCGTTCTGAAAGGCGTACAGGGTAATAGCATCTTCTTTGACGGCGGTGTAGATGTAAAACGCCACTTCGTCGCCAGCACGGGTTGTCAGCGCAGTATCGGTGGTAACGAAGACTTCATAGCCAACACCGCCAGAGGTCATGACGACGCCACGTTCACCATACGGATGGCTCCATATCCCCTGTAAAAAAGCGATCATCTGGCAATCCGTTGTTGTGTCTGGAGGATTTGCGAAAGGGCGATGGCTCCAGCTAGCGCATCCGCGGCGTCTGCCGAGGTTGGAGGATTGGAGAGGCCAAGCAGCATAGTCACCATCTTTCCCACCTGTTCTTTGGGAGCTTTCCCATATCCGGTCACGCTTTGTTTGATTTGTAAAGCGGAAAGTTCCACGACTTCAACTCCCTCTTGCAGGCAGGTGAGGATCAGTACGCCACGGGCGTGCCCAAGCTTGAGTGCCGACTGTGGATTTTGCGAGAGAAACAGGTTTTCGATGCAAGCACTCTGCGGTTGGTATTCCCTGATCACAGCTTGCAGGCCTTTATTCAACACGTGAAGTCTTTGCGGAAAAGTGTCCTTGTCGTTGGTGCGAATGGCACCATGGGCGATGTGGCGCAGGTGATTCCCCTGCAGGCGAATCACCCCGTAGCCAGTTGCGCGCGAGCCTGGATCAATGCCGAGCAGTATCACCCGCTGATTTTTTCCATGATATCCGAGGAGATATCAAAATTCATGTAGACATCTTGCACGTCGTCGTTGTCTTCCAGTGCTTCATTCAGGGCGAGTACTTGCTGTGCGACTTTTTCGTCGTCAATAGTTACGGTTGTATCCGGCACATAGGCGAGTTCTGCACTTTCAAGCGCGATCCCTGCGGCTTCCAGCCCTTCTTTGACCGCCATAAAGTTTTCCAGCGTTGTGGTGACTTCGTACATTTCGTCTTCATGTACTACGTCGTCGGCGCCGAGTTCGAGGGCTTGCAGCATGAATTCTTCTTCGTCAATCCCCTCTTCCGGGATGGTGATAACCCCTTTGCGCTTGAACATCCATCCCACGCAACCGCTTTCGCCGAGTGATCCGCCACGTTTGGTAAAGATAAACCGGACGTCACCAACGGTACGGTTGCGATTGTCAGTCAAACACTGCACTAGTACAGCAATCCCGCCAGGGGCATATCCTTCATAGGTGATCTCTTCGTAATGAGCACCATCTTCGCCACCAATACCACGCTTAATGGCACGTGAAACGTTATCGTTCGGCATGTTGACCGACTTGGCTTTGGCCAGGGCAAGGCGCAAACGAGGGTTAAAGTTTGGGTCAGCGCCACCATCACGGGCAGCGATAGAGATTTCTTTTGCAACTTTTGTAAAGGCTTTGCCGCGCCGTGCATCCTGCGCCCCTTTGCGGTGCTTGATGTTGGCCCATTTCGAATGACCTGCCATAACTCAGTGTTCCTCCGGAGAAAATATCATCGTCGTTATCATACTGTTGAAGTTCGTGCCGTGTTTAGCGTGAAGTTTTTACCTTGATTTCCTTCACTTGGCTGGCAGGAATAGTGTAACTGCCAAAACCGGTTTTGCCACTAAAGTTCCCTTTTGCAAGCCCCATTTCAATTGTTGTACCATACGTGTTTACCACGAGATGCCCATCATGCACGATAAGCGTATCGACTTTGTTCAGCTCGACTCTAACATCACCTGAACCGAGTTTTCCGGTTACAAATGGTGCATAGTCGTACGTCAACCCTTCGACGGTTACGGTGGTGCCGTTGATATCGGTGATCGTGGCATTTGGTCCCGCGATGTCTGGCCCCATACCTGTCAGAAGCAGTACGGCAGTAGTAAGGCTAAGTAGTGCAATCCAGAATCTTTTCATGGTCTACCTCCACAAGATGGAATAACTGAGAGTAATCCGTCGACATTATAAGGACTGGCCTGCGCCGTAACGGTGTATCCACAGACGGCAACACTGTGCGAAGTTGGCGGCCCGATGGTGACAAGTGGCGGCAAGTGGTCGGTGGGGAAATGTCGCAACTGACCGAGCAGTGACGTCGCTGCATAGCTTGAAGTAAATACCATACAACACGGGTGGCTGTCCAGAATCGCTCTGAGGAACTTTATTGGATGAATGATGGTGTGACTGTCGTGTGTGGTGATAGTGTCTACGACAAAGCCTGCCTCGGTGAGCAGTGTTTGCAGGACGGGTCGCCCTTTGGCAGCTTGGGCGAGGAGCAGTCGGCCACGTGCTGGGAAGTCACGGATAATGTCGCTGGCAAAGGCTTCCGCTTCAGCCGTTTGGCCGGTGTACGCAACGGGAAAACCGGCATTGCGACACGCCGCCGCGGTTGATTCGCCAATAGCAAAGGCCGAAGGTTTGGGCGTGTTGGCGGGAAAGGCCTGCGCCAGATAGCGTACCCCTTCGCGCGAGGTAAAGAGTACGCCTTGGTAGCTCTCCCACGCAAGTGCGCTCAGTGTGGTAGGTGATATGCAACCGAGGGTTTCCGTTGCCGGTAGCACCGCGACGCGGTAGTGATGCTGGAGGAGCCGCTGCGTAAAGCTCCACGATTGGCTGACTGGTCGCGTATTTACCACCAATGGCCATGCTTGATCGCCAAGGTATGACTCCGCATTGGCGAGGGTCAGGGTAATGGCTCCATCGGCACGCCACTCCACGTCATTAAATGTGGCATGGAGCGTTTTGAAAACAAGATAGCTCCCCCAGTCGTGAAAGGCGATATTATGTGGAAAATGGTGGGCGACAGCGGCAGGAAGCACTCCATCGCACCAGCCAAGATCGATGGCAAGTGTCATTGGTGACATGCGCTATCAAGTCCGGTAGTCGGCGTTGACTTTAACATATTCGTATCCCAGATCGGAGCACCAGTAATTGCCGATACCGTCGCCAAGGTTGAGGTCAAAGCGGATAGTAAATTCCTCTTTTTGAAGCACTTCCGCTGCACGCTGTTCGGTGTCACCACTCAGTGCAACGCCTTGGCGGACGATTTGCACCTGATCAAAAAAGAGATCAAAGGAGTTTTGATCGATTTGCGCGCCGGAATAGCCCACAGCGGCAGCAATTCTTCCCCAATTCGGGTCACAACCAAAAAAAGCAGTTTTGCAAAGGTTTGAGTTGGCAATAGATTTTGCGGCGATTTGTGCATCGTCGTCATTCACAGCGCCTTGCACGATAATATTGACCACTTTGGTAGAGCCTTCACCATCGCGCACAATGTCTTTGCCGAGCTTGACGAGCAAGGCGGTGAGCGCTTCGGTGAATATTGTATACTCCGGAGTGCCAATGTCGATGGTTGGTGCTCCGGAAAGCCCATTTGCCATCAGGGTTACGGTATCGTTGGTGGACATGTCGCCATCAACCAGAATGCGGTTAAAGGAGCGGTGAACTGCTGTTTGTAGCGCGCTTTGGGCAGCGGCTTTGGTCAGCGCCGCATCGCTTTGCACAAAGCAAAGCATTGTCGCCATATTGGGGCAAATCATCCCCGCTCCCTTGCAAACGGCATTGATGATCACTTCTTTGTTGCCGACTTGGAGAGAGGTCGCGCCGTGTTTTTCAAAGAGGTCGGTGGTGCGTATGGCCTGTGCAACGACTAGGGGGTCGTATGGCGCGATTTTACTCGCTCCCATAGTGTGAATCGCGGGCACCATGCGATCCATCGGCAGTGGCAGGCCAATGACACCGGTGCTGGCAACAAGGACATCCAGTTCATTGATTTGAAGCGCTTCCGATGCGATGCGCCGCATCATCCGCGCATCCTGCAACCCTTGTGATCCCGTTGCGGCATTCGCGTTGCCGCTATTCACAACAATGGCTTGCGCGCGCCCATCGCTCAGGGATTCGCGGCATACGGTGATTGGTGCGGCAAATACTTTATTGGTGGTGTAGACCGCCGCTCCGGTAGCGGGAACTTTTGAAAAAATCAGTGCCATATCGTCGCGCGTGGTATTGTTCGGTTTGACTGATGCGCATGTGGTGGCTGAGAAAAATCCTTTGGGAAGCAAGGTTCCGGCTGAGACAATGTTACATTGATTCATGTGAGTCTTCTCCTTTTACGGTTGCCGTTCGGTGGCATCATCACGATAATTCCACACGCCATCTTGGTGAAATTGATTCATAAAACGATGGTACGGATTCTGACGCAAAAACTCGTCGCGATCCACCTGAAAATGGTAGTGCTGCATATAGTGTTCCAATAACGCGTGAGCTGCATTTACTTTCACCATCATTTCGTCAGATCCACCATTGTCGGGGTGATGAAGTTTGCTGAGGCGATGGTAGGCGCGGCGAACGTGGTCGCGGGTAAACCGCGCTGTCAGTCCAAAGATCTCTAGGGCTTGCTCCAGCGCGGGGTAACTGGTGTCGATATCGGTGGCACTCACAGTGCATTTCCTTGTATGAGTTCGATGATAAATTCCACTCGGTTGTTGTGGTTGCGTACCCACAATTTTCCACCCATGTGCTTTTCTATAATGGTACGCGACATGTAAAGGCCAATTCCAGTGCCATTTTCGCTCCCTTTGGTGGAGTAAAAATTATCAAATATCTTTTCGTGTAAGTGGGGTGGAATCGCCGCACCGTCGTTGCTGATGATGATCTTCCAATGGTTTTCATGCTCTTCGCATGTGATTTCGATGATGCCGATCAGGTCTGCTTGTTGGTTATGGCGCGCTTCAATAATGGCATCCTTCGCATTTGTTAAAATGTTGATTACTACCTGCTTGAGTTCGTTGGGGTAGCCGTAGGTTCGTTTGGGTTTGCCGTCTGGGCTGAAGCGGAGCTGGATGCCGTGACTTTGTATGTTCGGACGGATAAATGGGATCACATGCATAATGGTCTGGTCAAGATCAAAAAGCATTTTTTCCTTGCTGGGGCGCAAGAACATCCGAAAATCGTTGATCGTTTGCGACAGGAAGTTGATCGCAGCCACCCCTTGTTCCGTTACGGCTTCAACCTCCTGCGCGTTACAAACCCCTTTGCGAGCATTTTTACGTAAATCCTGAAGCATCAGGCTGAGCCCTGTCAGCGGCTGTCGCCACTGGTGCGCGATATTATTCAGCATTTCACCCATAGCGGCCATTTTGGATTGCTGAATCAACATTTGTTCTTGATAGCGTCTTTCTTCATCGAGCCGCAGTCGCTCGCGGATGTCACGTGCGGTTGCCATGATAAAGCGCTGATTTTTATATTCGACGATATGAGCATGGATCTCAACGTCGATGCAGGTTTCATCGGTACGTTTCAGGCGAGCATTGAGCAGCACCGGCTCGTCGGGGTGTGCAAGCAGATGGTGGAAGGTGGTGCGGAGGGCTTCGCGTGATTCTTTGCAGACGAAGCGGGAGAGGTGGAGTTCCAGTAATTCTTCGCGCGGAAGTTGGAGGAGTTGGCACAGGGAACGGTTGACTTCGCGCAGTCGACATCCTGTGCAATCCTCATCGGGTTCCACGACAAAGATGGGGTCAGTGGCATTGTCGAACAGACTCAGGTATTTGGTGCGTGACTCTTGAAACAGGGATTCGGTAATGTGATAACGGTCGTTGACTCGGCGCAGGAAGGGGAAGCTCGCACTCAGTAAGAGGATGATCATAATGAGAATCACGCCGCTGCCAGAAATGATCAGCAGCAGGTGTGAGGTGCGCATTTTGTCGATTACGTCGTCGACCGGGATGGTAATGCTGAGTGCACCGCGAATGTCGCCAACTTCATATTCAGTGTGGCAGCGCATACATTCGGCTTCGACTGGCAGAGGGGCGATGTAGCGATACGAGGTCTGCGCCATTGGCGGTTGACGTAGAGTGGCACGTTTGGTGTCGCGCTCAAAGTGGATAAACTCCTTCAGCCCTGTGCGGAACGCTTCCAGTGCTTCGCGCTCAATAGAGTCCGGTGTGTTGCCAGGATTGAGCGGACTTAGGCTGGTCATGTGAAATTGGAAAATTCCTTTTAAGGCCGCAAGCTCAGAGACTTCTGCCGTGACTAATGCTGGATTACGCATAACGTAACGGACACCGTTTCCTGAAGTGAGAGTAGCGTCTAGGCCATGAATATGTTCCAAAAACGGGTTGCTTTCGACTCCTGGCCGCTCGCGGACAAATACACCACCGTGTTTGGCTACCCATTGGCGAACAAGCACTATTTCATTGAAGAACGCCCGTCCGCGTTCGCGGAGCTGCTCTTCTAATACGCCATTGATGTGCAGAGAAAATGCGGTAAAAACACCGAAGAGCACCAGTGTGACGAGAAAAAAAACAATCAGGAGATAGCGTCGAATAGTCTCTGTCAAAGCATCACCTATTTGAGCAGTCTGCGGAAAGCACGGGCACCGGAATGAACCGCTTTTGGGTGCACGCTCTTTTCTCAAAGCCAGTGCGCATTCTACTGTGAATTGTCACAACTACAACAATTTTTTCATAAAAAAAGGGAGTGGCCAGGACTGGCCACTCCCAAAGAGAGGTATTGAACGAGACAGAAGCTTACTTGAGCTTCTTGTTTTTATCCCATACGAGGTCAGCCTGTGGCAGAACTGGGAGGTACTTCAACCAGACGTGTGAATCAAGGTGCTTCTGGTCTTGTTGCAGTTTGCGGCTGTGCTCCATGATTGGCGGAACGATCTTTTCGATTGGTCCTTCAAGTTTTGGAGCGATAGCGTAGCCGGTAGCCTGCATTGCTAATTGAACAGCTTGGTCGCTGTACTGTTGTGAAGAGGCAAGTGTATCAAGAGTTTTGGTTGGGTTGTGGAAGCCTGCGCTGTTTTCAGCAGAGACGTAATCCCAGAACCACTGACCTTTACGGGTCATTTCGCGAGCTTCAGCAAGGAGCTTTTCGTCTACCCCTTTGAATTCCATTGCAAGGCGAACGGCTTCATGAGCGCGAACTGATTTTTCCTGAGCGATGTTGAGCTGCTTCCATGCTTTTTCCTGATGGAATTCAACGCGACCCTTGAGGTACTCAGGTGTTTTGTCTTTGTGGCAGCTGACGCATGAAGCTTGGATAGACTCGGTACTCTTCAGTGGTGATGTCCAGTGGTGTGAGCTCATACCGTTTTTGTCGCGTGGCATATGGCAATCGGAACATGATACGCCAGCTGCACCGTGGACGCCGTCAGAGAACATTTCGTATTCAGGGTGCTGGGCTTTAATGATTTTAGTTTTTGACGCTGCATGAGTGAAGTCAGTAAAGGCGCCTTTGAAGGCATCGCGCTTCGGATCACCGTTGGAGTAGAACTCATACATGTCAGCAGGGTTCATGCCTTTATCCCAAGGGAGGTGTGGCTTAGCAGCTACGCCGTGATCTTTCGTTTCGAAGTAGTATTCAACGTGACACTGCGCGCAAACGAGCGAGCGCATTTCCTGCTTCGAAGCTTTGCGCCAGTCTTTCCCTTGACGCTTCAACGCTTCGTCGAGCGGAAAGCTAGTGATGGCCAATGCAAAGGTTTTTTCATCGTGACAATTTGCACAGCCGATAGCATGTTTGCTACCCTCATGGGCTTCGCGGTAGTCATGGAAGTTTGAAGACCAGAACTTATCGCCAAACTTTTCAACTAGTGTTGGGATAGTGGTCGTTTTGCAATTCCAGCAGGTTGCAGGAAGACCGGCTTGCTCACTGTAGCGGTTGATACGGTCGATATGAGTTACGTCTTCAATGGCTTGGGTGTGACCCTGAGCGCGCTTGTATTCATACGAAAATGGATAGCCGAGCCAGAGGTTTTTCAGATAAGGCTGGGCGTGCTTGTAGCCTTTCGGAAGTGGATTAACGCCATCGTGCTTGTCATAAGGAACAGATCCGCCGTATTCGGTCATCTGTGTGTTGTCTTTGTTCTTCAGGTACGACTGGTACTGGGGCATGTCTTTGTACTTCAGGTTCCCTTCACCAAGATCAATGGTCGACGATGCGGCGACTGACCCTGCTACGAAGAGAGTGGCTAAAAGCGTAGAGAAAATCTTTTTCATCTTTTGGACTCCTTCTCAATTTTTTTTGTGTGGACATGAATGGAAATTTGCTTACGTGCTCTGTTCTTTGGGGTAGATCACCTCCATGTTAGGTTGCGCGGTTGATGAATAATTCCCATGCCGTTTTATCAAGAACCTCTGCTTTGCAAAGGGCTCTAGCGTGTGTCGTCACTCATGCCGTATTCTTCGAGCTTCTTGCGCAGCGTCAGGCGGTTGATGCCAAGCACATGCGCGGTACGTGTTTTGTTCTGTTCCAGAGCGTAGTAGGTTGCAATAATGTGTTCGCGTTCAATTTCAGCCAGTGAGCGCAGAGTGAACGGTTCATCTTGATTCGGCAGTTGTACGGTGGCGTTAAAAGGAGCGCCAATTCCACTGAGGCGCGGAAATGACTCCAGCAGTGCAGAGCGTTCGGCGATGTTGCGTAGTTCACGAATATTGCCTGGCCATCCGTAACGGTTCGCTTCATCAAGGAATGTTGACACGATGGAAAGTGCTGGTTTCCCCAATCGACGGCAGTAATGCTTCAGGTAATGCTCGAAAAGGAGCGCAATGTCGTCCGGTCTTTCGCGGAGGGGGTCGAGCCGAATTTCAAAGACATTCAGGCGATAGTACAGATCCGCGCGAAAGGTTTTTTCTTTGAGCATGGTTTCCATCTCGCGGTTCGTCGCGGCGATCACACGTGTATCGATTTGGATTTCACGCTCGCCGCCCACTTTGACAAATGACTTGGCTTCGAGGAAACGGAGGAGCTTTGCCTGAATGTCGAGTCCGAGTTCGCCAACTTCATCCAAGAATAACGTGCCGCCTGCCGCCATTTCGATGTAGCCACGACGACTCTTCTTGGCGTCAGTATAGGCTCCTTTTTCGTAGCCAAACAGTTCGGCTTCGATCAGTGATGGAGGGAGCGCCGCGCAGTTGACTCGTACGAGTGGGCGGTGACGGCGAGCAGAAAGAGCGTGGATCGCTTCAGCGACTAACTCTTTGCCGGTACCGGTTTCGCCGGTAACCAGTACGGTCGTATCAGGCGAAGTGCTTACGGTGGTAATGAGCTTTTTGAGTGCGAGGACGGAAGCTGAAACACCCAGAATGGCGTCAAGCGGGTTGGTTGCATTTTCACGCTGTCGCATTTCTATCGCGTCGCGTTGCAGGGTTGCACTCTGTGCTAACGTACGAGCAACCAGCAGGTCGAGATCGTCAAAATCAAACGGTTTTTCGAGGTAGTCAACCGCCCCCATTTTAATAGTTTTAACCGCCATCTGGTGCTCTGGAAAGGCCGTTAAAATAATGGCTTGCGGGTTGCCCGGTGCCTCGCTGAGTACTTGGAGTACCTGTGTTCCTTCGCCATCTGGGAGATGCATGTCGAGCAGTATCAGGTCAAACGAAGATGCCAGCACCGTCTCAATTGCGGTCGTGATATTTTGACACCACTGTACGCGGTGATCAGAACCGTAATGGTTGACCAGTGATTGGCCAATGCGTAGATCATCTTCGACTATGAGAATGTTCGCTCTTTCATGTGACACGGTTCTACTCCTCATCATTGGTAGTTACTCGCTCACCGCTGACGTGTCAGAGGAGAGTGCAAAAATTGCGCCATAATGCAGGGTACAGCGCATAAATTTTTAATCACAAGTAAAATAGCAAGATACGCGATGGTGCTTTGTGTGAGTGTGCGGGATGTTCTTGAATGTTGGTGGTTTTGTAATCGATGAGTGGTGGTGAATAAAATGCCATTTGACGGCGTCGTCTCTTGGGTCATGCCACAGACGGCTTGGCACGTCTGTTACGGCTTTGTTGGTGATAAATACGTTTGCTTCGCTGTTCGTTCGATAATTTTGCGCACCGCGAGGGTGTGTTTTTTGATTTCTGCGACCCAGCGCGGGTAGCGGGCAATAGCGTTGATTTTGGCGATAGTGGGATCGGCGTACTGAAAGAAGAGTTTCTTTTCTTCAATCATATCATCAATAACAAAGGACTGTGCTACGTGCATAACCATATACATGAAGGTCTCTTTTCCACATTGGGCAATGGCTGATTTTGCCTGTTCAACGGAGCTGAAAACGCTTGCAACCCGTGAAGGGTCGATGGCGGGGATGGTGCCATTCAGGAGTGAAGCGACATCGTGCTCTAAAAATTGGTGAATGGCATGGAGCGAGCTTTCGGCAGTGCGGATGATTTGATCGCATTCATTGATCCCTTGTTGGATCCGTTTGATTATCTGGCGAGCATATTTGCGCTTTTCGGCACGGGTGGGCAATGCTAGGGAGTGATCAATTATATGCCAGATATCGGCTTCGGCTCTCTTTGGTAAGTGTGCGAGTACCTCTGAGAGTTCCTGCAATTCGGTGCCGAGAATGGCCGCACCGCGCATGGTGGTATTGATGCACCGCGCGTGTGAACGGGCAATATCGGTTTCGTATGACTTAATACAGCTAAACCAAATCTGGTTTGTCTCTACCATGTCTCCGCTATTACCACGCGTGTGGAGGCGCTGTTGTCGTACGACTTCTTCTTGTTTTGCGCCAAAAATTGCGCCAGCAGCGTGGGTTGCACCATCCGAGCCGTAGCAGAGATCTTGCCCGACCAGCACAATCGGCGAACATCCCAGATAGTCGGCAATGGCAAAAGCCATATTCGCAACCGATGATTTAATATCGAGCTGCCCTTTGGGGATACCGAGCCAGTCAAAATGCTTCACATTGCGGTAGGTGATAATTTTTTTACCCGTAAAGCTCGTCAGAATATGACGGTGCTGCAACGGAGGGGTAAAGAGGTAGTGGTTACGGAGGTCGTAATCGCGAAAGAACTTCGCGATAAAAGGGTTGCGCTCCAGCGATACAACAAAATGAAAGGGCGCGTTGGCGTCAATTAAATGTTTTACTGAGTAATCACAGGCAAAGACGAAACCGCGCTGCGCTGCTTGCGGGAGCAGTGGGAGCGCTTCGGTCAGCGATGGGCCTGTGGCGATGATAAATGCCGGAGTGCCTGCCATTTTCCCTTTCATCTGCATGATGCCAGGGTTGTCGATGATCAGGTCAAGGTTGTCGAACATATTTTCGATACCGATGAGCGAATCGTGCGGATCGTTTCCGTAGTATACTTTCGCTTCGTTAAAAGCGATTTTGACGGCTTCAATATAACGCGTATAAAAGTCTTTTTGAAAGCTGATATAGTGTGCGTTGCCGATGACTTGTACCGACTGCGACAGTGCGAGGAGCCATGGGTGATCGACAGCTTGCTGCCGCAGCGCAATCATCAGATTCCATTCGGCATGTTCGGCGACAACCAAATCCAAGATGCCACTGCGGAAACTTTCGCTCAGGTCAACTTCGCAGAAGAGTTTTTTGAGTGGAGCGAGTTGATGTTCCAAAATCACCACTTTGCGCACCATCCCGAGGCTTGGGGCGGCTTGCAGAAACTCGCTAAAGGCGTCGGCACCGAGCACCAAAAGCATGGAGTCGACATCAGTTCGCACTTTGCTGAAATCGCACGGAACGCTTTGGTGAGCCCTTACCAGTAACGCGCTATGTCGCAGCGTGTGAACCAGAGACGGCAGTCGAGCTTCAAGCGCGGCAAGGTTCTTCTCCCAAAGACGTTCACTTTCGCATGATTCAGGCGTTGCGCTCGCGCTCCTCAGGGACTGCATGCGCGAAAGCAGCGTTGAAATATCGGATTGTGGTTCGTTCATGGGTACTCCTTTACGCCGATGAGTATGCGGCCGCTATGATTTTGGTTTCATTGAAGTTATTTTCAGAGTTACCACGCGTGCCAACCCTCCAAGTCCTTTGGGAAGGAAAATAACCGTTGCCAGCAGCACAGCACCGTAGACCAGAATATCGTAGTCCTGAAAGACAACCAAGAATTCTGGCAAGAAGGAAAACAGCAGTGCTCCCGCCATGCTGCCCCAAATGCTCCCGAGTCCGCCAAAAACCGCCATGGTGAGGAAAACAATAGAAGCGTGAAAATCAAACGTTTCGGGGCTGACGAACGTAACGATATGCGCATAAAGAGCACCGGAAAGGCCACTAAACGCGCCGCTCAGGGCAAATATGCCGACTTTAATTTGATGCGTGTCAATCGCAATCGAGCGGGAGCCCGCTTCAGAAAGACCGAGCGCGCGCATACCATAGCCGTAGAGCGAACCGGTTAGATTCAGAGAGAGCAATACGACCAGCCACAATGCACCCGCCCCCAACCAGTAATGCGTCAGGTCGCTTTCAAAGGCAAAGTCGCCAATCGACAATGGCGGAATCCCTGAAAGCCCATCTGGGCCACCTGTAAGCGGAATAGTTTCCATAAAGAAAATAAAGAGGACAATTCCGATGCCAAGAGTCGCCATGGCCAGCGAATGTCCTTTCAGGCGCAGGGTTGGACGTCCGATGAGATAGCTTAATCCGCCACAGATCAGTACTGCGAGGGAAATTCCCATCCACGGCGAAACCCCCCAGTGAACCGTCGCTACACCGGTAGTGTACGCGCCAAGCCCGTAAAAGCCGGCTACACCCATCGAAACCTGACCGGCAAACCCCATCAGTAAATTTAATCCAATGACGTTAATCGCCGCCAGCATGGCAAACGTCAAAACGCCAAGCATATATCCATTCTGTATCCATTGTGGAATCAGCAGGAGCGCAAGGGCAAAAACAGCGAGAGCAGGCCACTTAGACACGTTTTATCCCCTTTTTTCCAAAGAGCCCTTCGGGGCGGAAGAAGAGGACAAGCAGCATGACGATAAAGGCGACAGCATCTTTATAGCCACTGGAAAAATACCCAGCGGTAAGCGCTTCGAGCACACCAATGATGATTCCGCCGAGTACCACACCCGAAATAGAATTGAGCCCACCAAGAATAGCGGCACAAAAGCCTTTTAATCCAAGAATTGTGCCGGAGAGATAGCTCATCATCGTGACGGGTGCCAGCACGATCCCCGCGAGTGCACCGATAGCTCCAGCGAGCAGGAACGCCATATTGGTCGCCCGTTTTGTGTCAATACCCATCAATGAGGCGGTGCGTCGGTCAATGCTGCAGGCAATCATCCCTTTTCCCAAAAGGGTGCGTGAAAAGAAGAGGTGCAGCAGAAACATGGCGAGGAAGCCGCTGGCAACAATCCACAATCCTTGGCGCGAAATAGCGATTCCTCCGAGCATAATCGGGGCGCCTGGAGTGAACTCTTGCATGGGAAGCGGGTCTTTGCCCCACAAAAACATTGCTGCTCCCTTCAAAAGAATGGAGCAGGCGATGGTGATAAGAATCAGATTGATAGGTTCGCGTGAAATCTGCGGTCGGATTGTAACCCGTTCCATAGCGTAACTCACCACCACCACGAAGGCGGTGGCGAGGATAAATGCTAACAGTATGGGAATCTGCCAGCCCGAGATAAGCCATATGGCTGACAGTGCGCCCAGCATGACGTATTCACCTTGGGCAAAGTTAATAATCTGGGTGGCATTGTAGATGATCACAAAGCCGATGGCGATGACCGCGTAGGTCATCCCGTTGATCGACCCTGAAACGAGAATCTGCAAAAAGTCGCTCATATCAATCTTCTATGATTTCCCACTGCCCATTTTTCACGCGCAGTAGGCTGAACGCATCGGCACTCAACCCGCTGTGATCCGTTGCTGAGTACGTGAAAACGCCATCAACCAGTGTTTGTGGTGGGAGTGATTCAAGCGTGGTCGCAAGTTCCGCGATGTTGCTGTTCTGCTCTAGTGCGGCTTTGATGAGATAGACCGCATCATACGCGTGTGCACCGAAGTGCGACGGTTCGGCATTGAACTTCGCGCGGTAGGCTTGATCGTAGCGCACGAGAATCTCTTTTTGTGGGTGATTATCTGGAATTTGATCGACAATGGTGATGCGGCCTGAGGGGAGAATAATCCCTTCGGCATCGGCACCAGCGAGTTCAATAAAGCGGCGTGAAGCAACCCCGTGCGAGTTGATGGTTGGGATGTCGATACCAAGCTGCTTCATGTTTTTCGCAATGATGGCGGGACCCGGATTGATGCTCCAAACGATCAGGAATTCGGGCTCTGCGCGACGGATTTTGGTGAGCTGACCCGTCATGTCGGTATCGGCGGGGCCGAATTTTTCGTTGATCACGATTTGCAGCCCGTAGTCGGCGGCCAAGCGGGTGAGTTGCTCATCGCCACTTTGGCCAAAACCGTTGGTGGCTGTCAGAATCGCAATCCGTTTCACATCGAGTTTTTGCAGGTAGCCGAAAATTCTTTCGACCGCAATATCATCCGATTGAGCGGTTTTAAAGAGATTTTTCACGATCGGGTTGACGATTTTATCTGATGCAGCACAGGAGAGTACCGTTACGTCTGGTTCTTTTTCAATCATATCTTTGATAGCTAACGTGCTGCCGGAAAGGCTTGGGCCAACGATGATATTGACGCCGTCATTTTTCGTGAGGCGGCGAAAGAAATTGACAGTTTTTCTGGCATCGCCACCTGTGTCGTATATGACTGAAACGAGTTTTTTGCCATGAATGCCGCCAGCTTGGTTGATTTCCTCAATGGCCATTTCCATGGAGTTCCGTTCCGGCTCACCGATGAATGAAGCGGGGCCGGTGATGCTGAACAAACCACCGATTTTAATCGTGTCGGCAGCGATGGCGGCCAGCGGGAGGACGACAGAGGCGACAAGAGCGAACAGGAATCTTTTCATCGGCATTCTCCTTTAGTCGGTCAAATTATAAGGCGTAGAGTTCCGCGCCAGGCACAATGCGCACGTTATGCTGCTGGAGGCAGAGTGCCGCCGCTTCGATATCCTCAAAACGGAAAATGATAATCGCGTTGTTGTCGCGATTTTTGTCGACAAAGGCGTACATGTACTCGACGTTTAACGCACCACTATCAATGATCTTTAAAATAGCGGCGAGACCGCCTGGCCGGTCAGGAACCTCTACGGCGAGCACTTCTGTAATACCCACGGTAAAGTTATTGTCTCCTAGTACCACTTTCGCGTGATTGACGTCATCGACGATCAGGCGCAAAATCCCAAAGTCCTGCGTGTCAGCAAGGCTGAGGGCACGAATACTGATGTTGCCATCGGCCAAACATTGGGTGACTTCGGCAAGGCGCCCAGCTTGATTTTCGATAAAAACGGAAATCTGTTCTACTCTCATGATTGCTCCTTTCGCTTGTCGATGACGCGAACCGCTTTGCCTTGACTGCGAGTAATTGTTTTCGGTTCAACAAGTGAAACTTTGGCGGTAATGCCATAGAGATCTTTGATATCTTTTTGAATACGGCGCGAAAGCGATTGGAGGTGACGCACTTCGTCGCTGAAGCTGCGGTGGTTGACTTCAACTTGTACTTCCAACGTATCCATCGAACCTTCACGGCTGATAACCAGTTGGTAATGAGGCTCAATCCCTTCTACGCTGACGAGCAATGACTCGATTTGTGAGGGAAAGACATTGACGCCACGGATAATGAGCATATCGTCGCTCCGTCCGGAGATTTTCTCCATACGGTAGAATGTCCGTCCGCAGCGGCATGGCTCAGGAATAAGACGAGTAATGTCGCGGGTGCGGTAGCGGATCAGTGGGAAGGCTTCTTTGGTCACAGTGGTAAACACCAGTTCGCCCCATTCGCCCAGCGGCATGATTTCTCCGGTGTCTGGGTTGATAATTTCAGGGATAAAATGGTCTTCCATAATGTGCATGCCGTGTTTTGCTTCGATGCATTCGACCGAAACCCCTGGGCCGATGATTTCGCTCAAGCCGTAGATGTCGATAGCATCTAGGCAGAGTTTTTCTTCCAGCTCTTTGCGCATGCCATTCGACCATGGTTCCGCCCCAAAAATACCAACGCGCAGGGCAAGGTCGCGCATTGGCACCCCTTCTTCCTCGGCGACTTCGGCAAGGTGTAAGGCGTACGAGGGGGTTGCCGTCAGTACGGTCGAGCGGAAGTCTTGCATCACCATAATCTGTTTCTTACTATTGCCGCCCGACATCGGGATAACCGAAGCGCCGACTTTTTCAGCTCCATAGTGGGCGCCAAGACCGCCCGTGAAAAGCCCGTAGCCGTAGGCGTTATGGACGATATCGCCGCGCGTGACCCCGGCTGCCGAAAAACAGCGCGCCATAAGTTCGGCCCACATATCAATATCGCGCCGCGTGTACCCTACTACGGTAGGTTTACCGGTGGTGCCGCTGGAAGCGTGAATGCGCACGATATTTTCCATCGGTGTGCAGAACATGCCATAGGGATAGTTATCGCGCAGATCCTGCTTGCCGGTGAAAGGGAGCCGCTGAAGGTCGGCAAGGGAGCGGATATCGCTTGGGCGAACGCCTGCATTGTCGAATGCCTGACGGTAGAATGGGACGTTTGCGTAGACCCGCTCGCACGTGTTTTTGAGTCGCTTGAGCTGGAGTGCCTCAAGTGCTTCGCGGGGAAGGGTTTCGAATTCGTCATTCCAGATCATATTTCACCGATAAGTATAATGATAAAAAAAGACAGGCATCCTGAAAAAACGCCTGTCTTAAAAAATGCAAAAAAGAAAAGTGCCCGAACTACGCGTCGACCATTTCCTTAAGAGCTTTGCCGGGAACAAATTTAGGAGTTTTCTTCGCCGGAATGGTGATAGGTTTCTTGGTGCGGGGATTGATCCCTTTGCGCTCCTGGCGTTCGGATACCTGAAATGTGCCAAAGCCAACGAGTGTTACTTTGCCGCCCTCTTTCATGGTTCCACCTACTGAATCAAGAAATGCGTTGAGTGCTTTTTCTGCCTGAATTTTTGTGATTTCAGCAGATTCCGCCATCTTGGAAACCAAATCTTTCTTCGTCATGCCCCCTCCTTAAAGGATTAGTTGCAAAAATATACCCTGCACCCTTTTTCGTTGTCAACGCTTTATAAAGCGTAGCGAGTAAAAGAGTTTGCCAGCGTCGTGTATTCATCGAGTTTTGCGCGGTATTCGCTGCAACCTAACAGACCATAAGTAAACTGTTTACCTTCTTCTACGCCCGGTTGGTTGATCGGATCGACGCCCAAAATTTCTCCTGCGACAACCGTTGCATACATAAACAGATAGAAAAGTTCTCCCATGGTTGCGGCGTTCAATTGGTCGATATCGAGTCGCAGTGAAGCTTTATTTTGCTTGAGCAGTGCCATTTCTGTGGCATGCAACTCCGTGTTCAGCAGTTGACCCATGGTGACTCCATTGAAGTAATCGATTTCACCATCAAGCGGCAAGTCGTCTTCAACCTCGGTAATCTTAATAAAGGTGATGATTTTATCGTCGGGCCCTTCCATATAAAGCTGAACCTGTGAATGCTGGTCGACTGTACCCAGAGCCGTTACTGGTGTTTGTCCGACACGCTTGCCTTTGGCCGTAAATTTACCGAGGCTTTCCGCCCACAACTGACAGAACCATTTGCCAAATTGTCCGAGGCGATCGGAGTAGGGCATGATGACATTGATGTTTTTCCCTTGCTCATACGCAGCGACATACAGTGCGGCGAGCAAAAGTCCGGGATTCGTGGCGAGGTCGGGCGTCGCGCAACGTTTGGCCATCGCCTCCGCACCGTTGAGCATGGCGGCAACGTCGATCCCTTTGAAAGCAGAGCTGAGCAGTCCGACAGGACTGAGCACCGAAAAACGGCCACCGAGCTTCGGTGGAATTGTAAAGGTGGTGACGTTGTCCTGTGCTCGTACTTTTTGTAGGTAGCCTTGTTGCGGGTCGGTGGTATAGACAAAATGGTGCGCGATGGGAAGGCCTTGCGCCTGAAGTGCTTTCTTCGCCACAATGTAGTTCGCCATCGTTTCAGACGTCGCACCTGATTTGGTGATGATATTGAACAGGGTGCGCTTGAGGTCGAGGGAGTTTAGGAGTTGGGTGATGCGATACGGCTCAATGTTGTCCATATAGAACAGTTTCTTTCCATTCCCCGTAAAGGCACTGTCCACAACCATGTTGCCGAGGTTAGACCCACCTATGCCAACGATGACAAAGTTGTCAAAGTCCCGCTGAGCGCTTTGAATGTACGGTAGAATGGCCGGAAGTTGAGCGCGTGAATCGTGCAAGGCCTCACGAAATGCGTAGGTGCTGTCGGCAAGTTTCTTTTCGAGAATTGGAAAAATTTCACATTTCAATCGGTCGCCGAGTGCACTGAGTGCCGAACTTTTAATGCCCCCAGATACATTACTTTGCATCGCCAGTGAGTAGTCGATAGCAATCATGAAACACCTCCTGAAAAACATTTGCATGGCCGTATAGTCGGTGAGGGTGAAAAAAATTGCAAGAGAGTTTGTGTTGCCAAAGGCGCATAAAACTTTTTTCGTTATGTTGACGAATGTCAATTTTCAAGATGAAATTCTGCGTTATGTTCTGGCTCTCTGATTCATTAAACCATTCACCGAATAGGAGTGAGCCATGACTCTCGTAGACGAACTTAAGCATGATCATCAGCAGCTTTTTCGAATGATGGATGAGGTAAAAAAGGTTGGTATCGGTAACGCAGAAGGGCGGAAAATGTTATTGAATGCGAAGCGGTCATTGCTGCAGCATCTCAGTCAAGAAGACCGCCGCCTGTACCCAGTATTGCAAAAAGCGGCACAGAGTGATCCGCGTGTAAAAAGGCTGTACGACAGTTTTGCGAGCGAAATGAGTGAGATTTCCCGTCAGGCACTTCAGTTTTTTGATCGCGACTGGGAGCAACAGGGTGGGTTGGATTTTGCACGTGATTTTGGCCGTCTGTATGCGACGCTTCATCAGCGGATGCATCGCGAGGAAACAATTTTGTATGCAGAGTTCCAAAAGATAGCCTGAAGGTTTTCAGAAGGTAAATATGCCCGCCGTGTATCAGAGTGTTTCCCACCGCAAAGAGTGGGCTTCTCTGGTAGACAGCGGGCGTGTTATATATCTGCAAAACTTTTGGGATGGAACGCTTATGTCAATGACTGTCGCCCGTATTACCTTGTCTCCTGTGCAATTTACCGATCTTGTCCCCATCGAAAAAGCGGCTCTCGAAGCGCTTGGCATCCGTTATGTTGTCTGTGACCTGAAAAAGGGTGAAAAACCAAGTGCCGAAGTCGCGCGTGCGGACGTCATCATCGGCAATACCTCCTATCCAATTCGAAAACAAGAGCTGGCGTATTTTAGTCAGTTGAAACTTGTGATTATATGTAATTCCGGTTACGACCACGTCGATACGGATAGGCTTGACGAACGCCAGATTGCATGGGTGCATTTGCCGCAGCCGCGCGCCATTGATGTCAGCGAAACGACGATCATGATGATGCTTGATATGTTGCGCCGCTCACCGTGGCAGTATCGTGAATTTGTGGCTGGTCATTGGGTGCGCAATCAGATTGAAAATACGAGCCGTCTGGCAGGGAAAACGGTCGGTATTGTTGGCTTTGGACATATTGGCAAACGGGTTGCGACACTCTTGGCTCCATTTCAGCCGGAAGTAGTGCTGGCATTTGACCCTTTTCTTGACGACGCGGAGTTTATCGCCTATCCCGTGCAGCGGTGTGTCTCTTTGATTGAGTTGGTGAAAACGTGTGATATTGTGACGCTGCACTGTTCGTTGACCCCGTCATCGCACCAGTGCATCAATCGTGACGTGTTGCGACACGCGCGCCAAGGTTTACGGCTGATAAATACGGCACGTGGCGGCGTGGTGGCGCTTGAAGCGGTGTGTGAGGCGCTGGAGAACGGAATCATGAGCGCGTATGCCGTCGATGTTTTTCCTGAAGAGCCGTTAGCGCCCGATCATTGGCTCCGCCATCATCCGGCGGTATACGGCACGCCGCACAGCGCTGGCTACAGTCGTGATATGTTATTCCATTTGATTGATGAAGAGGTGCGAGTGTTGCGGGAATGGCTGGCAGACTGCTAAAATAAACTCTCCATCACTTCATCCAGCGAAGCGACGCCGAGGATCTCTTCCTCCCGCTTTTCCGGTGAAGGGGCGATTTTTTTTGCGTTATTTTTGGGAATAATAAAGCGGCGAAAGCCCAGCTTGCGCCCCTCGTTAATCCGTTGATCGGCATGCGCCACGCTACGTATTTCGCCGGAAAGGCCAATTTCACCGCAAACAATAACGCCATGCCCGATGGGTCGATTGCGGAAGCTGCTGATAAGCGCGACAGCAATCGCCAGATCAGCGGCGGTTTCGGTGATTTTCATGCCGCCTACGATGTTGGTGTAGATGTCTTGCGCGCCGATATGCAGACCAAACCGTTTTTCCAGGACGGCTAAGATCATACTGACCCGCGCATGTTCCAGACCAAGGGCGCTCCGCACTGGGTTGCCGAAGAATGATTCACTCACAAGTGCTTGTACTTCGACGAGTAGCGGGCGGGTTCCTTCGATGGTGGCGGTGGCCACAGAGCCGGGAGTGTTGGCCGGTTTTTCGGCGAGCAACAATTCGCTGGGATTTGGGACGGAGGTGAGTCCGGTCGCTTCCATCTGAAAAACACCCACTTCATTCGTCGATCCGAAACGATTCTTGGTGCCGCGCAGGAGACGGAAGGTGTGCGAGCGATCCCCTTCAAAGGTCAGCACGACGTCGACGAGGTGCTCGAGTACGCGTGGGCCAGCCAGCGAGCCTTCTTTGGTCACGTGGCCGATAAGAATCGTCGCGATCCCTTTTCCCTTCGCGAGTGCCATGAGCAGTGCCGCGCAGTGGCGCACCTGCGAGACGGTTCCGGCGGCTGATTCGAGTTCCTGCGTGGCGATGGTTTGAATAGAATCAATAATAAGCAGGTGTGGCCGCAGTTGTTCGACCAGTTGCGCGGCTTCTTCGAAGGAATTGGTGGCGCAGACATAGATTTCGGGGTGCAACACGCCGAGGCGATCGGCGCGGAGCTTGAGTTGATGCGGTGACTCTTCGCCGGAAATGTAGAGCACTTTCTTGCCTTGCTTGGCGATAGTGCCGGCGCACTGCATGGTGAGGGTCGATTTGCCGATGCCAGGATCGCCGCCGATCAGAATGAGTGAGCCGGGAACGATGCCACCGCCGAGGACGCGATCAAATTCAGGGATGCGGGTTGCTTGGCGTGGCGCGTTTTCGACCACCACGTCCTGCAGGCGGTCAAGGGTTGCCGCGGCTATGCCAACCGTGCTTTTCGTGCGCGGTGGCAGGGTGACGGTTTTTTCTTCGCTAATACTGCCCCATGCGCCACATTCGGTGCACTTGCCATTCCAGCGGGGAAAGGTGGCGCCGCACTGGGCACAGGTGTGGACGGTGGTAGGTTTGGCCATGAATGATCAGTGCCCTTCGTGTTCCCCATGCTGCGAGAGTTCTGTCAAAACACTGTTAGTGCTTTTGGGATGAACAAACGCCACGGTGCAGCCGTGCGCGCCAGGTTTTGGCGCTTCGTCAATCAGGCGGTAGCCGGCATCTTTGAGGGTCGCGAGGCCAGCGGCGACGTCATCGACGTTATAGCAGATGTGGTGCATCCCTTCGCCGCGCTTTTCCAGATAGATGGCGACGGGGGAATCTGGGGCGGTTGGTTCGAGCAGTTCGATATTACTTTCGCCAACTTTGATGAATGCAACGCGCACTTTCTGCGAAGGGACTTCTTCAAAATGGTATGGCTCGGCGCCCATGGCGCGGTAGAATCCAACGGCTTCGTCAAGGGAACGGACGGCAACGCCGATATGGTCAATTTTGTTCAGCATATATTTTCTCCTCGGTTATTGTTGTAACGATCCGGCATGTTATTGCGTCATCTCGAACGTATGTGAGAGATCTGGATTTCTCGCTGACGCTCGCAATGACACTGTTACCTGTTATTTTGGCAGCGAGGCAATAAATTCCCCGAATGGTTTGCCAAATTGTGGGTGCTTCAGCGCCATTTCGACGGTTGCTTTGAGGTATTCGAGCTTATCGCCGCAATCGTAGCGCTTCCCTTCGAATTGACAGGCATAGATGGCCTGACGACGTTCGAGTTCGCGCAGAGCGTCGGTGAGTTGGATTTCTCCACCGCGACCGGGTTTGGTTTTTTCGATAATCTCAAAAATTTCCGGCGTCAGCACATAGCGGCCAATAATGGCCATATCGCTGGGTGCTTCGTTGACGGGCGGTTTTTCGACTAAGTCGGAAACCTTATAGGTGCGCGGCTCGACCAGCGTTCCGGCGACACAGCCGTAGGAGCTGATTTGTTCCATTGGAACTTGCTCAATGCCGAGAATGGTGCAGCGGTATTTTTCGTATTTTTCAATGAGTTGCCCGATGCAGGAGCGGGGTGCTTCGATGATATCATCACCAAGCAGTACGGCGAAGGGCTCATCACCGACAAGGCGTTTGGCGGTCAGGACGGCATGGCCGAGTCCAAGCGCTTCTTTTTGGCGTACATAGCACACTTCGACCATATCGGTAATGGCGTTTACCATCTTTAGAAGCTCGGTTTTTCCACTGTCACGTAGTTGGGTTTCAAGGCGGTAATCTTTGTCGAAGTAGTCTTCGATTGCCCGTTTTGTCCGTCCGGTGACAAAGATGATCTGCTCAATGCCGGCGGCGACGGCTTCTTCAACCACGTATTGGATGAGTGGTTTGTCAATCAACGGGAGCATCTCTTTGGGCATCGATTTGGTGGCGGGTAAAAATCGCGTGCCGAGTCCGGCAACGGGAAAAACAGCTTTACGGATTTTCATGTTAGCTCCACATCTTTTAGAAGTATTTCAGTCCATTTTTGGCATCATTCAGGCCGATTTTCAGGTTTTTGCGACCTTTAAATTTGCCGCGCAGCATCTCTTCGGCCAAGGTGTCTTCGACAAATTTCTGCATGACCCGCTTGAGGGGTCGCGCTCCGTATATTTTGTCGTACCCTTTTTGCAGCAGGAACTCCACGGCATCGTCTTGCAAAAGAAGCTTGAGGTTGCGATCAACGAGGCGGCGGTTGAGTTGCTCGAGCAGCAGGAAGAGGATTTGCTTGAGGTGCGATTCTTCGAGTGGATGGAAGACGACGGCTTCGTCAATCCGGTTCAGCATTTCTGGGCTGAAGAGGTTGCGCAGTTCCGTCATGACATTATCTTTCATGCGGTCGAAGTTGATGGCCTCTTGATCGGTCGTCACTTCTTGGCCGAAGCCGAGTCGTTTATCTTTGCCGATCATGCGGGCGCCAGCGTTGGATGTCATAATGATAATGGTGTTGCGGAAATCGACGACATGGCCATAGGAGTCGGTCAGGCGACCATCGTCAAAGACCTGCAGCAGGATATTGAAAATATCGGGATGTGCTTTTTCTATTTCGTCGAGCAGAACCACGCTGTAGGGACGGCGGCGCACTTGTTCCGTCAGCTGTCCCCCTTCGTCGTAGCCGACGTAGCCGGGAGGGGCACCAACGAGGCGCGAAACGGAGTGCTTTTCCATGTATTCGCTCATATCAAAGCGGACGAGGGCTTCTTCGTTATCGAAGAGGAGTTGTGCGAGCGATTTTGCCAGTTCGGTTTTGCCGACACCGGTCGGGCCAAGGAAGAGGAAAACGCCGATTGGTTTTTGTGGCGATTGGAGTCCGACGCGGCTACGGCGGATCGCTTTGGCAACGGCGCTGACGGCTTCGTCTTGTCCTACCATCCGCTTGTGCAGTTCATCTTCAAGGCGCAGCAGCTTGGCGGTTTCTTTTTCTTGTAACCGTTGTAAAGGGATGCCGGTCATTAACGAAATAACGGTGGCGATGTCTTCGGCACCGACAATCGGCTCAATCGCTTCGCGCTCTTTTTTCCAAGCTTGTTTTTTCTGCTGGAATTCTTCGCTCAGTTTTTTGTGATCTTTACGCGCTTTAGCGGCTTTGTCGAACTCTTGATGCGCTTCGGCGACTTGTTGTTTTTCGTGCAGTTGCACGATTTTTGCTTCCATGTTTTTGAGTGAATCAGGCAGCGATAAGTGGCTGATGCGCGTGCGCGCACAGGTTTCGTCGATGACGTCTATCGCTTTGTCTGGATGGAATTTGCTGGTGATGTAGCGCGTGGAGAGGCTGACGGCGTTAACGATCGCTTCGTCGTTTATTTGCACACGGTGGTGCTTTTCGTAGTTATCACGCAACCCTTTGAGGATGCGGACGGTGTCGTCGAAGTTGGGTTCATTGACGAGTACGGTTTGAAAGCGGCGCTCCAGTGCGCCATCTTTTTCGATATACTTTCGGTATTCGTTCAGGGTGGTGGCGCCGATACACTGGATTTCGCCACGTGCGAGGCTCGGTTTCAGCATATTCGAGGCGTCGATAGAGCCTTCAGCTGCGCCCGCGCCGACGAGGGTGTGAATTTCGTCAATAAAAATGATGACGTTATCGTCTTCGACGATTTCGCGCATGATATTTTTTAGGCGTTCTTCAAATTGACCACGGTATTTTGTGCCTGCGACGAGCATGCCGAGGTCAAGGCTGATGAGGCGCTTGTCAACCAGAATTTCGGGGACATCGCGGTCGGTGATGCGCTGAGCCAGCCCTTCGGCAATAGCGGTTTTGCCGACGCCCGGTTCGCCAATCAATACCGGATTATTTTTTGTGCGGCGGCACAATACCTGCACAACGCGCTCAATTTCACTGTCGCGCCCAACGACAGGGTCGAGTTTTCCTTCGGCGGCATAGCGCGTGAGGTCTCTGCCAAATTCATCTATCGTTGGTGTGGCGGTAGGTGCTTTGGTGGTTGGGTTGGTCGTCTTTTCGTCGGTGGCGAGGTTGGCTTTCAGGGTACGCGTCACTTCTTCGCGTACTTGCTCAAGGCTCATACCAAGGGCGTTCAGGATATCAAATGCTTTCCCTTTCCGTTCGCGCAGCAGGCCGATAAGAATGTGCTCATCAGCCACAAAGTGCTGTCCTGCAGCTTTGGCTTCTTCAACAGCCATTTCGAGCACGCGCTTTGATTGGGCGCTAAAGGGAATATCGGCATCCATGATGGTGTTACGGCCAAGAGGGAGATATTTTTCGATTTCAAGGCGCAGGATGTTGAGGTTGATGCCGAGTTTCTTGATTACGCTAATGCCGATACCTCCGCCGTCTTTGATCATGGCAAGGAGGAGGTGCTCGGTGGAAATGGCTCCCTGTTGCAGGCGAGAGGCTTCTTGCCTCGAAATAATAACGATGCGGCGAGCCCGCTCGGAGAATTGTTCAAACATGGGGTAAACCTCTTTTGGTAGTGTGCTTCGTGGACGTTATCGCGCAAGTTGTTCCATTATATCTTGGGTCTTCTTGACGGATTGAAGGTAGATGGGCGAGACGGCTTCTGCGATAACGCCAAGTTCGCTACAGATCGCTTCGCATTCTTTCCATAATCCTTTTTCATAGTTTTCGATCAGGTTTAAAAGGTGGCCGAGCTTCCCTTCGCGTTTGAGGAGCCCGTGTTTGATCTCATCGGTCAGCGGAATATCGGCAAGAATTTCATCAAGCGGACGACCGATAAAGGTGTCGATCAACGAAAATGTTCCGACAAAGTAGGCGCTGTCAGTTGGAATCTTTAGGTTGCCCGATTTGCTGAGGAGGTCGCAAAAGTTGCCTCTTATGAGAGTCATTTCGATCAACTCGGTTGGGAGTCCCTCGCCCATTTGACTGAGGGCGACCACAGAGGCCCATTTTTTGACGTTACTAATGCCAAGAAGTGTTAAGGCATGACCGACGGAGCTGACTTCGGTGCGGAGCCCGAAAACGGCGGAGTTGATGAGCTTTAGTAATTTCATGGAGAGGGAAACATCACGCCGGATGATTTGCTCTAATGCTTTCAGGTCTACGTCAGTGCGGTTGATTTCCCGCATGAGGCTTAGAGAACTCATTTTATTGGGCGCAATGTCTTTGACTTGTGTCAGCGTTGGGCGACTAAAAAAGTAGCCCTGAAAATATTCGTAGCCCAGTGATTTCGCCGTTTCAAACATCTCTACGTTTTCAAGTTTTTCAGCCAGAAGTTTGATGTTTTTCCCTTTCACGCGTTGGGCGAGAGCTGCCCACTCTTCTGGTGGCGAGAGGAGGAAATCAACTTTAATGATGTCGGCTAATTCAACCAGTGGTTCGAGCGAAGGGTCGTATTCAAAATCATCAAGGACGATCATGTAGCCATTTTCTTTGAGTTTTTTGCATGAGTCGATAACGTCGGGTGTTGGGTCAACGTCTTCGAGCACTTCAACGTGGAGTAATTCTTTCGGGAAAAGCGACGCGACATCGCTTATAATAAGGTTCGATGTAAAATTGATAAAGTAGCGTTGTTGACCCGTCAATGTTGAGAGATCTATCGAACTCAGGGTGTCGGCAAGGACGTTGGCAGTTGCTTTATCTCCATCGGAGTAATCATAGGCATCAGCACCATCAATGCGAAACAATAATTCATAGGCATATACATCCATTTTAAGATCAAATATCGGCTGCCGCGCGATGAATATATTCATTTTATTCCCCCTTTGTGTGAAGGCTCAACCGCTGTAAAGTAGAAGAAAAGCGGCGTTGAAGTCAACTGATTATCGATACCAATGGTTCCGAGAAGAAGCTGTGAAAGCAATAGTATAACGTTATTTTATATAAGGCGCGGATTGTATACAATTTTCTTGACCTCCGTCGCCTTTATCCATATGATTGCGGCTAAATGATTCTCTAAATTCTCAACGAAGGTGTGCCAGCTATGGAAAACTTAGGCGTTGTCGTAATGGGCAATAACTATGTCAAAGTTATTGAAAACAAAGACGAGGGTAGCTTTCTGGTCTATGACCTGATTAAAGAGAAAGTTATTTTGACAGCCGGCGACTTTGCCGGGGCGGAAAAGCTGTACATGGAAAAGTCGAAGGAATATGTCGCATCCGGTCTTGACGAAATGTGCACCATGCGCGGCATCAGTGTCAAAGAGTTGCTGAAAGGGCTTGAAGTACTTCCGAAAAATTGTGTTGTCGACTTCTCTGTCAGCTATGACCCTGCCGCCAATAAACTGAAAGTTTGTCAGTAATTACCAAATTGTAAGGAGTAACGAATGCCCAAGATGTACGAAATACTTGAAAAAACGGACTTGGTTCCTGGCATGTCCATGTTCCAGGTATACGCCCCGATGTCGGCTCGCGCGATGAAAGCTGGGCAGTTTGTTATTTTGCGTGTCAGCGAAAAAGGGGAGCGGATTCCAATTTCGATCTCAGGCTGGGATGTAGAAAAAGGAACCATCCGGATCATCATCATGGCGGCTGGTCGCACGTCTGCCGAAGCGGTTCAGTTAAACGTTGGCGACTGCTTCCAGGATATCGTTGGCCCACTTGGTCAGCGTTCACACGTCGAAAAACTTGATGGTGCGGTTGTCGTTATCGGTGGCGGGTATGGTACGGGTGCGGTTCTCCCAACAGCAAAAGACATGAGAGCGTTGGGGAATAAAGTTATTGGTATTGTTGGTGCTCGTAGTGCTGACCTTGTTATCCTGGAAGACGACTTGCGTGCTGATTGTGACGAAGTCTATGTTACTACAAACGATGGTTCAAAAGGGATTCAGGGTTTCGTAACCGACGCGTTGAAGCAAATCATGGAAAAAGAGAAAGTTTCGTATGTGCTTGCGGTTGGTCCTGTGCCAATGATGAAAGCCGTTGCCGAAATGACGCGCCCAGCTGGCATCAAAACATGGGTATCGCTGAACGCGATCATGGTTGATGGTACGGGAATGTGCGGTGCTTGCCGTGTAACGGTTGATGGGAAAACGAAATTCGCTTGTTTCCATGGTCCGGACTTTGATGGTCATAAGGTGAATTTTGAAGAATTGACTTTGCGCCAAAAAATGTTTGTTGCGCAGGAAAAAATCGCTATGGAAAAAATGGAAGAGGTGAAATAAATGGCTGCACTCACCGCCGCACAAAGATTTGCTATTCAACGTCATGCTATGCCTGAACAAAAGCCCGAACTCCGTGTGACCAACTTCCTTGAAGTTCCCCTTGGATTTTCTAATGAAGATGCGATGGCCGAGGCTTCACGTTGTCTTGACTGTAAAAACCCACAGTGCGTTGATGGTTGCCCGGTTAACATCAACATCCCTGGCTTCCTGAAGAAAATCGAAGAGGGCGACTTCGGCGCTGCGGTCGCCGTGATTCGTGAAACGAACTTCCTCCCGGCGATTTGTGGTCGCGTGTGTCCGCAAGATCAGCAGTGTGAACTGGTGTGTATTGTTGGTAAGCGCAATAAGCCAGTTTCGATTGGTTCACTTGAGCGTTTTGCGTCTGATTTCGAGCGGGCGAACAATATTCGTACCGTTCCTGTTGTTGCCGCTCCTACTGGCCGCAAAGTTGCGGTTGTTGGTTCTGGGCCAGCAGGGATGACCGCTGCCTATGAGATTCGTCGCCGTGGTCACGAAGTCACCGTTTTCGAAGCATTCCACCGTGGTGGTGGGGTTCTGGTCTACGGGATTCCTCGTTTCCGCTTGCCACTTGATATCATTGACGAAGATCTGAACTTCCTCCAGCAAATGGGTGTTAATTTCGTGTACAACACGGTAATCGGCAAGTCGATCACGCTTGACGAATTGATGGGGCCAGAATATGGCTATGATGCTGTGTTTATCGGAACTGGCGCAGGCCTGCCCAAAATGCTTGGTATCGACGGTGAAAACCTGAACGGTATTTACTCGGCGAACGAGTATCTAACACGTATCTATCTGATGGGTGCAGATAACTTCCCTGACAATATTACTCCTCTTTACCAAGGGAAAAAAGTCGGGATTATTGGCGCAGGGAACACGGCTATGGATGCTGCACGTACCGCGAAGCGTCTGGGTGCTGATGTTACGGTTTACTACCGTCGTTCACGCGAGGAAGCACCGGCGCGTACGGAAGAAATTCATCACGCTATGGAAGAGTTTATTGAGTTTAAGTTCCTTTCGAATCCACTGGAGTTCATTGGCGACGACAACTATTTCGTTAAAGGGATCAAGTGCGATGTGATGACTCTGACAGAACCCGATGAGTCAGGTCGTCGTAAGCCAGTTTCGGCTGGCGAACAGTTTGTTGACGAAATTGATACGGTTGTGTTCTCGCTTGGTTGCGATGTTAACCCGCTTATTCCAGACAGTACTCCCGAAATCGAAGTCAATAAATGGGGCGTTGTTGTTGTCAATCCTGACACGTGCGCGACTTCTAAAGATGGCGTATTTGCTGGTGGCGACATCATTACTGGTGGTTCGAAAGTTATCACCGCGATGGGTCAGGCGAAAGTTGCTGCCGCAGCGCTGCATGACTACGTGATGGCAAAGCCAGCGCGTAAGTAAATCGGTCACTTTGTGTTTCTATCCCGGCAGGGTCTCTCTGCCGGGATTTTTTATTGACAATAAGTTGCAAAAATATGAGACTTTGCGCGCCCTGCGGGGAATTTTTCTTGGTTTCGTACCTGAGGAGAGAGACTATGTCGGAACATTCTTTAGCCCGTCAACCCATTCTTGATGTGAATAATACCATTTACGCGTATGAGATTCTTTTTCGCCAGAATAAAGGATTGAATCGGATGATTGGTGAGGCGACAGAAGGGATTAACGAGCAACTGATTCGCAGCGCGCTTGGCGCCTATTCTCAGAACGATCTCCTTGGCTCGCATAAAGGGTTTATCAATGTTGACCATACATTTTTTCAAAAAGATTATGGTGATATATTTCCGCCACAGCGCTATATCTATGAGTTGTTGGGCTCCACGAAGGTGACACCGGAGTTGGTGTCGCAAATATCTGATTTGCATGCGCAAGGGCATCAATTTGCTCTGAGCGAGTTTGTTTTTGAAGATTGGTATATCAAAATGTTCTCGCCGCTCTTTAAGTATGCCAGTTATGTGAAGATCGACTTGCGCAAAAACAGCATGATGCGTGTCAAGCAACTTGCTGGAAATCTCAAGCAAAAACTGAAGTGTAAACTGGTTGCCGAAAAAGTAGAAACTCGAGACGAGTTTTCCACCTGCGCGAGTATCGGCTTTGACTATTTTCAGGGCTACTACTTTGCTCAGCCTCAGATTGTAAAGATGGAAAGTCTTGATCCCTCATTGACAAAAGTGCTTGAAATTATCGGGATGCTCAATGCCAATGATACGGAGATGGAAGAAATCATTCGTGCGTTTGCTCAAGCACCGGAATTGGAAATATTGCTTGTCAACTTCCTCAACAGTGGTGCATTTGGTCTGCGTCAGGGGATTCGTTCTATTCGTCATGCGCTGACGCTTTTGGGGCGCAAAAAAGTTGTCAGCTGGCTGATGGTAATGGCTGGCAGTATGGGGCCAACGCATAAGCGCCATCCTGCGCTGATTACGGCGCTGGTTCGTGCTCGTACTATGGAGATCTTGATTGAAGCGTTTGATGATGGCAAGTATCGCAATACGGCGGATAGTGGTTTTTTTGTCGGCATGCTTTCGCTGGTCGATGTTCTGCTTCATGCGCCGAAAGAAGAGATTTTGCGTAACATAAAAGCGCACGATAAAATTCAACAGGCCGTGCTCAAATATGAAGGAACCATGGGGCAAATGTTAGAGGCGATCATTGCGCATGAGCAGGACGATGTGCCGAAGGCATGCGAAATTGTGGAAAATTTATTGATCCCATTCAGTGTGTTCAGCGAAGCAACGCTGCAGGCGTATGTGTGGGCGGACTCACTCCTGAGTGACGGACAATAACCGCTGCACTCGCAAAAGCGGAGTGAGAGCAATACTCAGAAAAGGAGTGCAAATGGCACAAATACTTGATGGTAAAAAAGTTTCTGAAGCGGTTCAACAAGAGTTAGTGCAGGAAGTTGCCGCGCTGGTCGCGCAAGGAAATCGCCCAGGCTTGGCGGTTGTGTTGGTGGGCGATGATCCTGCTAGCAAGGTGTATGTCGGGAGCAAGCAAAGAACGTGTGAGAAACTTGGCATTTTGTCCAAATCTTCCATTTTGCCCGCTTCAACGACGCAACAAGAGTTGTTGGCCGTTATTGATCAATATAACGCTGACCCTGAAATTCATGGTATCCTCTGCCAGCTTCCGCTCCCTAAAGGGCTGAATGAAGCAGAAGTCATCAACCGCATTGATCCGGCGAAGGATGTTGATTGCTTCCATCCGGATAATGTTGGACGGGTGCTGATCGGTGAGCCGCGCTTTTTGCCATGCACTCCGCATGGGGTAGTGCAAATCATCAAACGCTACAATATTGAAACTGAAGGGAAGCACGTCGTTGTCGTTGGTCGCAGTAATATTGTGGGGAAACCACTGGCCGCGATGATGATGCAAAAAGAGTACGGCAGTAATATGGGGTGCAACAGTACGGTAACGGTGTGCCATAGCGCTACGAAAAACCTGCCAGAAGTGTGTGCTAGCGCGGATATCTTGATAGCGGCGATTGGCAAAGCTAATTTTATCACTGCCGATATGGTGAAGCCGGGAGCCGTGGTTATTGACGTTGGGATTAACCGCATCGACGCCAACAATGAAAAAGGGTACAAGCTGGTTGGCGATGTGGATTACGACGCGGTAGCGCCGAAAGCGTCCAGCATCACGCCCGTTCCTGGCGGTGTTGGACCGATGACGATAGCGATGTTGATGTACAACACGGTTATGAGCTGTAAGCTGCACGCAAAAAAATAAAACCTGCGAATGCTCGAATGAACCCGCCAGAAGATGCTNTTTTTGTATTACAGGCGGCGATTTCCGACAAATGGGTTATGCTTTTTTTCGTGTTCGATAGTGGTGTCTGGGCCATGGCCGGGAATTACCGTGGTGTTCCCGGCAAGGGTAAAGAGCTTGGACTTGATTCCTGTTAGAAGCGTGTTGTGGTCACTACCGGGGAGGTCGGTTCTCCCGATGCTTTCGCAAAAGAGGGTATCGCCAGAAAAGAGTGTCGCCTCAGCTGGAATAGAGAAGCACACTCCGCCGGGTGAATGCCCTGGTGTGGCGATAACGTTGATGGTGATGCTACCACATTGCAGTACGTCACCGTGGGCAAGGTAGCGGTCAGGAGCGGGTGGTGCGACGGCGCGCAGCCCGTAGATGGCGGCATGTTTGGGCGCGTTGTTCGCTAGGGGGACGTCATCTTTGTGGAGGGCGTACTCGGCAGCCGGATACGTTTTTTTGAGATCAGCAATAGCGCCAACGTGGTCAAAATGCCCGTGGGTTGTTAGTATCCAGCGAACGTTCAGCCGTTGTTGTTCTATAAACTGGCGAATAGTATCAAAGTCGCCTCCGGCATCGATAATCGCTGTATCTCGAGTGGATGGGTCGAAAAGGATAGAGCAATTCACTTGTAGTGGGCCGACAGGGATTGTTTCGTATTGCACGGTATGCTCCTTCGCGTAAAATGGGGTGCTTTGTTCATGATTGACCCACATTTGTATATGATTCGTTTGCCAAAAACCACCTAAAATCATATAGTCATCGCCAGAAAAACTTTCGAGGCGGGTGTATGGATCCGATTCTGTTCAGTGTTTATGGCTTTTCGTTACGCTATTACAGTCTGATGTACATACTAGCGGGCGCTATCGCATTTGGTTTGGTTCACTTCATGGGGAAAGAACGTCATTTACAACTGAGTTCTGACCAGATTGCCGATATGGTTTCGCTTGGTTTGCTCGGCGGGATTATTGGAGCGCGGGTATACTATGTTGCGTTTAATTGGTCGTTTTATGCGGCGAATCCTCTTGACGCGCTCGCTATCTGGCATGGCGGGTTAGCGATCCACGGTGGGATCATCGGTGGCACTATCGCGGTATGGTGGTATACGAAACGACGGAATATTGATCAATGGCATATTGCTGATATTGCAGCGTTGTGTGTACTGGTTGGTCAAGCGTGCGGTCGTTTCGGGAATTTTATGAACGGCGATGCACATGGTATTCCAACTGACCTGCCGTGGGGGGTAGTATTTCCGGCGAGTTCTATTGCAGGAACGGAGTACCCAGGAATAGCGATTCATCCGGTTATGTTGTACGAATTAGTGCTCAATTTGCTTGTTTTTGCAGCGCTGTTTGCGTTCAGAAAAAGAATTTGCAAAGGGGGCATAATGGGGTACTATCTCATTGCTTACGGCGTTATTCGAGTGATTACATCCACTTTTCGGGCAGACGATCTCTATTTGTTTGGGATGAAGGCTCCATATCTTGCGAGCATGGTAATGGTTATCGCTGGTTTTTGGATACTACAGAAGCGGAGGAGTGGGAATGGGAAAGTATGCTGAGCTGAGCGGAACGATAAATGATCTTACTAAAAAAACGTTAACGTTGTTATCGCAGAAGGGGATTGCCTCCTCTCCAGACTATTATGCTATTTTTTTCGAATACCTTGCTGGTATGAATACCAAGTTGTCCGATGAAATTAAACAGCTTGCCCAGAAAACCCCACCATTTCAATCAACCGATCTTGATTCGTTATTCAATCGCTACTTTTCTACCAATACAGTGAATCCAGAAGCTATTCAAGCCAGCACTACAGGTCTTGATATCATTAAGGCTATTTTTGAAAAACTCCAGCAATTTGAAAGCTTTGGCATTCAAAAACAGCGGGTTTTGGAAGAGCTGAAGGTGAAAATCCTTCGGGGCGAAGAGGCTCCCGAAGTGGTCGTTGATATGTTGGTGGGCGAAATCGAAGCGGTCGCGGTGCAGAATCGTGAGATGCGTGGGTCGCTTGAGAACTCTATTCAGCGACTTGATGAAGTGACGCAGAAACTGAATGAGTTAACCTGTGCGTCGCGCACGGATCATTTGACGGGTCTTTTTAATCGCCGCGCTCTCTCTGAATTTCTCGATGGTCATCTTACGAATACGGCGCTTCATCCGCTTTCGATTATTCTTTTTGATATCGACCACTTCAAGCGGGTCAATGATACGTACGGCCATTTGGTCGGGGATCATGTGCTGCGTCAGATGGCAGGTGAGTTGCGCCATAATGTGCGTGATGACGATATTACGGCACGTTTTGGCGGGGAAGAGTTTGTGGTACTATTGCCGAAAACGAATCTCGGAAGTGCCTTCAAAGTGGCCGAAAAGTTGCGTCAGCAAATTTCACTCTTCGATTTTGGCACCGACGATGCAGGACAAGAGCTTGGAACGATCACGATTAGTGTAGGGGTTACAACGCTTAAAAAAGGCGAAGCGGTAGATGATTTTATTGCTCGTGCGGATCGGGCGCTGTACAAGTCAAAGCAGACGGGTAGAAATAAAAGCACGATGGCGCAGTAGTTTTGCGCTGATGGAGGTTGCGGTGAAAGTAAGAACAAAGAATACGGCACTCTGTATCTGGAGCGATCAACTGGCAACACATCATCCGCTGATTGATAGTCAGCACCGTGAGTTGTTGGTACGGATTAATGCCTTTGTCAGCTATTGCAATCAGCCACATGAGTTTAGTTTTGAAGAAGAGCTGGAAGCGCTCAATCTGGTGCTGTATCTCTTGGACTATGTTATTGACCACTTTTCGGCAGAAGAGAAGTTGATGCTGGAATGTGATTATCCTGCGTTTCTTGCGCATCGTCATGCGCATTCTGAATACATTGCCAATCTCTACCATTTTCGTGAAAAATTCCGTGTTATTGGCCTTGATAAGGAGATGGAAGATTACTTAAATGACAAGGTTGTCGACTGGCTGGTGCACCATATTATGGAAGAGGATGTGAAGATCGCTACCCATATTGAAAATCAGCCGCCGATCGAATACCCTGAGGATCTCACGTAATCACACATGGATCTATTCTGAGCCTTGGTTGAGTCCGGGTTCATGTAGAGTGCTGTGTGGCTGTTCGTAACGCTTAATGCCAATCGTCTTTTCCACTGGAAGTACAAATGCAATGCCATTACCCGGCTCATTGAGTCGGGTGTCTTCTTCTATGGCTGCGAGTACATCGTCGACGCGGCGACGATCAATCAATGTAAGCACCAGTTCTTTTTCTGGTTCAATGGCGATAGAAAAAAGCTTTCCCTGTTCGTGAATGCCGGTGCCGCGTCCGTAGATAATAGTTCCACCTTCAGCCCCAGCACGTTTTGTTGCGTCGACGACAACTTCCGAATTTCCTTTATTCACGACGGTAATAATGAGCTCATGTTGAATCTTATCCATGTCTTCTCCTTCGTTTCCCCGAATAGAACAAACTTGTTGTAAGTGAGCGATGCCGATAACCTGATTTATATTAAGAGCAAAGGCGATTCCGTTTCCCTGTTCGGTGAGCTTGCCAGCGCGTGCCACGGCTTCGAGCATGCCATCAAGCTTATCATCGGGAATCAAGGTGAAAATGATTTCCTTTTCTGGTTCCACACAAAAACCAAAAAATGATTTGGGGGTAATGCCGGTTCCTTTGCCTGGTAGGATAGTGCCTCCCTCAGCGCCAGCCGCTTTGGTTGCTTTGACGATAGTGGACGCGGCACCTTTTTTTACAATTGTAACCAACAATTTGTGAGTAATCATGGCTGCTTTCTCCCTTGTTGTTCTCCCCGCTGGTACAGCAGGCCAAGAATGAGTACCGACAGGATTGGTGCAAGTGCCACCAATGTGATCATACCAAAACCATCGACGAGCGGATCGCGTCCTTCAATAACACTCGCCGCGCCGACTGAAATGGCCATGATAAACGTCACTGTCATTGGTCCAGTTGCTACTCCGCCGGAATCAAACGCTATCGCCGCAAAAGTTTTTGTGGAATAGCGAATCATGATAAGTGCTGCTAAGTAACCTGGGATAATAATATACCAAAGAGGTATGCCAAGCAGCATCCGCGCCATTGAGACGGCTATTGAGACAGCAACGCCGAGTGAAAGGGTATACAGCATGACCTTTCGAGGAATGTAGCCGCTCGAAACTTTTTCGACTTCAAGATTTAAAATCCGTACGGCTGGTTCAGCATAGGTGGCAACAAAACCTAAGATGAAGCCAACTGGAATGAGCACCCAGCGATACGGGAGATTGCCCATGATGCCGCCCATCGCTTCACCAGCAGGAAAGAAGCCGACATGCACCCCTTGCAAGAAAAGCGAAAGACCGATGAAGGTCAGGAAGATCCCCTTAAAAATATCGACCAGCTTGCGTTGTGGCAAGTGGAGAAAGAATATTTGAAAAATAATAAAAAGAATAATCAGCGGGATGAGCGCGAGGCTCACCTCAGTGAGGACATGTGAAAACCCTTCGAACACTTTAATGTCGTTCATCCGTATATTACTCCTAAAGCCATGACGGCGAGGATTGGTCCGATAGAGGCGAGAGCGACCAGCCCGAACCCATCAGTTGATGCTGATTTGCCACGTAGAACCGAGGCTACCCCGACGCCAAGTGCCAAGATGAAGGGGACGGTCATTGGCCCCGTAGTGACTCCGCCGGCATCGAATGAAAGGGGGACAAAGTACGCTGGTGTAAAAGCTGCGAGGCCAAACACCAACGCATATCCCCCAACGAGTAAATACGTAATCGAAAAATTCAGAATAATGCGCAGCATGGCGAACCCGACAAAAATAGCAACACCGAGTGCAACCGTGTAGACGAGAAGGTTCTTGCTGATCTCGCCTCCTGACACCATATCGACTTGCATGGCTAAAACGCGTACATCCGGTTCGGCAACGGTAACAACAAAGCCAAGAATAAAGCCAAAAAATATAACCAGCCACGGCTTGCCCGTGCGCGGCAACGCTGAACCTATCATCTCTCCAACAGGGAGAAGGCCGACCTGCACGCCAATAAGAAAAAGCATCAAGCCAATAGTGACCATGGCGAGGCCAATTAAAAATTGTGCAAAAACCGCAAAAGGGAGCCAGATTATGGTAAACTGAAGTATGAATACGACGATCGTTATTGGAAGGATGGCATACAGAACTTCGCGAACGGTTTCTCGAATATCGTGCATAGCAAAAAGTGCCTTTCTTTCTGATGCTATTGAAATAGGCGGATTGCAGGTCACTACAGTATCAGAATCAAGAGCGTTTCTCTACGTAGTTTATTTCCCCTTGACTTGGCGAAAATCTTTGTGCTAGCTTTCTACGGTTTTTTGAACGCACATATTCAAATTTTAACGATTATAAATGGAGGTGTTTCTTGCAAGCGGTTATAAAAACTTGCGGAAAGCAGTATTGTGTTTCTGAAGGCCAAGTGCTCGCTGTTAGCAGCTTGGAAGGTAATGTAGGCGAAGAGATTGGCATTAACGAAGTCTTGATGATTTCTGGCGAAAAAACAGTCGTTGGTACTCCGGTAGTCAGTGGCGCGAAAGTGACAGCAGAAATTCTGGCTCAGTTCAGAGGGAAGAAAATCATCGTCTTCAAATCAAAGCGTCGTAAGGGTTACAAGAAGAGAAACGGTCACCGTCAAGATTTGACGAAAATTAAAATTACCAAGATAGAATGCTAGGAGTCTGAACCGATGGCACACAAGAAAGCAGGCGGGAGTACCCGGAACGGTCGCGACTCCCAATCAAAAAGACTTGGCGTCAAGAAGTTTTCTGGCGAAACAGTATTAGCCGGTAATATTCTCGTTCGTCAGCGCGGAACAAAATTCTACCCTGGTGAGAACGTAGGAATTGGCAGAGATCACACCCTTTTTGCTACGGCAACAGGGCAGGTGGTTTTCGCTGAAAAACGTGGCGGAAAACGTTATATTAGCATTAACGTCGCTGCTGAATAGTTCGCACCAACATTTGAGTTTGATCGACTTATAAAGGGCATCCAATGCGGGTGCTCTTTTTTATTCATGCGTTATCAAGCCGGCGGTGCCGGTTGTGGGTTGAACGATAGATTGGAAGAGTATGTTTGTTGATAGTGTAACCATTTCCGTTGCTGCTGGAAATGGCGGGAATGGTTGTTTGAGTTTTCGGCGTGAAAAGTATGTTCCTCTTGGTGGACCAGATGGCGGCAACGGTGGTAAAGGCGGGAATATAATCCTTGAAGCCGACGAAAACCTCCATACGCTGCTCGATTTTCGGTATATGCGCCATTATCGTGCGGATCGTGGCGTGCACGGAAAAGGTTCCGATATGACGGGGCGCTCTGGTGAGGATAAGGTGCTGCGCGTTCCGGTTGGAACTATTGTTAAAGATGCGAATACGCAAGAAATTATAGCCGACATGACGCAACACGGTGAGCGCGTGCTCGTCGCCAAGGGGGGCGATGGCGGGCGTGGCAACGCGTGTTTTGCGAGTTCTACCAATAAAGCGCCACGTCGCACAGAGCCAGGTTGGCCGGGCGAAGAGCGGATGATTGCGCTGGAGTTAAAGCTTCTGGCCGATGTCGGTATCGCTGGTTTACCAAATGCCGGAAAGTCGACGCTGATTTCCCGTATCAGCGCGGCGCGTCCTAAAATTGCTGATTATCCCTTCACGACGCTGGTGCCTAACTTGGGCGTGGTCAAGGCGGGTGATTTTGATTCCTTCGTCGTTGCTGATATTCCCGGGTTAATTGAAGGGGCGAGCCATGGGGCTGGCTTAGGCTATCAGTTCTTGCGTCATATTGAACGGACGTCGCTGATTGTGCAGTTGGTTGACCTTGCTTCGTGCGAATACGACCCCGTTGACGCGTTCCGCATTGTCGATACAGAGCTGCGCTTGTATAGCGAGGAGTTGGCAAATCGTGATCGGTTGATTGTGGGGACAAAAATTGATAGTGCTCAGGATCCCGAAGCGCAGTCTGCTTTGGAAGAAGTTGTCCGTGAAAACGGGTTTGACATAATCTTCATTTCCAGTATAACTGGCCAGAATTTAGAATCGCTGGTACGGGCAATGTGGGAAAAAGTCCGTCTGGCAAGGGGTTACAATGGAACCGATTGATTTATTGCATCACATTCACCGTTTAGCTGACGAGAAGCATGCTGAAAACGTGCAAGCGTTTGCGTTAGCCGGTATTTCGTCTTTTGCCGACTATTTCTATATCTGCACGGCTGGCTCCGAACGCCAAGCGATTGCGATTGCCGACCATATTCAGGAAGAGTTAAAAAAGCAATTTCGTGAGATTGCACTCGGCGTTGAAGGGAAAGGGAACTCACAGTGGATTCTGCTCGATTACGGTAGCGTCCTTGTGCACATCTTCCTGCCGGAATTACGTGATTTCTATCGTCTTGAAGCCCTCTGGGCCGAGGCTCCTGAGGTGAAGTTTGAAGTATCGTCTCCTGAGCTTCGGTAAGGTTCGGGATCGGCATTTTCAGGCCTTGATTGAGGACTTTGAAAAACGGATAGGTAGGTTCGTGCCGTTTGAGGCGACGGTGCTGAAAGATGCAAAAATTGCTTCCCATGTTCCGGTTGCGCAGGTGCAAGAAGAAGAGGGGGAGCGGCTCTTAAAAGCAGTGAGTAGTGACACGTCACTGATTCTGTTTGATGAGCAGGGGGATCAGCTTACCAGTAGGCAGTTTGCCGAGTGGATCGGTTCAATGGAGAGCTGGAACCGCGAAATTGCCTTTGCGATTGGTGGGGCTTTGGGGCATGGAACGCTTGTCCGCACTCGTGCAGAGCGTCGTGTCAGTCTGTCACCGCTAACGTTCAACCATTATCTCGCACGGCTTGTAGCACTGGAGCAGCTCTATAGAGCGCTCACTTTATTGCGCGGCATGCCTTATCATAATGATTGATTTTATCGGAGGTATTTATGGCCATTGATATTGAGGCCGCCAAAGAGCGCCTGCTGACTATGAAAGCGACACTGGTAGAGAATATTCGCCTTACAAACGAGCGCAGTAATGAGTTTGGCAAGGATGGCATTCAGGATTCCGCTGACGAAGCCAGTAACGACTATTTGCGCAACATTATGCTTGAAATTAATGAAAAAGACGCAAAAACCCTGCGACTTATCGAACAGGCGCTTGAGCGCATCGCTAAGGGTGAGTACGAGCATTGTCTTGAATGCGGTTGTGCTATAGGTGAAAAGCGTCTCGAATTCCGCCCCTATGCGCGCTATTGCAAAGAGTGCAAGGAAGAGCTGGAAGCAAATAACGAAGTGGACGATATTTAATGGCACGGCGGGCAGCACTCATCATTCTTGATGGTTTTGGATATAGCGAGGCTACGAAAAATAATGCTATTCGTGCTGCTCGTATGCCGTTTTATCGTGCCCTTTGCGCTCACTATCCAGTGACGTTAATCGAAGCCAGTGGGGAAGCTGTCGGGCTTCCTGATGGTCAAATGGGCAACTCCGAAGTGGGGCATCTTAACCTTGGCGCTGGTCGGGTGGTGTATCAGGAGCTTGTTCGCATCAGCAAGTCAATCGCTGAGCGTGATATTGACAGCAATCCTGTGATTTGTGCAGCCTTCGCCCACGTGAAGCAGCGTCACGGGACGTTGCACCTTCCGGGACTTTTATCTGATGGTGGCGTCCATTCACATATTGATCATCTCATCGGTATTATTCACGCAGCACGCCGCATGGGTGTTGAACGCATTGCGGTGCACGCTATTCTTGATGGGCGCGATACTCCGCCGCAAAGTGCGATGCATTACGTTGCGCAGTTGCAAGCGGCGATTGCCAGCCTGGATGGAGTGAAGCTGGCGACGGTTATCGGTCGCTTCTATGCGATGGATCGCGATAAACGATGGGATCGGGTGGCGCGTTGTTATGACCTCTTTACGCAAGGGATTGGTCGTGAGGTGACCGATGTGGTTGCGGCGTTGGCTGCTCAGTATCATGAAGGGATCACGGACGAATTTATTGAGCCTATGCGGATACAGGGATCAGCACTCATGACGCCAAACGATACGGTATTGTTTTGGAATTTCCGCGCGGATCGTGCGCGTGAAATTTCGCAGGCGCTTGTGCTTTCGGAAGACCTTCCCTTTGCGACTCCCGTCAAAATTCCGGCACAGCAGTTTCTCTGTCTGACTGAATATGCGGCGCATTTTCCGATGCCAGTGGTGTTTCGTTCCGAGCCTCTGCATGATCTTCTTGGTGAAGTCGTCGCGCGCCACGGTATGACGCAGTTGCGCATTGCCGAAACTGAAAAATATGCGCACGTCACGTTCTTCTTTAACGGTGGTAGCGAGGCGCAATACACAGGTGAAGAGCGTGAGCTTATCCCCTCTCCGCGCGATGTACGGACGTATGACGAAAAACCATCGATGAGTGCGGACGAAGTGGCACGTCGTTTGTGTGATCGCGTCGAAAAAACGCCGTTTAATCTGATTGTCCTCAATTTTGCGAATCCCGATATGGTTGGACATACGGGGCGATTTGATGCAGCGGTAGCGGCGTGCGAGGCAGTTGATGAAGCTCTAAAGCAGGTGGTAGAAAAGCTACAGGCACTTGAGTACCATATTTTAATTACGGCCGATCATGGCAATGTTGAGATGATGGCGGATGAGTATGGTGAGCCGCATACCGCACATACGATCAATCCGGTCGAGTTGGTGGCGGTTTCGCCGGGCGTTACTGCCCTGAAAAATGGTGGTAAACTGGCGGATATTGCGCCGACGCTCTTGTCGCTGCTTGATATCCCTCTCCCTGCTGCCATGACGGGAGTGTCACTGGCAATCATTCCCGCTTGAGCCGAAAAGAGGCGAGTCGGTTATGGAAAAAACAGCTCCGCTGTTGCGCACACTTCTACAATTTTCGCGCTGTGTCTGCTTTCCGCCACGATGTCGCCACTGTGGCGCTGTGATGAGTCAGGATAGCGTTCCCCTCTGTCAACTCTGTCAGTCGCTGGTTGTACTCAAGCCGCTCTTGCAGCGTATAGATGGACTTCCGGTCACTTCCTTAGCATCGTATAACTCGCCTCTCTTTTCGCTGTTGAAAGCGTGGAAATATCGTAAAGACATGCTGGCTGCGGACTATATTATTCGCTGGTGGCAGTCTGCTGCCGTGTTGCATGTTGACCGGTCGATGGTGACGGCCAGTTACCCGCCGGTATTCTGGGGGAAGTCACTGTTGCGCGGATTTATTCCGGCAAGGGTGTTGGCGGAAAATATTGGCATGCCGCTTTCTATCCCCTTTTGTCAAGTTATGCCACGGGCGTCACAGGTCGCACTTGGGCGGCAAAAGCGACTACTCAGCGGATTCCGCGGGTTGGTTTATCTTGGTAAAATCTCGCCTACTATGATAATAGTGGATGATATCATCACCACAGGGGCAACCCTTAACCGGTATGCTCACGTTTGTGCCGCGCGTGGAACTGAAAAAATTACTGCACTGACATTATTACGTGCAGAGGAGTGATAGATGAGTCCATCGCTTTCCCCTCTCGATATTAAATTTCTTGAGTTGTTTGCCCAAACACTCCTTGCGAGTAATTGTTTTTCGCAGCTCATTCTTGGGTACGGCGGACGCAACACATTTACGCTGCATCTGCGTGCGACACCTACGCAGGTGCATGCTAAGGTTATTGAGGCGGAATATCGTGACAATCCACTGAGCCAACTCGTGCAAAAAATTATGACTACGAGGGCAGCATCTTCCTTAACGCTGAAGCAGGGTGATGTGAGTTTCCAGATGTTGGGATTTCCTTTGCCGCACTATGCGGAAGGGGGGTTTGTTATTTTTGATAGTCGGGATGTGGCACCAGAGTTTCCTGAAGATGCCGTTGCGTTTCTGCGAACAAAATCATATGCCGTCTGTTCCTTAAAAGATCCATTGATTCAGTCTTTTGATGGATACCAACGCAAGGTTGATCAACTCAAAAGCGAAATGATGTCGATGTGTTTTGAATTTGAGCAAAACGAGCGTAAAAATGTGTCATCGCTCAAGGATAAACTGAAAGAAACTGACGAGCTGCTCGAAATTATTAAACGAAGCCGTAATAAGCTGTATAAACTTTTTGATAATATTTCAGTAGGGCTTTGCTCCGTCAACCGCGACAATCGAATCGTTAGTGCTAATCGCCATTTTGCGGTTATGGCAGGGAAAAAAGAGGTAAAGGACGTCATCGATACCCCGATTGGCAGGTATATGAATCTTGGCACGCAAGAGGATGTCACGGATATTTCTGATTGTCTTATTGGTCAGGCGTTTGAGAGTCACGAAAGTGTGTCAACAGTGCTTGATGCCTTTCAGGGCAAGAGCGGTGTGTACTCGGTAGAACTTTTTGCGTTGGGCGAACAAGGCGTTTCTGATGAGGTGGGGATTTTTGTGAAAGACATGAGTGACCTTGCCGCAACGCAACGTTCCTTCCAAGATTTCCAGAAATTTGCCAAAAAGAAGTTCGAAACCATGGGGAGTTTACACAAGGAATATCAGTCGGTAGTGGAGAAGCATAAAATGCTTATGGGAAAATATCTCCAGCTTACGAAAGATTTTGAAAGCATGTCGCATAAATGTTCAACTCTTCAGGTGAAATATGAACAGTCAGCAAAACTGCTTGCCAAAGATGGGATGTCGAAACTGCTTGCCGAAAAAGTTGAATTACAACGGAAATCACGTGAAGCGGTGCACTTATTGACCAAGCAAAAGACGACGGTTGATAACCTGATGACTGAGCGAGGGATGCTCCTCGAAAACACCGCCGAGGGGTATCGCAAGATTCTCTATCAAATGACGACATTTACCAATAAAATCGACTCATTATTATCTCGATCATCTGGATTGAATACCCGTCAGCTTGAAGATATGCAGCAAATGTTGCAAACAACAAACGGTGGAATTCGTGAAGTTTCAGACCGATTAGGACCTCTTTTACAAATGATCAACACCACGCGTGGCCTTATGGCCGATATGAGCACGAACCAAAATTTTGTCGCCAGCGAAATGGCAGTAGAGAACGTGGATACGATCGAAAATCTCCCTGCTTTGGTACCTGTCGAAGCAGAAAGTGTGCCATATGTCCCTTCGCAAGCACCTGCTGACGCGGGAAGCTCTGAAGGAATTCAACTGTTTCGATTGAATACATAGACAAAAATTCCAGAATTCAGTATCTTTTCACGGTTCGCTTTCGTGATCGTGTTGTTTTCTACTCGGTCACAATCGCATTACACAGAGCAAGGGAGGAAATCATGGCAATTAAAGTGGCAATCAACGGATTTGGTCGAATCGGTCGTGGAGTATTTCGGATCGCCAGCACTCGCACCGATATTGAAATCGTCGCCATTAACGATCTGACGGATGCGCAAACTCTCGCCCATCTTCTGAAATACGACTCCGTGCAAGGGACGTTCCAGCAGGACGTTGTTGCTGGAGACGGAGCCATCATTGTAAACGGAAAAACCATCAAGATTTATGCTGAAAAAGACCCGGCAAAGCTCCCTTGGGGTGCGCTCGGGGTTGAATATGTGGTGGAGTCCACTGGTATTTTTACGGATCGCGATAAAGCGGCCGCTCACCTTACCGCTGGCGCAAAGAAAGTTATTATTTCGGCTCCTGGGAAAAATGAAGATCTGACCATCGTGTTGGGCGTGAATGAAGAAAAGTACAATCCCGCTTCGCACCATGTTGTTTCCAATGCTTCCTGTACCACCAACTGTTTAGCACCGGTGGCAAAAGTGTTGCTGGATACCTTTGGTATTGCGAAGGGGTTAATGACCACTATTCACTCGTATACCAACGATCAACGTATTCTCGATCTTCCACATAAAGATTTGCGTCGGGCACGTGCCGCCGCGATGAGCATGATTCCAACCACGACAGGAGCGGCGAAAGCGGTGGCGCTGGTATTGCCAACCCTCAAAGGGAAACTCGATGGCCTTGCGGTGCGGGTTCCAACGCCCAACGTTTCTATGGTGGACTTTGTCTGCGAAGTAGAGCGCCCAACAACCGTAGAAGAAGTAAATGGAGCACTGAAGGCAGCCGCCGAAGGGCCACTGAAGGGAATCCTCCAATACTGTGATCTTCCACTGGTGAGTGTCGATTTCGTGGGGAATAGCAGCTCCAGTATTGTTGATGCCGATAACACCAAGGTGATTGGTGGGAATATGGTGAAGGTTTTTGCGTGGTATGACAACGAGTGGGGATATTCATCGCGTGTTGTGGATTTAGTATCCTTCATGTCTAGCAAGGGGTAACCGATGCGCAAAAAATCGGTTAAGGAAGTTTCCCTCGCCGGGAAACGAGTCTGGACGCGGGTAGACTTTAATGTTCCCGTGAAGGATGGAGTCGTTACCGATGCTACGCGCATTGAGGCTGCCCTCAGCACGATACGTTACATTGTTGAACAAGGAGGCAAGGTTATCCTTGCCTCTCATTTTGGTCGCCCCAAAGGCGAACGTCGCGATGATATGTCGCTTGCACCAGTTGCACCGCTCTTATCTCAAATCCTTGGACAGCCAGTAGCCTTTGCGCCCGATTGTATTGGTGCTGAGGTGGACAGCATGATTGCCGCAATGAAAAATGGCGATGTTGTGCTGTTGGAAAACACCCGTTTCCATAAAGGTGAAGAGAAAAACGACCCAACGCTTTCGCAGCAGTTTGCCGCGCAGTGCGATGTGTATGTGAACGATGCCTTTGGTGCGGCACACCGCGCACATAGTTCTACTGCTGGGATTTGCGATTATGTGCAGGAGAAGGTGTGCGGCTTCCTGATGGAACAAGAAATCGAATATCTCGGTGCGAAAATTGCTGCTGCTGATCGCCCTTTTGTCGCCATTTTGGGTGGCGCGAAGGTCTCTGATAAAATTCCCGTCATTGAAAATCTGATTCCAAAAGTTGACGCTATTCTAATTGGTGGCGCTATGGCCTATACCTTCCTTGCTGCACAAGGTGTAAGCACAGGGAAATCTATGGTGGAAGAAGATAAAAAAGATCTTGCGCTTCAGTTGCTTGCAAAAGCAACGGCTGCAGGGGTAACTATTGGACTTCCGATTGACCATGTTGTCGGCAGAGAGTTTTCCGAAGTAACCGAAAAGAAAATGACAGCAGACCGCGCGATTGGCGAAGGGTGGATGGGGCTCGACATTGGGCCACAAACCATCAAGCACTACGAGCGACTCATTGGTGATGCGAAGACGGTGTTATGGAATGGCCCGATGGGAGTTTTCGAGTGGAAAAGCTTTTCTGAAGGGACATATGCCGTAGCCCATGCGATGGCGGCAAATACACAAGCGATCACGATTGTTGGCGGCGGCGATAGTGTGAGTGCGGTCAATAAAAGTGGTACAGCTGCGCAGATGTCGCATATTTCTACTGGGGGAGGAGCAAGCCTAGAATTGCTTGAAGGAAAAATTCTCCCTGGCGTCGACTGTCTGAACGATAAATAGTACTCTGTTTTGTTTCCGTTTGCTTGACGAATTCTTTTTCAGTGTGCTAGTTTACGCAGGTTTTTTGCACTCATTGGCACAAGGTTCTTCATTGTGAAGTGTATATCTCATCGGAAAAGGGGTTAGAAGTGATTGACCTGAATGTGACGTTTTTTGTTCAGCTGGTCAATTTCCTCGTTTTTCTGGTACTTCTGAACATTATTGTGGTGAAGCCACTGCTCAGAGCTATCGAGAAGCGGGAGAAAACGATTGCTGACGCAAAAGCCAGCGTCCAGAACACCGACGATCTTGTCGCGCGCAAAAAAGCCGAATACGAAGCCGCACTGGAGAAACACCGTGCGGAAGCTCGTGCAAAGGCCGAAGCCGCCAGAGTCGATGCTCTGAAAGTGCAGGAAGAGGTGCTTGGGAGTGCGAAGCAAGACGCCGGTAAAATCCTCGCAGCTGGTATGGGAGAAATTGAGGCACAATTGGCTCAAGCGAAGGCTCAACTGAACGTTGAATCCAAAGCGATTGCCCAGTTGATTGTCCAGAAAATTGTTGGGAGGGCTTCATGAAAAAAGCTCTCTCGCTGGTAGTGCTTGGTGTGTTGGCAGTTCCAGCCGTTGCTTTTGCAGCTGGCGACCCTGCCGATATGATCCCGAAAGCGATTAACTTAGCAATTTTGCTTGGTGCTATCGTGTATTTTGGCAAAAAGTATGTCGTTGATTTCTTCTCGAATCGTACTGCTACTATTGAAAAAGAGCTGAATGCCGCTCGTATAGCCAAGCAAGAAGCGGAGCAGAAAGCGAAAGAGTACGAAGAAAAGTACCGTGCTGTCGAAAAAGAGCTTTCGGAAATGAAGGCGACTTCAGAGAAGATTGCTCAGGAAGAGCGCGAGCGGATTATTCGTGATGCGCATGAACTGGCCGAAAAAATGGTTGCCAATGCCAAGGCGTCAATTGAAATCGAATTCAAAAAAGCAACCAACACTATTCGCCAAGGGATTGTCGCAGAGGCGCTAGAGCAGGCGTCAGGTTCTTTGCGCTCTTCACTGAACGCAGCAAACAACGAGGTACTGGTAAAAGAGTACATTGTTGCGGTGAAGGGGGAGTCGTGAGTCAGTATGTTGTCGCCAAGCGTTACGCCAAAGCAGCGTATGAGCTGTTACGTGATGCTGGCAATACCGAGTTGTTTTTTGATCAAGTAGTTCCTTTTGCTGACGAAATTTTGAATGACAAGTCCCTTGCCGGCTTTTTTTTGAACCCGACGGTGCAGCGTGAGTTGAAAGTTGAGGTCATGCAAAAAGCAACGGCCGCAATTGATGCGACGTGTGGCCGTTTTCTGGTGCTTTTGGCGAACAAGGGACGGCTGGAGATCATGCGCGAAATTATTCGTGCCTATGAAGAGCTGTACAATGCTGAGAAAAATATTGTTCAGGCCGATGTTCGCAGTGCTTTTGCACTGAGCGATACGACAAAAGAAGAAATTCGTACTTGCCTTGAGGCCTTAACCAACAAGAAAATCACGATGGAAGTATCCGTTGATGATTCTCTTATCGGGGGGATGACGGCTCAAATTGGTTCTACGCTGTACGACGGATCCGTTCGCGGCCAGCTTGACAAACTGAAAGAAAGCTTGGTTAAAGCTTAAATTTTATTGAGGTGACGAGCGAATGCAGATCAAAGCTGAAGAGATCAGCCGGATTATCAAACAGCAAATCGAAGGGTTCGACAAGAGCTTCGATGTGCAAGAGACCGGTAAGATCATTTCCGCCGGTGACGGGGTTGTGCGCATTTATGGCCTCGAAAACGCGATGGCGGGCGAATTGCTTGAATTCCCAGGCGACCTGTACGGAATGGTACTCAACCTGGAAGAAGACAACGTAGGTGCGGTTCTTCTTGGGGAAGCAACATCAGTTCGCGAAGGCGATTTGGTGAAGCGGACTGGAAAAATTGCTCAAGTTCCAGTAGGTGAAGAGATGGTTGGCCGCGTAGTAAACGCGCTTGGTCAGCCAATTGATGGCAAAGGGCCAATCAATGCCAAGCAATTTGGTTTGATTGAAAAGAAGGCTCCTGGGGTTATTACGCGGAAGTCTGTTCACGAGCCGATGCAAACTGGTATTAAGGCGATCGACTCCATGATTCCAATTGGACGTGGTCAGCGTGAACTTCTGATTGGCGACCGCCAAACTGGGAAAACGACGATCGCGATTGACACGATTTTGAACCTGAAAACAGAAGATGTGTATTGCATCTATGTAGCGATTGGCCAAAAGCGTTCTACCGTTGCACAGGTGGTTAAAGTACTCGAAGAAAACGGCGCTATGGCGTACACAACGGTTGTTGCGGCAACGGCTTCTGAGCCGGCTCCACTTCAGTTCCTTGCTCCATATTGCGGTGTTGCGATTGGCGAATACTTCCGCGATAACGGCAAGCACGCGCTCATCATTTATGATGATTTAAGTAAGCAAGCAGTTGCTTACCGTCAGCTTTCGCTCTTGCTCCGTCGTCCGCCAGGGCGTGAAGCGTATCCTGGTGACGTATTCTACATCCACTCGCGCCTGCTTGAGCGTGCGGCGAAGTTGAATGATGAACTTGGTGCAGGATCATTGACGGCGATTCCTATTATCGAAACACAGGCGGGTGACGTTTCGGCGTATATTCCAACAAACGTTATTTCGATTACCGATGGCCAGATATTCCTTGAATCAGATCTTTTCTACTCGGGGCAGCGTCCTGCCGTTAACGTCGGTATTTCGGTATCGCGTGTTGGTGGTGCGGCTCAGATTAAGGCGATGAAACAAGTTGCCGGTACTATGAAACTCGAATTGGCACAGTTCCGCGAATTGGCGGCGTTTGCTCAATTTGGTTCTGACCTTGATGCGACAACCAAAGCGGTTCTTGATCGTGGTGCTCGTCTATCTGAACTGCTGAAGCAGTCAGCGTACAGCCCATTCAAAGTTGAAGAGCAAGTTGCTTCTATCTACTGTGGGGTTCGTGGTCATCTGGATGATATTCCTGTCAATGCGGTGAGAAAGTTTGAAACAGAGTTTCTCAACTTCCTTCGTTCGCAGCGGGGTGATGTCATGACGGAAATTGCGACCAAGAAGCAACTCGATGAAGCGACTGAAGGCAAACTGAAAGCGGCTATCGCAGACTTCAAAAAAACGTTCAGCGCCTGATCGGAAAGGGAAGTAGGCAATGGCAGGTTCCAAGGAAATTAAACGCCGGATTGTTTCGGTAAAGAATACTCGGCAGATTACTAAAGCCATGAAAATGGTTTCGGCTGCGAAGTTGCGTCGTGCTCAGGAGGCGGTACAAAGTGCTCGTCCCTACGCCAACAAGCTGCGGGAAGTAATCGCCAACCTTGCTGCCCGAACCAGTGAAGATGCTCACCCCATGCTCGCAAACCCGAAAGAGGTAAAAAAAGTACTCTTCTACGTTTTTACCTCTGATCGAGGTTTATGCGGAAGCTTCAACTCTGCCCTTATCCGAGCTGCCAAACTGGCAATTCAGCAAAAGCGCAGTGAAGGAATAACCGTCGATGTTATTGCCATTGGCAAAAAAGGGCGTGATGCATTTCGTCGGGATCAAGGATTCCAAAAAGCATTCATTGATATTACAGGTCGACTGAATTATGACGATGTTCAAACGATTGCCGGCGAATTGAGTGAAAGCTTTATGTCTGGTACGTATGACGAAGTTCATTCCGTCTACAATAAATTTGTTACCGTGTTAACACAGGTGCCAACAGCAGTACGGGTTTTGCCGATTGAAGCGACTCCAAACGATGGAAGCGACGAAGAAGCACTCGGGTATCTCTATGAACCTTCGGAAGAGCAACTCCTTGCGGAGCTGCTTCCGAAAAATGTGGAAGTACAAGTGAATGCCATGCTGCTGAACTCAATGGCCAGTGAACAAGCTTCCCGTATGACGGCGATGGATTCGGCTACAAACAACGCCAGCGAAATGCTGCGTAAGTTAAGCCTCAAGTATAACCGGGCTCGCCAGGCGGCCATTACCACCGAGCTTTCAGAGATTATCGCCGGAGCCGGTGCACTCTAAAATACCCCTTGTATAAGGATGGGAGAATTATGAACAAAGGGAAGATCACACAGGTCATCGGGCCAGTTGTCGACTTCGCGTTCGACGCAGACAAGATTCCAGATATCTACAACGCAATCGAAATGAACATTGATGGCCGTCGCTTGGTGCTCGAAGTACAGCAGCACCTTGGCGAAGGGATGGTTCGTGCCGTTGCTATGGACTCAACAGATGGCTTAGTACGTGGTATGGAAGGGGCAGACTCTGGTCATGCCATCAATATGCCCGTTGGTCAGGCAACTCTCGGTCGCATTTTGAACGTTATCGGTGAGCCAGTTGACGAAGCTGGCCCGGTAAATGCCGATGAATACTGGCCTATTCACCGTGAAGCACCTGCCTTTATCGATCAGGATACTGAAGGGGCGATGCTCGAGACTGGTATTAAAGTTGTTGACTTGCTTTGCCCATACGCCAAAGGGGGAAAAGTTGGTCTCTTCGGTGGTGCTGGTGTTGGTAAGACCGTTCTTATCATGGAACTTATCCGTAACATTGCGACTGAGCACGGTGGATATTCTGTATTTGCTGGCGTTGGTGAGCGTACCCGTGAAGGGAACGACCTCTATCATGAAATGATTGATTCTAAGGTTATCGATAAAGCCGCGCTGGTGTATGGTCAGATGAACGAGCCACCAGGAGCACGGATGCGCGTAGCCCTTTCTGGGTTGACGATTGCGGAAAAATTCCGCGAAGAAGGGCGCGATGTTCTCTTCTTTGTCGACAACATCTTCCGCTTTACCCAAGCAGGTTCAGAGGTTTCGGCTCTCCTTGGTCGGATGCCTTCAGCCGTTGGGTATCAGCCGACACTGGCAACCGAGATGGGGAACCTGCAAGAGCGGATTACGTCGACCAAAACTGGTTCGATTACCTCGGTTCAGGCTGTTTACGTTCCTGCCGATGACTTGACTGACCCAGCGCCTGCGACGACGTTTGCCCACTTGGATGCGACCACAGTTCTGAACCGTTCGATTGCCGAACTGGGGATTTATCCAGCGGTTGATCCACTTGATTCAACGTCACGGATCCTTGAGCCTGCTGTCGTTGGTGATGAGCACTATCAGGTTGCGCGTTCGGTGCAGAACGTGCTGCAGCGCTACAAAGCATTGCAGGATATTATCGCCATCCTTGGTATGGACGAACTGAGTGAAGAAGATAAGCAAATTGTTGCACGTGCGCGTAAAGTTCAACGCTTCTTGTCGCAACCGTTCTTCGTTGCAGAAGTCTTTACTGGCAGCCCTGGGAAATATGTTCCAGTAAAAGAAACCGTCCGTGGCTTTAAGATGATCGTCGATGGTGAACTTGACCATCTGCCTGAGCAAGCGTTCTACATGGTTGGAACGATTGATGAGGCGATTCAGAAGGGCGAAAAACTGCAAGCCAGCGTTAAATAAGGGGGAATTTTATGGCTGAGACCATCGGTTTTGAGCTGATTACCCCACAAAAGCAGCTGTTAAAGCTTGACGTTGAGCAAGTTTCTATGACTGGCATCGAAGGGGATTTTACGGTTTTACCAAACCACACTCCCTTTTTGACGGCACTTAAACTGGGTGAACTTACCTATGTTGTCGACGGGAAAGAAACGCACGTTTTTGTTGACTGGGGCTTTTGTGAGGTTCTGCCTCACCAAGTTACCGTACTGGCTGAAACAAGTGAATTGGCAATCGATATTGATATCGAAGAGGCTCGGAACAAAAAGATGCAAGTGGAAGAGGTTCTGCAGCGTGCAGAATATGAAGACACCATCGCATTCGAGCGGGCTCGGGTTGAACTGATTCGTCAGATTATGCGTATCAGCATTGCTGAGAAATACGGCAGATAACTTTTACGTGTTATGCGTAAAAAGCCGACACCTTACGAGGTGTCGGCTTTTTTTTGATGTATGCGAAAAAAATTGGGATCGACGTAAGGTCGATCCCAATAATCGCAGGAATGGGTGCTTGATTTAAAAACCGTATTCTATGCCCGCACTTACGATATTATAATTATCATTTCCTGATTTATCGTTTTTCACGTCAGCATACGAAATTCCAAAAGTGAGGTTGGGAATGATTTCGTAGCCCACACTCAGGTCAAGTTCTTTTTCTTTTGTTTTATCTATTCCATCAAAATAGCGAGTTTGGCCATAGAGCGCCCCAAGGGAAACACCAGCGATTTCTACACCAGCACCAAGGTAGAACGTACGTGCATCGTCAGATAATGTGTTATTTCCTTCTGCAAATGGCGTTTGATCGCCAAAAGATGCGATGAACCCTGCACCTTTATCGTCAACTGAAATATAGCCAGCAGTAGCGCTAAAAATATTAAATGCAACCCCTTGTTCAATCCAAGCGACATTACCATCTTGCCCGCCAAGGTTGCTATCTACACTCGAACGGACATACTGTCCCATGGTAGTCGCTGTCAGCCCTTCCATAGGCTCAAACGTAGCAGTAAGCTTGAGGCCGGGAGCGCGGAAGGCATCAGGTGCATGATAGTAGTAAGGGTTAATTTCGAGCCATGTGATAGGGGTGTATTTGGCATCAAAGACGAAAAGACCACTGGTTTCTTTATTAAGCCCAGCGCCTGTCAAGGCATCATTATCGCTCAAAAGAGAAAACTTATCGCTTACTTCATCGACGCCCACAACCGCTTGGCGCTTTGCCCATACGAAAGTAAGTCCAAGGTTTTCGATAGCATCAACGGTGGCCGTGGCGCCTTCAATATAGTCGCCGAGCCACTCAAGATCGGCTGCATGGCGCCCAGCAGTAATACCAACGACTCCTTCACGGGTATAGCGAATGAAAGCTTCATGTATGATAGCATCTTGTGCAATAAGGGCGTCATAGTTGCCATCATTTTTTTCGCTCAAACGTGTAGTCGCCCAAGCACCCATTCCAAGGCTCAATCCATGCAGTGGAGCCGTTTCGTAGCTAATCGAAGCATTCCCGTTAGAAAATCCTTCGTCTGGAGTGGCGGCATCGTCATAATTAGTTTGCTGGCCATAAATTCCTACGTGACCAGAGACAGACCCATTTTTGAACGATTCTTCGAGTGCGTTGGCAGAAGCCATGGCAGGGATTGCGCAAAGAGCAGCCGCAACAAATAAACTGTGGTGTACACGATTCATAAATCCTCCATAAAGTGTGATATTTGAGAACTTGTCAGTGAGTTGATAATGTAAAGAGGATGCAAAATCAACTGACAATTTACAGAAAGATAGATGTAACAAACATGACAGAGTTTATAATTAATGGTATCCAAATTATTTACGCGCCATTTAAGAGAGAAGAAATATTTTGTATGTCGTATTTTGTCAGTTAGTTGACATTGAAACGTAACTAATTTGAATGTAGCACAGGAGCGAGTTTCGTAACTTATGAGAGCGGGGTTGTAATGGACTCAACAACACAATATGCTATAGCTTGCTGGGCGGTATGCGAGAGCGAAAGATGCACGCGGTACTGTTCAATGTGGCTAAATACTGCAAGGCGGCCGTGCAGCTTAAGGAATGGTTTCCCAAGGTGATCATGGTAAACTTCCATGTCTTGAAAGGTGCAGTCACGGAGGCCTGTTCCGATCGCTTTTAAGAAGGCTTCTTTGGCTGCAAAGCGAACGGCGTATCGCTGTGATGGGCTCGCAGCGCGTGACGCATATTCAATTTCACTTGGCGTGAAAACACGTTCTAAGAATTTAATTGTGACATTGTCGAAGCGGTGCACTTCGACAATGTCAACTCCTATGCCATAAATCACGATTGCATGACCCGACTCATGAGTTCTTTCATGTGGCGAACTGCCTGCTCGAGTCCACAAAACAGGGCGCGTGAAATGATGCTGTGGCCAATATTCAGCTCTTGCATCCCAGGGATTTGAGCAATTGCTATCACGTTTTGGTAGTTCAACCCGTGCCCTGCGTGCAAATAGAGACCTTGTTCAAGGGTGAACTCGGAAGCCCAGACAATACGGCGGAGCTCTTCCCTTTGTTGTTGATTCATTGCATTGGCATAGCTGCCAGTATGAATTTCGACCGCATGTGCGCCAGCGTCATTACATGCCTGAATCTGTTCTTTATCGGGATCAACAAAAAAACTGACCAAGATGCCAGCCTCGCGTAGGGTGCGTGCCGCACTTTGAAGTGCATGAAAGTTAGCTTTCACATCAAGCCCTCCTTCGGTGGTAAGCTCTTCACGCTTTTCAGGGACGAGAGTGACTTGTTCTGGTTTGGCTTCACAAGCAATGCGAATCATTTCATCCGTGCAAGCCATTTCCAGATTAAGTGGAAGAATAGAGGTTTGACGGAGGAGGGAAAGGTCGCTGTCCTGAATGTGGCGGCGATCTTCACGCAAATGGATGGTAATTGAATCGGCTCCGCCAAGTTCGGCGGCGAATGCAGCGGCTACAACGGATGGTTCGGCACCACGCCGTGCCTGACGCACCGTAGCAATATGGTCGATGTTGACTCCGAGTTTCATGGGTTCTCCTTGTGTGCTGTCGTTGTAAATTGCATAGTATAGTAACGGGCATAATGGCCGTTATGTTTTAATAGTTCTGCGTGGTTGCCTGCTTCTGCGATGCGTCCTTGCTCAAGAACCACAATTTTATCAGCATGGGTGATAGTGGAAAGACGATGGGCGACAATAAACGTAGTGCGACCTTGCATGAGATTGTGCAGCGCCGCCTGTACAAGAGCTTCCGACTCATTATCCAGAGCAGAGGTGGCCTCGTCGAGTATAAGAATGGGAGCATTTTTGACGATGGCGCGGGCGATACAGAGGCGCTGACGTTGGCCACCGGAAAGGCGAACGCCACGATCACCAATGACGCTATCAAGTCCTTGTTCCATTGCCATGACAAAATCGTACGCATTTGCGGCTTTCAGGGCAACGATAACTTGCTCTTCTGTCGCATCGGGTTTTCCGTAAAGAATGTTTTGGCGCACGGTGTCATTGAAGAGGATGGTTTCTTGATCAACAAACGCTATTGCATTCGCGAGATCAACATGCGTAAAATCTTTGATGTTAACTCCATCGATAGTAATGGCGCCTTCTGTAACATCATAAAAACGGACAAGCAGTGAAGCCAGAGTTGTTTTGCCACCACCGCTCATACCAACAAGAGCGATAACATCACCAGAGTTAGCTTCTAAGTTGATATCACGCAGTACCCATTCGTCGTCATAGCGAAAGCTGACATTGTGAAAGATGACGTTGCCGTTAATATGTTCGATTTTCTTGGGTTCGGTAGGGTCTGTGATTTCGTGCGGCGTATCGAGGACTTCAAAAACTCGCTCGGCAGCACCGAAAGAGCGTTGCAGGACGCTGTTCAGTGCGATAAGGCGCTTAACGGGAGCGAGCATCAACCCAAGAGCAGTTAAAAAGCTGAAAAACTCTCCGGTAGTCATGCTGCCATCGATGACTTGTTTTCCGCCAAACCAGATGATAGCCGCAATACCAAAGCTGGAGATGAGTTCGATGACGGGTGAGGCAAGCTGTTCATTTTTGATAGTTTTGACGATATAACGGTAGTACCGATCGTTGATGGTGGCAAAGCGGTTGATCATGGTGTGGGACAATGCGAATGATTTAACAATTTTTATGCCGCTAAATGTTTCTTGAAGGGTATCAGAGAGCTCACCAATTTTTTCCTGTGATTGAATCGTAAATTTTTTAATTTTGCGCCCGATTGTGCGCACAGGGAGTATGGTGAGCGGAAGTACAATGATAGCCAGTAAGGTGAGTTGCCAGTTTTGATAAAAGGCAAGACCAAGGAGTGCGATAGCGGTGAGGGAATCTTTCAGGAGAACGGTAACAGTGTCAGCTATAGCAACTTGCATGGTGCTGACATCGTTAATCACTTTGCTCATCTGTGATCCAACTGAGTTTTTGCTATAATGACGAACGGGTAGCCGCACCATGTGTGAGTAGACTTCATTGCGGATGGTTTGCATGGCGAGTTGTCCTGCTATGCGGATTGTTACCCCTTGTATGTAGCGGAAGACGCCTTTCAGGAAAAAAAGGGCGATGACGCCAAAGGGAAGCAACTGAAGTAATGTGCCATTTTGACTGATAAAAATATCGTCCAAAACAGGTTGGACGAGGTATGCCATGACACCATCCGTTGCAGAAACTGCTATGCTGAAAAAAATTGATATACCAATGAGTTTTTTGTATGGCATGACATACATAAAAAGTCTTTTAGCGATCATACAAGGTTTTTCTATCCTTCACGTTTATTTTAGTAAGTGGGTGAACTCTAGCTTTTCATATTGATTCTTACAAGTGTTTTTACTACACGATAATTTTGTCTGTATGTGGCGAAATTGACCATAGATAGGGACTGCTTTCTATGCTATAAGCGTGTATAGAGAGTGAACGTGAAAGGGCGATTTGTGAAGAATTTTTGGAAATGGTGCGTGGATGTCTGGCTGCGGTGGTATTTGTGGCGCCACCCGCGCGATGCTTCTGGTCTGCAACATCGACATCGACTGAATCAGGTTCCCCGTTCTATAGTTGTCTACTCCAATACGGCTCTTGGGGATACGTTGATGTCGACCCCCGCGCTGAAAGCGCTACGCGAGTCATTTCCAGCGGCTCACATCACGCTCTTTATTCACGAAAAAATCCATCCACTTTTTGCTCATTTTCCCTATGTTGACGCGTTTTTATTGTATTATGGGGGGTATCGGGGGTTTCTCAGGAACGTTCGTGAGCTTCGTTCAATGCGTCCCGACTGTATTCTCATTTTTCATGCAAATGGGCCGCAGGATATTCCCAGCGCAGTTCTCTCAGGCTGCAATATTATTTTGAAGTCTCCTACTTGCAGCCCTTATAGCTCCCTCCTTTCGCACCAATTTACGTTCCCTTCGGGAGTACATACAATCGAAGAGCGTCTTGAGATCGTTCGCTTTCTGGGTGGTCGAGCCAGTGATATGCGTATGGTGCTATCCCCTGAATATTCGCAAAGTACCGAGCGGCAGTATTTTTCTGATCACAATGTGGTTATTGGCTTTCAGGTGGGTGCATCGGATATTTACAAAACGTGGCCTATTGAGAGTTTCTGTGCACTTGCCGTGCAACTGTTGAATCACAATAACAATATCATTATCGCACTGTGTGGAACTGCCCAGGAAAGGGCGATTGCGGAAAAAGTGGTGCAGGTAGATCCGCTTCGGGTGAAGAATTATTGTGGCAATACTCAGATTGCCCAATTGCCATGGCTCGTGCGGGAATTTAACGTGCTGGTAAGCAATGACACAGGAACAATGCACGTAGCGGTAGCGCTCGGTGTCCCGACCGTTGGGTTGTTTGCAAGCACAAATCCTTCACACACCGGTATCGTTCAGGATCTCGATAAACATGTCATGATAGTTGCGGAAGATTGTGTATGGGAAAGTAATGTTCCGAAAAAGCAGAGGAGTAACGTGGGTATGGGGGCAATCTCAGCGAATGAAGTGTATCAGTGCGTGTGTCGGCATATCGTGACTACGGGAGGTGGCTAATGTTCGCGAATGCTTTGCAGAGTACTCAACAGCGCGTGGAGGTGTTTTTTCTATGCATGCTGCTCTTAGTGCTGCCACTTGCTGAAGCACCGAAAAATATCGCTTGGATGCTTTTTGTTATAGCTTGGTTGTGGGGAATGAGGTCAGAGCCTGATAGATTATTTCGGTGGGATTTTTGGGACAATGTGTTTGCTTGTTTCATTCTTGCAAGTGCCTTTTCCGCTTTTTTCGCAAGTGTTTCGGATGCGCAGTGGGGCGGCTTTCTCGATGTTTTGCGGTACACCCTTGTAGGGTGGATGCTTGCGCGGAGTCATTATAAAATAAGAACTTATGTCCTATTGTTGCAGTGTGTAGTTGCTGGCACCATCATTGCGTTGATACATGGATATTGGAATTTTGTTTTCACAGGCAAGCGGGGTGTGTTGCAGTTGCATTCGGTTGGGCATGTAAACCATAGTGCCATCTATCTTGCATTATCTTTTGCTGTTTTGATGGCGTTTGTCTTTTGGTACGTCCGCCAGCCTGATGTGGTGAAACGATTTGGCTTCTGGGGCTTCATGACGTGTTGCCTTTTTTATGGGGTATCTCTATTAGAGATGGCGAGTCGGGGTGCGATATTGGCCTTTGCTGTTTTCTGGGTACTTGTCGTCATTGCGTGGTTCAGGGTTTCATTTAAGCAGGCGGCTATGGCGAGCGTTCTATCTGTAATCATTATGGCCGGATTTATTATTGCGATACCTCACGCCACTGCAAAATTTTTGCAAATGGGGGTGGCAGGGTCAGAAGGTTTTAGTCACCGAGATAGGTTGGCCAATGTCGCTTACGAAGGATGGCGTGAGAATCCTGTCGCCGGAGTTGGAATGGGAAATTTTCGCCATATCACATTGGAGTTGATTGCCTTGCGGAAGGAACAGCGAGGGGAGGTATTTGACCCGGAAAGGTATCTGGGTTCGAACCATGCTCACAGTTTGTATATGAATACCCTTGCAGAAAAAGGTATTCTCGGATTCTCTGCCTTGCTTTTTCTAATTATTGTCTGGGCAGGGTCACTGTGGAAGAAACGAAATTTACTCTATTTGTCAGACCAGCGTCTGATTGTATGGTTATCTGCTGTAGGAGGTCTTGTTGTGACGTTTGTGAGCGGACTATTTAATACATCGTTGCATACGGAACATGGTATCCTCTCTATGGTGCTTTTCGGAGTTTGGGTTGGGTTGTTTAGAGAGGCAAATCAATGAAAATTCTTATTCTGAAACGTGATAAAATAGGCGACATGTTGCTCACTACTCCCATGCTGGCGCATTTGCGCGAGAGCTTTCCCAGTGCTCAGATTGATGTTTTGGCCAACTCTTACAACGCTTGGGTTATTCAAGGACATCCTGCTGTTGACCATATTCATATCTACCAGCGGTACCGCGAAGGAAAGAAAATATCTATTACTGCGCTTTGGAGCCAGCTTGTATGCTTTTTGCGTATACGAAAAGCCTGCTATGACTATGTTATTGTCGCCGGTGGCGATTTTTCCCATCGGGCATTACGTAGAGCCCGCCTAACAGGAGCTAAGTACCAAATTTCATTTTTGGAGGGTGAGCAAGGTGTGAGAGCACCAGTGACCCACCCTATTCCTGCTATCAGCTCCCAGTTGCATGAAAGTCAACGCATGCTGATGTTGCTTGAGCCGTTTGGTGTAAAATTACCGGAAGTGCTTTTGTGCCCAACATTTCAACTTCCTACCGTATGGCGGAGTTGGACACTAAAGTGGCTTAGTGAGAATGGTCTTGATGAGCGTGAATACATTGTCCTTGGGCTCGGAGCACGTCGAGCAAAAAAGCAGCCTTCATACGATCAAATAGTGCGATGGACTGAGCATTTTTATAGGAAGCATAGGTTGAAAACAATTTTCATGTGGACTCCAGGGGCTTCGAATAACCCTATATATCCTGGTGATGATGATATCGCTTTGCCGGTAGTAGATGCCAAAATGCCGTGGCTCATTCCTTTTCGGGGTGCTATTCTCCCTGCCATAGGGCTTATTTGGTCAGCTTCTACATCTATTTTTCCTGATAGTGGATTGATGCATTTTGCCGCAGCGAGTCCCGGTGGGGTGCTAGGGTTATTTGCGGAAACTGATGTTTCTCCACATCCCAGCCAGTGGGGACCCGTCGGGGCGAATGTATCGTTTCTTGATACACCAAAGGCAGTGGCTGAATTGCCTGATGACGATGTATATGCAAAAGTCGACTCTCTTATCGCTGGGCGCACGAAGGGATCGTAGCGTACAGGTAGGGATTTGTTTTGGGATCGTTATACATTTTGAATTGGCGGTAAATTTTAAAGTGTGCTGTTCCGTTTGCTATGCCGATTATGAAGCGATCGAAACATATTGAGATGTCCGTCCGCTGCTCTTGTAGCTTAGCGAGTTTGAGCTGGCAAGCGTTTCGGTGGTTGTCATCAGCGTCATCGCGATGAGCTTGTATTGCCATGTGGTGGATCTTCAGGCTCAGAATGGAGAGGCGATCGATGATGCCGCCTGGAGTTTCACTGTTTGTCCATGAGTCTGATGCGGGAGCAATATTCGTGTACTGCATCAAAAGAACCTCATCAATAATTTCTACGGCATCATTTCTTTGTTGGTTAAATGAGTCGATAGCTCTTTTATTAGCTGCAATTTCGCTATCGGGGACATTTTTTCTGCGTGCTTGATCTTCTTCTTTCCAGAGTGAGCAATTAAAGAAATGATTTTTATCTATGGCAAGCCACAACGGATCACTTTCTTGATAAAGCAATACTGGCCAAGATTGGTGTTGAAGAACTCTGTCATGGTATTGTGTAATGGTAATTGCGTTTAGCAAGGCTTAATTTCCTTCCAATGTTTCTTTTGTTGCATTTTTATTAAAGGCATCGAATCGCGATAAACGTTTGAATAGTTTCGTGTTGACCTGAATGGAGAATGTGGTTGACAAGTAGTCAAGTAACTTAAAGTCGTTGATACCGTGAAGTTCACCGGTAATCCAAGTAACCGAATTAAGAACATCATTGGGAAATGACGTGATGATATCGTATTCTGCTCCTTCCGTATCTATCTTTATGATATCAATCTTCTGGTTCTCAATTTCTTTAAGAAAGGTTGATGGTTTAGCAATTTTTACGGTTTCCTGCTTTGCGATATCAATACCTAGCGAGTGAATTGAGCCTCCTCCAAAGTTTGTTGCATCATCAGAGAGGTAAAATGTTGTTTCTCCGTCCGCAGAACCGAAGCCAAGGCAATGAGCGGAGATGTTCGGATAGTTTTTAGTGTTATTGACAAGCAATTCATAATTTTGGCGACTTGGCTCAAAAGCGTATATTCGCGAGTTAGGAAAGCAGTTTGCGAAATAGATTGAGCTAAGTCCGATATTTGCACCTATGTCGAAAATGACATTAGGACGCAATTTAAAAGGTGGCTTGTATTCCGCTTTTGTTCCAGTTTTCAAAAGAATTTCATATATGAGCCGAACATCACTTGTTCCACTACGGTAGAAAATTTCCTTTCCCTTGTAGGTGAACACTTTAATGGTTCCATCACCTTTTCTTGCCAAGGTAAATGTTAAAGACCCTGAACGTAAAAAATATTTCAAAAATTGTTTCACTAATATACTCCTTTATCGTGTGATGCGGCAGTGGTTAGTGGTGAAATTATGAGTTTGATAGCAGTGCTCTGCACTGCTGCAATACGCTGTCGATAGTAATCTCGTGCGCACATCCAGTTGTGCTATGTAGGGCATATTTACGGTAAGCCCAAGGTGCCCAATACTCTGATCCTTGTTTGCCCATAATTGCAACTGTAGGAACGCCTGTTGCCGCACCTGCGTGCATCGCACCACCATCTAGTGTGATGAACAGCTTTCCTTGGGCGATAATAGCTACTACCTCGTCAAAAGATTGGGTTGGGAGATAGGAAGCATGTGTCGACATTGCTAGATGTTCTGCAGCGTGTTTGTCTTCTGGTAAAGCGGTGATTATACATGGATACATGGAAAGCTCATTGATAATTGCGCGAAACTTTTCGATAGGATACTGATTTTCAGGCGATCTGCTCGAAATATGAAAAATCAGGGCATTTTTGGCTTGGTGAAATTTAGAGAAAAACTGAGGGTCGACATGATAGTGAGCTTTTTCGCTATTATTAGTGACCCCTAACGGTTCCAAGGCCGCGTAGCAAAAAAGGACTTCATGGTCATGTTTTCCGCCCACGTGATAAGTATAAGGGTCATCGCCATGAGGAGAGGTGGCGCCAATCATGTGTGGTGCTTTAGCTGCACGCGCAAAAATAGCGGGGTGTTTTGAGTATTGGGAGCGAATAACTACAACAGCATCGTATTGCGTTTGCCTAATGCGCCAAAGTAGTATAAGGAGTCCACAGGCAGCTTTCGCTTTATTCCAGATCCCATGCGCATGCTTGGTTTTTGTGTATGAAAAAATATTATTGACAAAAGGGTTTTGGAGTATTGCGCATACATTATAAGAATTAACCACTATGTCAATCTGCGCATTAGGATGCACTTTACGTAAGGCTTCTATTGCGGGGGTGGTACAGATAAGATCGCCGATATTATCGTTACGAACAAGGAGGATTTTGCGTAAGCTTGCATTGATAATGGTTGGACTCAAGAGTACACCCGTAACATTTTTTCTGTCATTACATTGTTGTTCAATTTATTCGCTATAGTGTTGCGGACAGCAGCCGTATTCTGATGGCAATCAATAAGGCTATCTAGCATTTCTTTAATAGCCGAGAGGTATTTATCTTTCCCATGCTCTTCGAGCAATACGAAATTCCCATCATTCCACAGATCACGAATGCTACCAATATCGGCAGCAATGGATGGCTTCCCCATCATAAGTGCTTGAATGAGCGATTGGGGCACTCCTTCGAAGCCATCGGATGTTAGACAGAAAATATCAATAGCCGCCAAAAAGACTTCAGGTTGGCTCACGTGACCGAGCAAAACGGCATAATTCTGTGCTTGGGAATGGTGTATCTGGGATTCAAGCTCATTGCGTTTCGGTCCTTCGCCTGCGATGGCAAAAACGACACGCTTTTGAAGTTTTGGTGCTAGTTCAACCGCAAGTTGGATGAACAGGTCCTGCCGTTTGAACGACCGCAGTACGCCAAGATTTCCGATTATAATTGCGTCTTCTGGTAATCCGAGCAATCGTCGAGATTCTACTTTGTCATATTTATTTGGGTCAAAACGATCGGCATCAACTCCAGTGGGGATGGACGTGCACCGTGACGGGTCGATGCGGTTAAAGCGAATCATATCTTGCCGAACACTTTCGCCAGTGGTTACCACGTGATGTGCGAGCTGATTAATGAAATTCAGACGGGATGAATTTATTCGATTAGAAAGATGCCTTGTGCGGATAAATTTTACACCCGCTAGGCGTGCGGCAATTCCCCCCACCCATGTGTCTTTTCCGCTATGAGTATTGACGATAGTAAAGCCTTCGCGCCGAATAAGCGCATATAAAGCGGCAATAGTTTTTATGTCGAAGTTTGAGCGGAAAGGAAAATGATAGACCGGAAAGCCTTTTGTTTGGGCAGCTCGGGAGATTTGCGAGTTACTGCGACACGCAAGGGCTATAGCGATTCCTCGCCTCCGCATCTCCTCCATCTCGGTCATAATACGTATTTCCTGACCACCCCATCCGTCTGACCATTCGGTATGGAGAATTTTCAGGTGTGATGTTTGGTGGGGATTTTCGAAAGCGGAGCGGTTATCCAAGGAGAGCACCATGTCAGTTATTTTGAGCATATCAGTGATACTTTTACCAAAATACGGATAGGAAGTCACAATAAAAAACCGCCCACTTTCTTAATGAGGTAGGCGGTTTCGGTAGGGTTGTCTTAGTCGGTAGATGACATAATAGCTTGCGGCTTAAATCAATCCCATCGACAGCATGGCATTGGCAACACGCTTGAATCCCGCAACGTTGGCTCCCATCACGTAGTTGCCTGGTTCGCCGAATTCTTCAGCGGTTTCATAGCAGTCGCGGTGGATATTGATCATGATCTGACGCAGGCGTTCTTCAGTATACTCGAATGTCCAAGAATCGCGGCTGGCGTTTTGTTGCATTTCGAGCGCGGAAGTGGCAACACCACCGGCATTTGCCGCTTTACCTGGGCCGTACAGGATTTTAGCATCTTGGAATACTTTGATTCCTTTCGGCGTTGTTGGCATATTTGCCCCTTCGCCAACTGCGATACAACCGTTTTTCACCAGTGTGGCGGCATCTTTCCCACTGATTTCATTTTGTGTTGCTGAAGGAAGGGCGATGTGGCACGGAACGTCCCAGATATTCCCTTTTTCGATGAAACGGGCTGATTTTTCGTATTGCGTGTAGTCTTTAATGCGGCGGCGTTCGATTTCTTTGAGCTGCTGCACGAGTTGTAGGTTGATGCCTTTTTCGTCAACAATGACACCGTTAGAGTCGGAGCAAGCAATAACCTTTCCGCCGAGTTCATGGACTTTTTCGATAGCATAAATGGCAACGTTACCGGAGCCTGAAACGAGAACATTTTTGCCTTCGAATGAGTCCTTATGCGCTTTTAGCATTTCGTCTACAAAGAAGACCGTCCCGTAACCCGTTGCTTCGGTGCGAACCTGTGAGCCGCCGTATGCTAGGCCTTTTCCTGTCAGCATGCCAGACTCATAGCGGTTGGTGATCCGCTTGTATTGGCCGAAGAGATAGCCGATTTCGCGACCGCCAACGCCGATATCACCAGCTGGAACATCGGTATATTCGCCGATATGGCGGTAGAGTTCCGTCATAAAGCTTTGGCAAAAACGCATGATTTCAGCGTCAGATCTCCCTTTCGGGTCGAAGTCCGAACCGCCTTTTCCGCCACCGATAGGTAGACCGGTCAAAGCATTCTTGAAAATCTGCTCAAAGCCGAGGAATTTAATGATGCCAAGGTAGACGGAAGGGTGGAAGCGGAGCCCGCCTTTGTATGGCCCAAGGGCGCTGTTGAACTCGACGCGGAAGCCACGGTTGATGTGGATTTCGCCCTTGTCGTCCGTCCAAGGAACGCGGAAGATGATTTGGCGCTCTGGCTCGCAGATGCGCTCAATAATTTTCTGGTCGGCATATTCTGGGTATTTAACAAGTACCTGAGAAAGGGATTCGAGGACTTCTTGAACGGCTTGGTGGAACTCATTTTCGCCTGGATTGCGGCTGATGACATCGCGGTATATCGACTCAATCTTTTCGCTGACATTTACCATGGAATGATCCTCCGGTGAGTTATATTTGGTAACAGTGGGATAGCCCCCATAGCTTTACCCCGACGAGATTGTCGGGGTAAACTGGGGCAAAACGGTGAACCTAAACACCCACACAAACCATAAAACCGCGCTTGGAAAACCGGACTCTGCCAGCGTATCGACTTATGCGATCCTTGCATCTGGTCAGGGCAACCTGTGGATGGTGTCCTGCTTTGAAATGTCACATTTGTGACTTGTCATTTTTATAACAATTTTTGAGGGGAGGCAATTGAAAATTTTCTAGCAAATAGTTTTGGCGTTTTATTGGCAACGAATGGGTGGGCAAGAATCGTTCGCTAATAAACACCCTTGGTGTTGAGGAGTGCGCCATATTTGCAATCATCTTCTTGGATGTGCAGGAGGATATGCTCTTCAAAAAAATTTCTGAAAGTCAACGGTGTTGGAAGGAGCGCTTGGCGAACTCTCTCTTGCAGATCGAGTATTTTTTGCATCGACATGCGATGGTCTGCCAAATGCTGTTCCCGTTCTTGATACTGGTAAATCTCCATTAATTTTTCTTCTGCGTCGAAATGGTACTGTAGGTAATCTACCAATAAGTCGAAGGCAAGCAACAGCGATTCTTGAGCGCTGTGCGTGGTGCTGAGCTGATGATCAATCGTATTTCCAATACGGATGAGTTGCTTATGTTGGATATCAACATGCGCAATGCCAACACTTAAGTTTTCGTCCCACGTAAAGGTTTCTTGGTAAACGTTGCCATGCAGAATACGTGCGGTTTGCTGTTGATAGTGCTCAAAAATTTTCCAGCGTAAAATTGGAATTTTGTCGATTACACTGCCCGGAATTTGAATAAGTGTGGTCGGTTCTGTTGCGCGTAAACGGAAAAGTGTGGGGATCTTGAACACGACACCCTCTTCGCCGAAGAAGTCGCCTGGCTCAAGGGTATCAAAAGGCCGATCGCCGATCATGCGCTCTATTTTTCCGGTACGAACAATGTTGAGCAAAAGCATCTTATGGAGCGGGATTTCTTCACCCGCGGCGATGGTATGTTCACGCGCAAAGTCAATGATTTTCCCAAGGGTCGTTGCGGCCAGTCCTTCGCTGAACAGCGTCGTCGCACTAAGGAAAGTACGCAAGTCGGCGACACGACGGACGCGTTCTAAAAGGCCATTACGCTGGATAACCTCGCAGTACAGTGCCGCAGGAATGCGCATGACGCGCAAGAAAGAGCAGGCGCGATAGGTGTGATAGGACGGGTGGTTGCCAAGGACAATGCTATCGCCGATCAGGGCTCCTGTTGGAACGTTGACGCAGAAATTATTGCGCGAACAGATTTTTTCAGCACGACCACTGACAATCAGCAACACCTCATGCCGAATATCGCCCTCTTTGAGGAATATCGAGCCTGGATTGATTTCGCTGAGGGGGTGGTTGACCAGCATGCGCAAGTCATGAAACGCCGCTCCTGGTAGATGGCCTTGGAGGGCGTTAAAGGCATGGCGCCGTAGTCCATCGGAAACGCCTTCGATGAGCACATCAACCGTGCCAAACGTGGCACACGAACCAATCCCTTTTTCTTCTAGGGTCAGCTCGCCCGCACGATGGGCAAGAAGTATTCGTTTGGAGGTATCGGAAGCGAAATCAATCGCTTCGCCATGAATCATCCCCCCGCCGATGTCAATTTTTTTGACATCTACGAGCGTCATGTAGGCCTGATAAATTTTATCAAAACAAGCCTGTGTCATGCCTGGCTTGGTCGCATCATCCGTAATCATTGCGCGCAGCACCTTGAACGAGGCAATATCGGCATAGTGCGCGTAGGTTTTGTAGCCATCACCCCACAGTGTGCGGAAAAGATAAATATTGGTTTCCACCGGATGTGGCGAATAGACCGGCATGACCTCTAGGCCATCAATGTTATTCCATTGGTCAAATTGGAGATCGCAAATATCGAAATAGTCGCTAAAGTGGTGTTCTTCGAGTCCGAGTAATGCCATCAATTTTTTCGTAACGGAGGCTCGCACGAGTGGTGTTGCAAAATAACGCGTGCGCCGCCCAGAGCGCATGAGTGCCGTGAGGCCAGCAAAGTGATCATCGTGCGCGTGTGTATGGAAAATTCCGTCAATTTGTTCAATGCCAATCCCGAGTGCCGTGATGGTATTGATCAAGTGTGGCCCCGCATCAATCAGGTAAATACTCCCTTGATACGTCAGGATGCTCGACATGCATGGGCGGTTCGCGTCCCAGCCATCGCCCTCGCCCGAGTGAATAACCGAAAAGTATTCTGGTTCAAAACGGCGATGTCCGAGCGGATAGGCGCACTCATAACTTTGATCGGCGGGTAGGTTCAAGTCGACGGTAATGGATTCAGTGCGGTAAGTGATGTAGGTGAACTCAAAGACATTCGGGCGCAGGCGTTTCAGGGAAAGGCCGGGCGCGAGTTGGATTGATTCTTCACCGACAATATGGGTGTTGAGTAACTCCGTTGTTGGTTGAATGCGACCGAAGGCAAACTTGAGTTTAATGCGATACAACTCTTCTGCCTGTGCTTGTGATAGACCCGCCACCATCATCTCTTCGCGCGAAACCAGTCCATAATTGCCACGGTAAATATAGCCAAGTTGGGATTGCACTTGATCGGCCGCACCGATCAAGAGTGGCTTTCGTCCAGTATTGTTTGGGTGCCCCGGAATGATCATCCCCTGTTTGTAGAGCATTTGCAGGACGGGAAATTCCGCGAGGTTTGCAAACTCGCCATTCTGGATCGGAAGATCAGAAACCAGTATGGCATTGGGGCCCGTTTCGCATCGTACCCCTTGCACTTCGTGAGAAAGGATAAGGCCACGCTTGATCAGATGCTTTACCGCATCGGCCGGGCAACCGCAGAGAATGCGCAAATCGAGTTCAGGGAATTCCACCCATTGTACACCACGGGTGACATTGATTTTGTTGATGGCCATGCGATCTCCCGTTGTGTCGGTTACAAAATCCACTCAGATTTTTGGAGTTCTTGGAGTAAAAAAGCACGCAGCTCGTTGATAACATAGGGGTTCACGCTAAAATGGCGATAGCCCATTTCAATAAGTTTCAAGAGAATGGTGTGATCGGACGCAATTTCCCCGCAAATTTCCACCGGTGTATGAGCCGCACGACACGCCAGCAGAACCTGCTGGAGTAACTCCAGAAAAGCAGGGCTATTTGGAGAGTAAAGGTTACTGACCCGTGGATTAGCGCGATCAAGGGCAAAGAAATACTGGAACAAGTCGTTCGTGCCAACACTAATGAAATCGGCTTTTTGTGCGAGCTCGGCGATTTGAAAAACGGCAGAAGGGATTTCTACCATCACTCCAATTGCAGGAGCCGCTTTCCCTTTTCGCGCCGCTTCTTGCAGAATTGTTAGGCGCAAGGAGTTAAATTCATGGGCATCGGCAATGAATGGAATGAGCAGTTTGTGACGTGCGGGATCGCACACTTCCAGCAAAGCACGCACCTGATCGAGGAAAAAGCTTTGATCGTCAATTAAAAGTCGCGCTCCACGAAAGCCGAGTGCCGGGTTGTCTTCGCGTGCCTCGCGTGAACTTTTTTTATCTGACCCAATATCAAAAAGACGAAACACAATCGATAAATCAGGAAACGTATGGATGATGCGTTGATATGTTTCTAATTGTTCTTGGTAAGGAAAGTTGCCATCATTTTGAAGGTAGAAAATTTCAGTGCGGACTAAGCCAATCCCACTTGCTTTAAACTGTGCCGCCTTTTCGGCGTCCAGCACACTGGAGACGTTGGCGTCAAAAGAAATCGTTTCTGAACCTATGCGTATTGGCTCTTCAATAATCTTAATTTTTTTCTGCCGGGTCGCTTGCTTTTCCGTAATTCGCGCTTGGTAGCGGAGGATGGTTTCTTCGGTTGGATTGATAATCACCGTGCCATCAAAGCCATCAACAATCATCCACTCGGCGAATTCCGTAATATCAAAAATTTTCTCAATTCCTGTTACTGCGGGAATGCCGCGATTTTTGGCTAAAATAGCGGTATGCGACGTAACTCCATCCACATGCGTGACGAAGGCATTGACTTTTTCTAGGTCAAGCGCAGCAGTTTCGCCTGGGGTAAGGCGATCGGCCAGAATAATACTATCTTCTTTGATTTCCGTTTGGCGTGACACAACGCCAAGGTGGCACATCAGGCGTTGACTGATATCTTCCATATCCGCTGCCCGTTCGCGCAGATATGGATCGGCGATAGCGCGAAATTTGTCGATATATTTGTCGATAACGTGGCGCACGGAAAAGGCGGCGCTTTTGGTGAAATCAAGAATGTGCCGCTCAATATCGCTTTGTAAACGCGGGTCTTCAAGGATCATAAGGTGGGTATGGAATATTTCGGATTCGAAGGCGCTGCCTGATTTTTCCAGTTTGCGTGAAAGCGCTTTGAGATCAGTGGCGGTTTTGCGAAATGCGGCGGTGAGTTTCTGGCACTCTTCGCGAACGTCGATAGCCGCAAGGTCGCTTTCAATATAGCGAAAAATCACGCGCACGGGCGATCCCATGGTAATGCCGGCCGACAAAGGAATCCCTTTTAGGACGATTTCTCTGCCCATATATTCCAGTTCTGGCGCGCTGGCATCCTCCATCAGATAATGCTGGAGTACCATCCCGGAAAGCTGAGCGGCCACAGCGAGCAAGAATTTTTCCCGAATTGGTGAAACATTTTTATTTTGGTGAAATTGCAAGACCAAGACACCAAAGGTGTGGGCTTTATTTTTGAGTGGAATACCGATGAAAGTTTTGAAAGGTTCTTCGCCAATGCCAGGGAAGTATTTAAAGCCTTCGTGCTTTGAGGCATTGCGAATAAAAGTATATGAATTTGTCGAGTAACACCGGCCAGTTAACCCTTCGTCGCAGCGCATGGTGACTTTTCCAATCGCATCACGATGCAGGCCATCGGTAGCGACTAAACACAGCTGCTCATCATTCATGCGGTTCAGGAGGTAAATAGAGCAAACATCGCATTCCAAAACTTTTTTTAAATAAGCGACAATTTCCATAAGCGCGTTTTGGTGTGACGAAGCATCAAGGATAATATTGCTGATATTCAGTAAAACATCGAGTTTGCGCATCGGCACCTCCTGTAGCACTTTTGCCAATCCCTGCCACGTTACCACTGCGTGTAATGCGAATCAAGCGATAACACGAGTGACAGCAACCGTTTGTTCTGTGACTTGCTTTATGGTAATTACTTGCTATCGCTTTGCGAAATAATCATGTCAGAGGTTTGTGATGAAATACATTGGAGCGCATGTGAGTGCGAGTGGTGGCGTCGCGAATGCCCCGTTAAATGCAGCGGCTATTGGGGCGCGAGCATTTGCATTATTTACGAAAAATCAAAAACAATGGAGTGCAAAGCCGCTTGAATCAAGTGAGATTTTGGCTTTTCGGCGCAATTGCGAAGCGGGTGGTTTCGATCTTGCGATGATCCTGCCTCACGATAGTTATCTGATCAATCTTGGGCACGCTGAAAGTGAAGGGCTGAGTAAATCCCGCGCGGCATTTTTGGACGAATTACAGCGTTGTGAACAGCTTGGTTTGTCGTTACTGAATTTTCACCCCGGCTCCCACCTCAAAAAGCACGATGAAGAGACCTGCCTGCGCGTCATTGCCGAATCTATCAATCTTGCGCTGGCCCAAACGAACACGGTCTGTGCCGTCATTGAAAATACCGCAGGGCAGGGGAGCAATATGGGCTACAGCTTTGAGCATCTGGCGCGTATTATCGAGTTGACAGAGGATAAAAGCCGTGTCGGCGTGTGCTTGGACACGTGTCACACGCTTGCGGCTGGCTACGACCTGACCACACGCGAAACGTTCAACACAACTTTTGCTGAGTTTGAGCGAGTTGTGGGCTTCCGTTACCTGAAAGCGATGCACCTGAACGATTCCATGAAAGGGCTGGGGAGCCGAGTGGATCGTCATGCACCGCTTGGCGAAGGAAAGCTTGGGTTGGAGCCATTCCGTTGGCTGATGAACGATGTGCGTTTCGATGGCATTCCGTTGATTCTCGAAACACCACAGCCGGAGCGGTGGGCAGAAGAAATCAATCTGCTGTATGCCATGAGCGGCACGGCAAAACCGTGCTGATTATGGAGTGGAAGAAGTGAGTTTGTGAAAAAGTAAATCCACTGCGTACAGGTACCCGCGTGCGCCTGCGCCACTCATGACCGCCATTGCAATATCGCTCAGATATGAGTGGTGGCGGAACGGCTCGCGGGCGTACACATTGGAGAGATGTACTTCGACAAAAGGGATACTGACACTCAGGAGGGCATCGCGGAGTGCAACCGAAGTATGTGTGAACCCGCCCGGATTGATAATGATACCAGCCGATACGGTACGCGCGGCATGGATAGCGTCGATTAAAACACCTTCATGGTTACTTTGTAGCGCGTGCAGTGTGCCTCCACGTTGCTCAGTATCATGGCGAACAATGGTCTCGATTTCGTTTAACGTCTGTGTGCCGTATTTTTCGGGTTCACGCACTCCGAGCATGTTGAGGTTCGGGCCATTTATCAGTGTGATATGGAGCATGTCGGATCCTCCTCGTAGCAGTCGATTTGTGCGGCAAAGTGTTCGAGCACGCTGATCGTTTTTTCGATATCAAACCGTTCAATGTCGCGCTGATTTTTTTCAATTGTCTCTTGCAAGGCCGAAATAACCGAACCGTACTTTTCCATGCCAAGCGCCTGATAGACTAAAAGCCCTTTTTCGGGATAGCCCTGGTCGCAGAAAAGGCGCCCGAGGGTTTCGGTTGGCATGTATTCGATTCCGTCAATCTCGACAACCTGTGGTTCGCTTTGCGATTCTGTGTCCGTGGCATTGGCCACTTGCTCAACAGGTGTCATTTCCTGCGAATGCGCAATATACTGCTCTTCATCGGCGGGAAGTTCGAGCACGTTCACCAGCGTGCCGTGAATCGGGAGAAGGTTTCCGATTTCATCAGCGGCTTCGTCCAGCCCCATTTCCCAATCGGAGTCCGGGATTTGCGAAAAGCGGTTGATAATTTCATCTTCAAGTGATGTTTTTGCGGCTGGAGTTTCTACGGCTTCCGGATGTTTTACCATCGGTGCTTCTGGTACAGGTTCTGCGTCTTCAGTCATTGCGAAAGCCGCATCCTCTTCGACGGCTACCGTAGGTTTTTCGTCCTCAATTCCCTCTTCCGCCGCCGCAAAATCAAACTCAAAAGCACTATTGTCTCCTTCGTCAGGGGGTATTGGCGCTTCGCTGGTGTCTTCGTCTGGTAGCTCATCCTGTATATTCTCATCTGGTTCGGCCGTATCAGAAAGGCTCGCAAATATATCGTCTTCATCACTACTCGTAGCCGATTCTACTGGAAGTTCTTCCTCATCATCGGACTCAGGGGCGGGAACGCTATCTGGGAACTCACTGAAAAGGTCATCTTCGGCACGTGCCATATCAGCTGGTGGGGCGTCGTTCAACGGTGTGGCCGTTGTCGCTTCGCTCGGAGTATCGTTATCGTCAAAGTTTAAGTCCGAAAAATCGAGATCATCGATGTGCTCTTGCCGTGGGGCATCAAGTTCCTCATCGCCGGTAGCTGAAGGGGCATCGCCATCGCGTTCTTCATCAGACGTTTCGTGCAGTTTCCCTTTGAGTTCAGCAAGGGTGTCGTCAAGTTCATCGCTGCCGCTAATGGTGTCCAGAAAGTCGAGCGCATCGTCAACATCGTTGACGCCACTCGCTAACTCGGCGGCCTTCACCTGTTCGGCAAGGCGAGCGACCTGCTCCTGTACTTTTTGTTGTTCTTCGGGCGAGCAGTACGGGATGATTTCCTGAAGTTGACGGATAGCTTGTTTGAGATCGCCTTTTTCTTCGTACAGCACGCTCAATAAGCGCGATGCCTGAATATTGCCCGTGGTATGTTCAACCGCTTTTAGCAGGGCTTCGCGCGCTTCGTCGTTTTTATGTTGTTTGGAAAGCGCTAAGCCAAGCACCGTATACGCTTGATAATACTCCGGGTTGCGATCAAGTCCGCGCAAGCAGGTCTGTTCGGCAGCGGCAGGATCATCAAGGTCGAGCTGGGCAATTGCCAATGGGACAAAAAGCTTGGAGCGCGGCTCATCTCCCAGCATCTTGGTAAGGTGCCGGATTTTTTCCTGGAGCGGGAGGTAGCGAGGATCGGTTACTTTCACGCAGAGATCTCCTTCAGGCGAAAAGGGAGCGAAAATGGGGTGAGGACGGCTTGGCCAATCGATGGGGTAAGGACGAAGGTAATAGTCGTATCGGCGCTTTTTTTGTCCGAGGCTACTCCCGCATCAAGTGTCTCTTGAGTCAGTGTTGTTGTTGTCGGCAGGGTGAATTGCTCAAGGAGTCGTATCAATCGCTCCGTTGCTGACGCTGGAAGGGAGAGAACTTTTTCCGCTAATCGTGCGGCAAGCACCATGCCGATCGCAACCGCTTCGCCGTGATTGTGGTCGCAGTAATGACCTTCTTTTTCGATGACATGCCCAAAAGTATGTCCGAAATTGAGGATAGCGCGCAGACCGCCTTCTTTTTCATCCTGTGCAACAATCTCCGATTTAATGCGGCAGCACCACGCGATGATATGTGCGAGGGTCACTTGATCGCGTTCCATAATGGCGGTGACTCGATTTTCAAGATATTCAAAAAGCGCACTATCCATCGCAAAACCATATTTGACCACTTCCGCAAGCCCCGCCGCATAGTCGCGTGGGTCGAGTGTGCTGAGTGTCGTGGTGTTGATGGCGACGAGGCGTGGCTGATAAAAGGTTCCCACCATGTTTTTACCACCAGGAAGATTGATGGCGGTTTTGCCGCCAACACTCGAGTCGACCTGACTGAGCAAGGTGGTGGGGATTTGAATAAAGTCAATGCCACGCATGAAGGTGGAGGCGACGAATCCGGTCAGATCACCAACGACGCCACCGCCCAGCGCTAGGAGGAGCGATTTGCGATTGGCACCTTCTGCAAGTAACCATTCTTGGATGGCAATCCACGTGGTTGCACTTTTGAACTGTTCGCCATCTTCCATAAGATAAAGGTGATATGGTTGCTGGTGTACGTTTGCACAGAGCGCATCACCCCAGAGTTGCCATACTTTGGCGTTGCTCACGATGAAAAGACGGCGACCTTGCAGCATGGTTTCAGGGATGGCAAATTGATTGGCAATGTCGATGGCGTAACTGCGATCCTCGGTCGTGGTAAGGGGGATATGCAGTTTCATTCGGCGACCAACTCCATAATGCACAGCGCCACTTCTTCGAGTGTCAGGTGGTCGACATCAATGATGAAGTGACTTTGTTTGTAGTTGGGGATGCGACTTTGCAAAAGCGAGGAAAATGCTTCCAGCGTCGAATGCTTTTCGAGTAATGGGCGGTCGTCGTTCCACTGCACCCGCTCCCAAAGCGTTTCTGGTTCTGCTTGTAGATAGACCATTTGCCCTCGTTGCTTCAGCAAGCGAGTGTTTTCTTCAATCATCAGTGCGCCGCCGCCCGTGGCGATGACCGAACGGGGCTCGGCAAGCGCTTTATGAATCGCCTTGCTTTCGAGCTTACGAAAGGTTTCTTCGCCCTGTGTTTGGAATATTTCGCGAATACTGCGCCCTTCGTCCTGTTCTATCAGGTGGTCGAGGTCGACAAATGGCAGGTTGAGCTTGTGGGCAAGGAGCTGTCCGACACTGGTTTTTCCGCTCCCCATAAATCCTGTCAAGATAATGTGATCTTTGCTCATGTGCCGCTCCTCTTAGAATGTGCGTATTTGTTCACAGTATCCGGCATAATTTCTTTGAATTTCACTCATGCTGTCGCCGCCGAATTTTTCGAGCATCAGTTCGGTGATGACAATAGCACAAATCGCTTCGCCAATAATGGAAGCGGCGGGAACGGCGGTGACGTCGGAGCGTTCAATCGTCGCTTTAAAAGGCATTTTGGTTTCGATATCGACGCTGGGCAGTGGGTTGTAGAGCGTTGGGATCGGCTTTTTGGCGACGCGGACGACAATCGGCATACCGTTGCTCATCCCGCCTTCAATGCCGCCCGCACGATTCGTGGTGCGGGTAAACTGCCCATCTTCATAGGTAATGGCGTCGTGTACTTGGGAGCCGGGGACGGCGGCAACGCCAAATCCCATGCCAACTTCTACCCCTTTGACCGCTTGTAAACTCATTAAGTTTTGTGCGAGTTTGGCATCAAGTTTGCGGTCGTAGAAGGCGTAATCACCAATCCCCGCTGGGACGCCATGAATAATGACTTCAAAAATTCCGCCGAGGGTATCGCCGGCAGCACGAGTTTTATCGACGTATTCGCGCGCTGCTTCGTCATAACTACTATCAAGAAAACGGACAATACTCTGGTCGGCAATCGCGTTGATCTCCTCTGCCGCCACGTCGGCGCCGTTTTTCGGGCATTCCAGTTCGCCTAAACGGATGAGATAGCTTTGCACGGTGATGCCAAAGGTTGCCAGAAACGTTTTGCACAGCGCGCCAAAGGCCACGCGCGCTGCCGTTTCGCGCGCGCTGGAACGTTCCAAAACGTCGCGCACGTCGCGCAAGTTACGTTTCAGGCATCCGCCAAGATCCGCATGGCCGGGGCGTGGGCGCGTCACAGCGCGATCCGGTTGTTTGTGCTCCGCGCTGGCATGCATCATTTCCGTCCAGTTTTTATGGTCGTTATTCCATACGGCTAAGGTAATGGGCGAACCAAGGGTTTTCCCCCAGCGAATGCCGGAAAGGAAATCGACCGTATCGGATTCTATTTTCATCCGTCCGCCACGGCCATAGCCCATTTGGCGACGTTTGAGTTGTTCATTGATCGTTGCTGCTTCTACCGTGAGTCCGGCGGGAAAACCTTCGATCATGGCAAATAATCCTTTGCCGTGTGATTCGCCGGCAGTCAAATAACGCATGGCTACTCCTCTTTACCCTTCTCTTTCGTCGCAAGTTTCGCTATTTTACACAGGCTTTATGACTGGTGGCAACGACGAAATCGATATTGGAGCAACATGAAGATTTATCAGCGCTATGTGTTGCGCGAATTTGCCCTCTTTTTTCTGGCCGCGTTTGTATCACTTGCCATCATTTTGACGCTGAATAGCGTGCTCAAACTCTCCAGTGAGTTGTTGGGAAAAGGGATATCGCTTTTCGATATCCTTGCGATCCTTCTCTACACGTTTCCGCAAACAATTTTCATTGCGTTGCCGATTGCGGCACTTATCGGCGCAGCCGCGATGGCTGGCGTACTGGGACGCAATAATGAGCTGACCGTACTAATGGCGAGTGGCATTTCGCGTATGCAGTTGATGGCGGTGGTTGGTGCAGTGGCTGGTGGGTTGGCAATTTTTGGCATCGTGAATAATCATTATTTGATTCCGCAAGGCGCTGAGCGAATGGGGCGAACGGTTAACGCCGCTGTCGCGAATCTGTCGTATGAATCGCTGACGCCGGGGGTTTTTCGTTCTGTCGGGGATGCGGTTCTCTATTGTAGTCGTGTGGATCGTGAAGGGCTGCACGATATTTTAGTGGCGACGCCGTCGGTCACAATCAGTGCCCGTCTTGGTCAATTAGTGCGCACGCCACAGGGGACATCATTGTTACTGTTCGATGGGAGCGTGCTCGATAGTCGCCAAGGAACTGACTATATCCGCTTTTCTCGTCATGAGTTCCCTTTACGTATTGAAGGTATTGGTTTGAATCGTTCGCACCATACCATCACCAGTGTTGAACTACGCCAACGTGAAGATAGTGGTGCGGTGCTGCAGTTTCATAAGCGGACGACGTTTGCGCTCGCGACCTTGTTCTTTGGTGTGCTGGGGTTCCTGATCGGAACGCCGCGCATGCGCAGTGCGAAGAGTAGTGGCGTGCTCGTGGGCATTGGTGTTGTGGTGATTTTTCACTTACTCCGTTCGCTCTCGACTTCGCTGGCAAAAGGTGGAACGCTGCCGCTCTGGTGTGGCGAATGGGTGCCACTCATCGTTTTGGCTGGTGTCACGGTTGGCACGGGCATTCTTGCGGCGCGGAGGTAACGTGATTCTACAGCGCTATTTGCTGAAACAATATTTGGTGACGCTCGCACTGACGTTGGTGGCGTTATTGTCACTTTTTCTGGTGATCGATTCCGTTGAGCACTTTGATGAGTTATGGCTCCTGACATCGTGGTTTTCGGTGGTGCGTTACTATGCTTCCGCGACAATTTTCGCCCTCTATCAGTTGCTACCGGCGGCGGTGCTGATTGCGACGATTCTTTTCGGGACGCATTTAAGCATCACGAATGAAATTAAAGTATTGCTGGCTAGTGGGCTTTCGCTGAGGCGTTTGGTGGCGCCGGCCGCGGTGTGCGCCTTTTTTTTGATGTTGGGTCACTTTGCGCTGGGCGAGGTGAATTATCGCATGGCCATGCCAGCGATGAAGTCCACGCTCAAATATGAGGCCAAACAGGTGCAGCCACTTTCGGAAGTGGTGGGTGGCAATCTGTGGGTGCGCAGCATTGACGGCAATGAGTTCGCCGTTATTCACCGCTTTAATCTTTCGCTTCATATGTTCCAGGGGGTGGAAGTCTTCACGCTGCGCGATGGCGTGATTGTGCAGCGTATCGATGCTGCGTCAGCGAGGTTGTTTGCTGACGGCATGGAATTGCACGATGCCCACATTGAAAGCTTTACTGGTCTCGGACGACAACATGTTCCTTCGCTGACACTCCCGTTTCTTGGTGTTGACGGCGCGGCGCGCGCGGTCGGGCGTGAGTTGCAGGAGTATAGTTTTAGCGAATTACTGGAAGACTTTCCGTTGGTTGTGGCGAGTGGTCAGGAATGGGGGCGATTTGTCGGGGAGATGGGGGCGCGCTTGTTGGCATCGCTGGCCGTTTTACTCTTGTTTCTTATTGCGATCCCTTTTGGAATTACGTTGGAGCGCTCAGGGGGGAAAGCGTTTGCGGTGGCTCGTGGGCTTGGGATCGCCGTGATCTACTACCTGTTAAGCCACCTAACGGCGGCGCTTGGGAGTGCGGGAGCGTTATCGCCGTGGTTGGCTCCGTTTCTCACGTTAGCGATTTGTCTTGGTGGTGGGGTGTGGTTGTTTCGTAAAATCCTTCACGTATGGTGATGAAGGGCTAGAGTAGCTCGTTCATGTCTGTAATGGTGAGTGCTGTTTTGGGGATCTTTTCCCACGAAAATCCAGCAATCAGCTCTTGGGCGCGGCATGGTTCTCTTCGATCTCGCAAACCGGCTTTCCACCCGAGATATCCCATCAGCGTGCTGGCGGCAAGCCCTTGGTGGCGTAGCGCCTGAATTTCCAGTGAGGCATGGCGCTTGGCCAGCCGTTCGCCGGTCTGGTCGATCAGCAAGGGAACGTGCGCGTACTGTGGGTGGCGATAGCCAAGGAGCTTTTGCAGGAAGAGTTGCCGTGGTGTGCTGTGCAGCAGGTCGTCGCCACGAACAATCGTGTCGATCTGCATGGTTTCGTCGTCCACAACAACTGCGAGCTGATACGCGGTGACACCATCGGAGCGCTGGAGCGGGAAATCCCCGCCGCACTGGGCAAGGGTGTAGTGGCACTCGCCATGAATCGCATCGCAAAACGTCCACATTGTTTCATCAGTTTTGACGCGCCAAGCGTGGCGACGGTTTTCTGTGGCGTGCGAGTCTCGTGGCGGGCGGCAGGTGCCGGGATAGTCGGTGTATTCGCCTCTATGTGGTGCTCCCGCAGCTTGGCGCAACTCTTTGCGGCTGCAATAGCAGGGGTAGGCGTGGCCGCTCGCGATCAACCGCTGGAGCGCCGCTTGGTACTGTTCGGCGCGCCGACTCTGTTGGTAGATGGCGGGATCGCTTCCGGCTCCCCCTTCATCCCACTCTATGCCAAGCCATTCCAGATCACGGTAGATGGCGTTGGTGTATTCAGGGCGCGAGCGTTCGGGGTCAAGATCTTCGATTCGCAGCACCAGCGTTCCCTGCTGCGCTTTGGTGGCGAGGTAGCACAGCAGAAACGCCCACGCATTACCAAGATGCAGATAGCCCGTCGGGCTGGGGGCAAGTCGGCTACGCATAGGTGCTACGACTTATCCAGATCGCTACGGGCGATGACGGTTTGCACAAGCCGCTCGCAGATAGTGAGGAAGATGACGACGCGTTCAAGGTCTTTGGTGTCTTCGTGGAATACCGCTTCGTGGCCGGCAAATGGCCCATCAACAATGCTGACCGCTTCGCCTTTTTTGAACGTAATAATCAGGCTGGTTTCTTTGTCGGTACGGCGCCGTAACTCTTCGATAAGTTTTTCGTCAATGGAAGCAGGCATATCGCGAAAACGGACGATATTAGCGACACTCCGTGTGTAGCTAACGGCACGGAAATCATTCCAGTAATCAAATTTCACAAACAAATAGCATGTAAAAAGGGGACGTACTCTTTTTTTACGCCGGTCATAAAATTGCGGAAAAAAACACTCGAATCCTTGCGAACTGAGGTTGGCCTGAGCAATATGCTCGCTCAGTGGTTTTGTGCGAATAACGTACCAAGACTGACTCACGATGCTTCCTCTTTAAAAAATGTACTGCAAAATTCCGATCCCCATAAGTACCCCGAATCCCAGAAAAACGTAACCGCTTAATCGGTACAAGGCGAAGATATTCATGGTAACCAAATCTTTGAAGGAAATTAAAATATAATTTGTAATGATGACGGCGAAGGTGAAACCTAAGATGACCGAGAGGCTTTGTTGGTAGTAGAGCGCCAGCGAGGCAACGACGGATTGTGTTTTATCGCCAAATTCGGTGATAAAACAAGCCAGTGCACAGGTGTAGACGGGGTTATGGAATTCGTAGCGAAGTTTTTTGGAGATGACATTGCCGGGCGGTCGGGAATTCAGCGCCATATACCCTAAAGTACAAAAAACCACAAAGCAAAACAGGGTGGCGACAGCACTGGGAACCATTTGTCCGGCAAATTGTGCGAGCACTATCATGGGGACGTTGGCGAGTAAAATGCCAATAGTGGCGCCGGAAAACACGGCCGATGCGCTGTAGAGCGTGAGCAGGAAAAGAATCATGATTTGCGATTTGTCGTACATTTCGGCAGGAAAGACGAGGGTGAACGCCATGATAAATGGCTCATTGTATGGAATATCCATGCCTGCTCACCCCTCTATTACAGAATGCGGCTGCTCGCTTACCGAGAAGCGAGCAGCACGGCACGCTTACTATTAACGAGATGGCAGGGCGCTGTCAATCGCTTGTCGATTAAATCCGCCAGGAATAACTTTGCCGTTGATCACGACGACTGGGGTTCCTTGCCACCCTTGGTGTTTGGCAAAGGCAATGGTTTGATCGACGTACATTTGCAGTTGGGCATCGTTCGCGGCGAGATATTCCGCAACTTTTTTCCGCTCTCCAAAATTTTTAATCGCTTCAAGAGCCGCCTGTTGCGCCTTGGCAGGTGATTCGTTGACGACCTTCAGGTCATACAACGATTTTTGCAGTGCAACGGTATCTTTCATGCCGCTCTTTTTTGCGGCCAGAACAACCTTGGCGAGCACGGCTGAGTTAGGCGCGATGGAATAGTGTTTTTTATAGAAGACAACGTCTTTGCCCGCCTTAGCAAGGAGATGCTCGAAGGCGCTGCGGCAATAGCGGCAGGCAAAATCGCTGTACACGATAACGGTATTGGGTGCACCAAGTTCACCGGCAACGTAGTCATCACTGGAAGTGGTAATTTTGAGGGGTGGAGCATATTTGGCTTTTACGGTGCCGACAACGTCTTCTCTGGTGCGCAAATCAAGGGCTTGTGAAATCATAATGTTGCCGTCCGTGATTTCATCGATGCGCTGTTCGTTGACTTGGCCATTTTCGGTCCACTTGGCATCGACGACAAGGTATTGAAACCCTTCGATGGCGGGGTTTTCTTGAACTATTTCAAAGCAACTGTTGGCGGGAAAGAACCCTTTGAGGTTAGCCGTGAAGGTTTGTGTAATCGGTGATTTTGGTGCTTTGGCTTGATCGCAGGGTGAAGTTTGCGCGTAGGTAGTTGTGTTCGCAAGTACAGCGGTGGCGAGTGCCGTGTAGAAAAAACCTGACTTGAATTTCATGGATACTCTCTCCTCGAATGATTTTGAGCGAAACCCTTTCCCTGCATGTAACGTGCCTTCACCAAAAAAAGCTGAAGGGAATAGCGTCACTGCGGAAAATGGTCAGTGGCTGAGTGGCTAAAATACTCACAGCGTGCAAAATTTGCGCAATAAAAAAGCGCTGCCCCAGTAGAGGGAGCAGCGCTTTGCAAAAGCAAATCCTATTGCATGGCAGCGATGGCCGCGTCGTAGTCAGGTTCTTGTGTTACTTCAGGAACCAGCTCGGTGTACGTGACGATACCAGAGGCGTCGATGATAACAATTGCTCGGCCATACAGTGCCGCCAGTGGACCATCAATGATCTCAATCCCATACGCTTTGCCAAAACCATTGGAACGAATTCCGGAAACGGATTTGACATTTTCGATCCCTTCTGCACCACAAAAACGCTTGTGGGCAAACGGAAGATCCATTGAAACGCAGAGTACTACGGTATTAGCGAGTTTGGCCGCTTCGACGTTAAAGCGACGGACAGATGACGCGCACACGGGGGTGTCGATGCTGGGGAAAATGTTGAGCACAACGCGCTTCCCGCTGAAGTCAGTAAGCTTCATATCCGCAAGGTCAATGCCAGTTACGGTAAAAGCGGGAGCTTGAGAGCCAACGGCCGGGAGTGTGCCACATGTGTTGATCGGGTTCCCTTTAAGAAGAATTTGAGCCATAGATGCCTCCTGATTCTTTAACTGTTACCACAGCGGTGTGTGGTGACTGATGCCAGATTTTTATACGCAAGTCTTTGGTGAAAAGCGAGAGAAAATAGTAAACGCTACGAAAACGTTAGGTTTTCCATTTTTCATGACGACGCTTGGCATATGCACGGCTTACGCGCCCCGTAAACATCGATGGAAACAGCGGCCAGTTGGCCTTTACCAGAAACGCACCCAGATGCGCCAAAAAGAGCAGCAAAAAGGCTATCGTCGCAAAGGTATGTGTGTACGTGACATACATGAGGAAGTCGGGCGGTACAATGACATTACCGATGTTTTTATAGGTTTTTATCAGTCCTGTGATGATCAAGACAAAGCTGACGATGGCAATGGCGGCATAGGCCAGTCGCTGTTCGGCAAGGAATTTTCCGTGTGGTGGTTCCTCTTTGCCCGTCGCCATTGCTTGTATAATATGGATGCTTTCTTTGACATCTCCCTTTTGCGGAAGCGCGGCAAATTCACGTCTACGCCAGTGGTATACGGCGTGAAAGACGGAGCCCAGAAGAAAGAAAATCGCTGCAATATAGTGGATTTGCAGGTTAATTTCGTAGTTTGATGCCCACGAAAGGCCAGGGAGTTGGTCGACCATGTATCGTTTATACATTGGCATTTCTCCAAATCCGCTGAATATCAGCACAATGCCGCTGAGTGCCACCATCCAGTGAATAATGCGTACGGTACGACTGTGGCGGATAACAGTATCTTGTTGCATTTACTTTTCCTCCGCTTTTTTCTCTTTATTGGCTGTTGCCATAAAAGCGCCAACGGCACCAATAATTGGGGCTAACAATACTGCTTTGGCTTTCCCTTCGTGGGTGATGAGCATATTGTCCGGTTGGTGCAAACGCATAACGCTTTCAGGCTGTTTTGAATGCGCAAGAAGTGCTGCGTCGATTTTTTCAAAGGGAACCTTAGAGACGTAGACGGTCGAGGTACCCCCGTTTTCCTCTTTGCCGTAGAGATACCCTTGGTATTCGTTCGCGAGCGCTTCCGCTTGCGCCATGATCTCGTGGCGCGTGCCGATAGTTAACGCCTGTTTGGTACAGGCGGGAATGCACGCGGGCTGTTCGCCAGCGGCCAGCGTATCTTTACACAGGTCGCACTTAAACATAACACCACCACCAGCGGGTAATGGGTCGAGCATCTGGTAGATGCCGACGCCCGCTTGACGTTGCGGAACATCCCACGGACATACGGTGCGGCATTTTGCGCCGCCAAAACAGAGGTCAGGGTCGATATCGACCATCCCTTCAGGGTGTTTTTTCATAATACCAAAGGGGCAGAGTTTGGCGCAGGGAGGGTTGTCGCAGTGCATGCAACGCCGCGGGATGGCTATTTCGTGCTCTACCCCCGCATGTTCAACCGTAACATGCTGCACGAACGTCCAGTTATATGGAGTCAAACGATTCGTCACGTCGCGTTTTTGGCTCCAATCTTCAAAACTCTTTTGCGGCCAATATGGCTTGAGCATGGCTGGATTTGGTTCTGGAAAGCGATGCTGATTGGCGGTGCGACAGGCGCGAACGCAATCGGCAACATCTTGACCTAGGCAGCCATCACATTTGGTCAAGTCAATAAGTGTGGCATACGATTGATCGCTAACGGCGGCAATGGACTTCTGAGGCGCCAGCAGCGTGGCGCTTGAAGCGGCAACGACGCCAGCAAGAAATGTGCGGCGGCTAAGTTTCATGTGAGCTTACCTCGGATTATATTTAACGAATTGGTTAAATACTATGTCGGTGGTGGCATTGTCAATAGATATTCATCATTGATACGTTCTTGGGAGAGTGCTAGAAAACATCAGTAGCAAGCTTTTTTACTCATGAGCGATAATGGCGTGAGAAAAATTTTGGAGGGTGCTTCCATGCGCGCGATGAAAATATTCGCTTCAGCAATTGCGGTTCTTGTGTTGTTGATTGGAGCTACATTGGCGCTGGTGCTGAGCCCGTTTGGGCAGCAAAAAGTGGCGGCCTATACGTTAGGGAAGCTTCACGAAGAGGTGGAGTTACAACTTTATTTTGAACGATTTACCTACACGCTAAAAACATTTTCTCTGATTTTGCGTGATGAACGAGGTTCGCGTGTAGTGTTGGATGGCACGTTTACCTTTGCGGGTACGGTAGATGCGGAGTATCAGATTGCGATTGCCGAGCTGCAACCGTACGAAGCGTTGCTGAAAACACCACTGTACGGATCGCTTGCGGTGCAGGGAACAGCAAAAAGAACCATGCAGGGGATCAATGTCAATGCAGCTATTCAGGCATTTGCAAGCCATATTGACCTTGTAGCCTCGCTTGATGCGCAGTCGCAGCCGCAAAAACTTTTTCTCAAATCGGACTCTATTGTCATTGAGAAACTCCTCGCCTTTCTTGGGCAGCCAATCTATGCGACAGGGGTGCTGTTAGCCGATGTCGATCTTGATCTTTCCCATGCTGAGCGGCCGTTGGGACAGTTTACGCTTGAAAGTAAAAATGTAATTCTGAGCAGTGCTTTACTACAAGAGCACTTTCAGGTGAAGCTCCTGTCCAATTCGCCGGTGCATTTTACGGTGCAAGGGACGACGGAAGGGACACAACTCGCGGTTATTCCTGCTATTCGCTCATCGTTTTTCACCTTGCAGTCGCCCGGTGTTCGTATCGACATAACGAGCGGCCTCGCACAAGGGGAGCTGGCGATGGTGTTGCAAAATATTCAGTATGACCAGTGGAAGTTACCCGCAAAAACGCGTGTCGATGTGAGCCTTACGACTCAAGGGGCAACTCAAAACGGGGTGCTGGTTTCTGATCTCTTTGGCGGCACGAGCCGGATTGAAATGTCGCTGCCATCTGGCCAGCCGCGCGTTCTTGATGCCGTGAAGTTTGATGTAAAGCAGCTCGACATTGCGCCGGTGCTGGCATTGGCAGGCTATCCGCAGGTTGCCACTGGAAGGCTCGACGTGTCGGGAACTCTCAGTGGTTTTTCTCATGGGAGTATTCGTAGCGATATAGAGGCACGTTCCGCAGCATTTACGCTGAATCAAAAAGCTATGAACGAACGGTTTGGCTTGACACTAGAAAAAAATCAAACGTGTACGCTTGACGCGAACCTGACGCTTGAGAATGGCACGGGAACCGCGCAGGTTGAGGTAAAGAATCCGCACTGGCGTATTGCTGCACCTACGATAGAGATCAATACGCACGTGTCACGTATAGCAACTCCGTTTGTGGTAGAGGTCACTCACCTGGCTGCGGCAGGGCTGCTGGCTTCGCCGCAACTGCAAGGAGCGGTTTCTTTTGCGGGAACGCTGGCGCATGAAAAAGGGAAACTTGCATTGGAGGCAAAAACAGAAAGTTTCGGTGGCACCCTTTTGCTTGCATTGAAAGACGAACGGGTGCAAGTGACTGGTAGAGCTGTAGAAGCGGCGAAAGTTGCCCATATGTTCCGCTATCACGATATTGTGCGCGGTGGTGTTTTGCACACGACGGTAGATCTTGCACTGGTTGGCAAGGATGCGAACGAAATTCGAGCGGCGCTTGATGGCTCGGCCGTGATTCAGATGCAAGGGGTACAATTGGTCAGTATCGATGTGGATAAAGTGATTCAGAGTTATGAAAACTCGAATAAAATCGATTTATTTGATGTTGGTGCTTTTGTTCTGGCCGGGCCACTTGGGGCGGCAGTTACGAAAGGTTTTGATTTTGGTTCACTGGCGGGGAACGCGTTGATTACAGGAAGCACGGTGATTGATACGTTGCATGCCGATATTCCTATAGGAAAAGGGTACGGAACGTTGCGTGATGTGGCCTTTTCCACTCCGAAAAATCGTGTCGCTCTGAAGGGTGGGCTCGATTTCCGGCAGCAACGGTTTGACGCTGTTTCGATTGCGGTGTTGAACAACAAAGGATGCGCAACGTTTGTTCAAGAGGTAAATGGGCCATTTGATAAACCAAAAGTGGAGGCGGGACGATCATTGATTGGCGTAGCGGCGAATCTCGTTGGTTCAATTTTTACCGGCTTGCGCGACATGATTCCCGTGGCGCAGGGGGAATGTGTCGTTTTTTATACGGGAAGTGTGGCGCATCCGAGTGGAGCAAAACGCTAAGTGAAGGTAAAAAATTTACCTCAGAGTTTGGTAGGCAAATTTCTATTACTAGCAATGGTATGCTCTTTCGGTTATTATCTACGCCCTTGAAATGAACTGATCAGCACACCTCGTGTGTGCCTTTGGAGCGTATCCATGTTGCATTTTCTCTTTGGCAAGAAAAAGCGAGTATTTTTTTCCCTTACTATCATGCTTTTGTTGATGTTGATCTCTTTGCAACTGGCAGGAAAAATATCGCCTGCCAGTCCGCTTTCTAAGATACTGGTTCCGTTGGTCGGCCCGATTCAAAGTGGAATTATGCACACCTCGGATTTTTTTGGAAACATCTTGAGTCGTTATGTTTTTCTTAAAGAAGCTGAGCGAGAAAATGAAAAATTGCGTGCCGAACTCAATCAAGCAAGGTTGGCATTATTGACATTTCATGAAGTTCAGCGCGAATTGATGGCGCTCCGCGAACATTTCCAATATGCAGAAACCTCTGAGTTCCCATTGCGTTATGCACGAGTTGTCGGGCGCAACCCTTCTCCTTGGTTTTATACGCTTATTGTGAATATTGGAAGCGAGTCAGGCATTGTCGCGGGTATGCCGGTGATTAACGAGCACGGGGTGGTGGGGCGTGTCATTCACACGTCGCTTGGCTATTCGCAAATTCTTACGGTGCAGGATCCTAACTTTGCTGTCAGTGGTGTGTTCGCTGAAAGCCGAGATCCGCTGATTGTCGTTGGTGGTATCGATGGGGTGCTGTCGAGCAAATATCTGCGCGTCCGGCATAATGGACAAATAGGGGAAATGGTTCATACCAGTGGCACCGATACGGTTTTTCCGCCAGGCATACCGATTGGCCGCATTACAGCATTAGAAGATGGAAGCGACCTGTTTTCGCAGGCGACTATCGCGCCATTCATTGACGTGCAGCATATCGAAAGTGTACTGATTATGCAGTATCTCTCACCTGAATATACGGGAGTTGACCGGTGAAAGCCGCCATACACTTTGTCGTTTTTTTTGTGCTTTTTGCTTTGCAATCGCTCGCATATCCGCATGAATATATCAATGTTGATCTAACGCTCGTCTACTTTATCCTGTTGGTAAGTCTGCTTGAAGCAAACGAGGCGATAGCACTTGGTTTTATCATTGGCATTATCGTTGACACCATGACGGCCAGCCTGATTGGTTTGCACACTATAACGTATGGCACAGTTGCTTATATTGTCACCTCATTGCGCTATCGCAAACTTCTGACCCAAAAATTCGAATTCGCTATTGTTCTGGTCTTTACCTCGCTTGTCCTTGCCTTTCTTCAATTGGCAAGCACGGCACAGGGGACATTTGGGTATATGAGCGAATGGCACACTATCTTTGCGCCAGAGACTATTTTTAAAATCCTCATTCAGGCATTGCTGAGTGCGATTGTGTTTCTGATGTTCTGCAATAGTGTTATCCGATTCCATAACGGGATCGAGGCGATTTTGGGTTCAAATGATCGAGCAACGAAGAGAGGGCGCTGATGTACGGCCAGCGCGATACGCTTACCACCTCCCAGCAACGGCTTGTTTTTTACCTTGCGGTTATCCTCGCCGGATTATTCGTGCTTGGCTTTCGGCTGTGGTACATGCAGGTATTGCACCATGAGTCTTTTTTGCAGAAAGCCGAACGCAACCGTATCCGCACCTACGAAATTAAGGCACCGCGCGGGAATATTTACGACCGTAACGGCGAATTGCTTGTTACGAACACCCCCAGTTACAACCTTGTCGTCACCAAAGAAGATGTGCGGGATGAGGACGCACTTTTTGGCTTTTTGCACGACTACTTTGAAATTGATACCCAAGAGTTTCAGGTAACCTATCGTCGAGCACAACGCTTTCAGCAATTAGCCGTCAAGCGAGACATTACTTTCGAGCAGGTCAGCTTTGTCGAAGCGCACCGCTATGAATATCCTGGTTTGCGTGTTGAAGCGGTTTCTAAACGCCATTATGTATATAAATCTTTGGCTGCGCACGTGTTTGGCTATATTGGCGAAATCAGCGAAAGTCAAATGAAGAGCGAGGCGTATCAGGGCTATGCTATGGGAGATTTGGTCGGGCAGAACGGAATAGAGGCATCGTACGAGTCGCATTTGCGGGGAGTCGCAGGAAGTGTGACCTATGAAGTAAACGCGCGGAATCGACCTATTCGGGTGGTGGATCGTGTTGAGCCAATTTCAGGAAAGCCTATCACGCTGGCTATTGATGCCAGATTGCAGCGTAAAATGGATGAGTTTTTTCTGGAGGAATCTGGCGTTGCTATGGTAATGGACGTCGCTACCGGCGAAATGTTGGCGATAGGCTCATATCCGGCGTATGACCCGAATTTGTTTGCTGCTGGAATCAGCACGCAAGATTGGCGTGCCTTGAACAATAACCCGCAGCACCCGTTGCGTGACAAATCAATTCGCGGCACGTATCCGCCGGGAAGTGTTTTTAAAGCTATTACCGCTTTGGCAGGCCTTGAAACAGGTGTGTTGACCGAGCGTTCCTCGGTTTTTTCCTCTGGAGTATACCAATTAGGGAATCGGAGTTATCGCGACTGGAAAAAAGGCGGTCATGGCCACACGAATATTTATAAATCCCTTGAAGAAAGTGTCGACACTTACTACTATCACTTTGGCTTAGAAATTGGAGTTGACAATATTGCCAAATACGGATTAATGATGGGTCTTGGAAAACTGACTGGCATTGATCTGCCAGGTGAGCGAGTCGGCATTCTCCCTACACGGCAGTGGAAGCGGGAGGCACGAGGCGAGCCATGGTATCCTGGCGATACGATTCCTGTATCGATAGGGCAAGGATATGTGACACTAACCCCATTGCAAATAAATGTCATGATGGCGGCCATTGCTAATGGCGGAAAAGTGTTAGTTCCACGTGTAGCGACCCATCTGGACAATACCCAAAGTTATTCTGTGATGTTTGAGCGGGCGGCAGTTCAGGATAAAAATCTCGCGATTATCCGTAAAGGTTTAGAGTTGGTTATAACTGGTGAGCATGGAACAGGGAGGCGGATGGCGCTTAAAGATATTCCGCTTGCAGGGAAAAGTGGTACATCGCAAGTTATCAGTATTCCTCCGGATGAAAAGTATGATGCGGATAAAATTCCAAAAAAATACTGGGATCATGCGTGGTTTTCCGGATATGCCCCGGCGAATGACCCGCGCATAGCAATAACTGTGTTTGTCTTGAATGGTGGTTCAGGTTCGCGAATGGCAGGGCCAATTTTCCGCGACCTTGCCGCATATGCACTTAGGGATTTGCAGATACAATAAGGCAAAAATGCAGAATAAGTTATTGCTCTTATTCCTGCGTTTTTGATAAGTTTGCCGTTGATAGAACACTATTTTAGCCCAGTTGTTACAGTTGCATGGTTGAAGTATTTTTAAGGAGGAGAGTATGGAGTGGCGTAAGTGGCTTGGTGCTGTTGTGCTTGTTGGCGTAATGGCTTTACCTGCGTTGTCATCGCTGGAAGAAGCACGAGTGCTTCGATCGCAGGGGGAGAATGCGGCAGCATTCGACAAGTATCTGGAGGCTGTTTTTAACGATCCTCTTCATGCAGATGCCAATTTTGAACTCGGTATGGTCGCAATGTCTATCGGGCGATATGAAACCGCTGCCGATGCTTTTGAACGGATCTTGATGGCAAATCCCAATTTGCCACGTGTGCGCTTAGAACTTGGTAGAGCCTATATGATGCTCGAAAACTATACCCTAGCGCGGTTAGAGTTTGAGCGGGTATTGGAGCAGCGTCCGCCTGACACCGTGAAGCGAAATGTGGAAACGCTGATTGCGCAGATGGAGCAAGCAGATAAGCGCTATGCATTGCGAGGCCGTTTATCCGTCGGTGGTATGTACGATACGAACGCTAACGTAGCGACATATAACAGTGAGTTACGGTTAGCCGGCGGGCTAGAGCTTCAAAATACCGGCATGCCCCCCCAGCGTAAATGGGCCGATGTGCAGGCGCTTGATGCAACGCTTCAGCATGACTTTGGCCAGCGCGGTGGTGCTGCCATGGAATACAGTGCAGGCGTGACGCGCGTTGGTTATCATAGCAATGCCAGCGAGTATAATGCGGAGATATACTCATTTGGCATTACACCCCTGTATGCTTCCGGCGGGAAGCTTTTTCGTTTTGGCTTTCTGCTGGACGAAATCAGAATTGGGCACGACCATTACGCCCGTTACTACGGCTTTGCCCCATCTTTGTTGACCCCGCTTAACGATCGCTTGGCGCTTTCAGCCAGTGTTTTATTTCAAAAACGCGATGTGACCGACAATGACTTAATGGACAGCACGTACACCGCTTTGGAAGTTGCGCCACGCTATACCCTGCTTGATGGCAAACTGATGCTGCAAATGCGTGGGCGACTTGGTAATAACCATGCAGAAGCGGCAGAAAACAGCTACCGAATGCGCCAAATTGGTTTTGGCGGTTTTGCAGCGCTCCCGTGGCAGTTAACCGGATCAGCTTTCACCAGCTACACTTGGAATCGCTATAAAGATAAAATGGCAGTAGCCGCTACTGGAGCACCTCTCTTTGACGAAGCGCGCCGCGATGAGGAATGGCGCTACAATCTAGGTCTAACCCGTCGTTTCGACTACGGCATGTCAGCCAGTTTTACCTACACGTGGGTTGATAATCGCTCTAACCTTGATATCTATGACTATGACCGTGAACAGTTCATGTTCATGCTCAGTAAGGAGTTTTAGTCATGCGAAATGTACGCGCCATTCTCCTGTGCTTTCTCGTTTTCTTTCTCGCCTGTAAAGTCTGGGCGGCGCCAATTGGCCGTGTTGCTGCTCTCGAAGGGAGTGCTGAAGCAGTAGCCGCAGACGGAGTGCGTCGTGCACTTGCCATCAAAGGCGATATTTTTCAGAACGATACTGTTCTCACGCAACAGAATGGTAAAGTGCAATTGATGTTCACAGATAATTCCGTTTTCACCATTGGGCCGAACAGCGAACTGGTCGTTGACACCTTCGTTTTCGATCCCAATCAAGGGGCGGGAGAGAGCGCCATTCAAGTTACCAAAGGGGCGTTCCGTTTTGTAACAGGAAAAATTGCCCGCAATGACTTTGAAAAAATGCGAGTGAATACTCCGACGGCCACCATAGGTATTCGTGGAACGCTCGTAGCGGGCAATCAGATAGATGGCGGAGAATTGCAAGTTGCCCTCCTTGGCGGGGCTATCGCGGTGGCCTCATCTCAGGGGGCGGTTGAAATAACTACACCTGGGTTTGGTACCTCGGTAACCCCCGGAGCCGCACCGCAAATTCCTACACAGTGGTCGGCCGAACAACTGAATGCCGTATTGAGTGCCACCGCTTTGGAAGGACAGGAAGGCGGAACACCAGAAGGTGGTGCCGAAGGCGGCGATGCTGCTGATGGCGAAAATGCCGATAACCCAACACAGCAGACCGAAGGAGCGCAACAACTGGCCAATCGCGATGCCGTAACAAACAGCGATGGCTTTAAAGAAGCTTTTAAACGCGAAGCCCTTTTAGAAGGGGGACTTTTTCTGTATCGTGCAGAAAGCACCCCTGAAAAAGCTCAAGGCACCATTATGGGAAGCTCGAATAACTGGGGGAACTATTTCCTTGCCTTTGATGTTGCCGGATTTGCCGATAACTTAATCTTTAATTCGAATACCTATGTTGCTGGCAGTGGCAACTTCTCCCGCACGCCGCTGGTATTGCCTGAAACCTTCTTCCGTGGCGATGAGACCATTTCTTTGACCGACGCAACTGCCTATACCGATGGTTTAGGGCAGTTTTTCTGGTTACGCCAGAACCAAGACGAACTCAAATTTCTTGCTTGGGCAGGCGAAGATCCTAGCAAGACTTACGCTATGGCCGATACTATTCGTGTCTACCATCTCGATGCAATAACCATAGGAACCGACGAAAATGAATATGAGAGTGTTATTGTTTTGCTTGATCCCCATACAGGGAAATCCATTGCCATTGCTAAGGCCAATAACGGCTTTTCAAAAAGCTTTCTAGGTCTTGGCGAGATGCGCGACAGTCAAATCAGTGACGCAGAGATAGACGATGCGGAACGCCGTGTGATTACCCTTGTCCATGATGGCTCACTCGGCACTTATACCCTGTATGGTGCGGATCTCCAAGGTATAGGTGGCGGCTACTACGCGTCCACTTTCCAACTCTATGGTGCTGGGTTGTGGGAGACAGCGCTACATAATGGTAACGATACTATCCTGCATATTTCCCCCGGAGTCTTTACGGCGGGACTATTTGCTTTGGAAAATACTGCGATGCTTAACGCTTACAGTAAAGCAGCTCCTGAGGTGCTTTCAGAATATCTCACTTGGGGCGCATGGTTGGGCAGTGCACCTGCAGAGGAAGGTAATGTTACTGACTTTCGCGCACCGTGGATAGCAGGCACCTTGGCTACCCAAGAGGTACTTGCTGGCAAAACTACGGCGGCATATAGCGGCACAGCCTATGGTACAGCAGTTATTGGCGAAAATATGTATGCGCTTGAAAACATCATGACAACATCTATTGACTTTGCCAGTAAAAATGCCACGACTACGCTAAATAGTGCGAGTACAGGTGAAGGATACGGCCACCTTGAGGCGACCTATCAGTCAACCCTGACCGGTGCCGTCCTTGCCGGATCATCCGTAGCCGGTTTATTAGGTGTAAGTGGTGAATCAGCATCAGCCATCACTGGTGGCGCCTTAAAAGGTGGCATTTACGGCGATGGCAGCGTGATAGGCGGTATTTACCAAGCAACCAGTAGTGCTGGCACGGCCAGTGGCGTGTTTGGTGGAATGCTAACAACTCCAAATCCTCAAGACTAATCTTTGCATAGGAGTAAACCATGAAAGTGTTTTGTAAAATAAGTATCTTCCTTTTGATAAGCATAATGATTCTTGCTGGCTGTGGTTCTTCTGGTGGTGGTGGAACTGGTACTGGTGGTGCTGGAAGTGGCTCATCGCCAACCGGTGGTGCTGTGAATGAGCAGCAAAAAACGGTTAACATTGGTAATTAACACGTTACACAAGGAGTCACGCATGTTACGCACTATTTTTGTCTTCACTTTGCTGATTTTTGGCGGATTCGGACTGGCACACGCCGCTGGCTCCTACGCGCAGAAATATATTTATGTTTTCGACATTACCGGTAATACCGTTCAGATTACGAACTCAAACCCTGCTCTTGACTCTGGCGAATTTGGGGTCAACGGCGCGTGCGCTCCGAACTACTACACTCCATTTAAAGATGGAGTGCTCGATACAGGCGAATGCGTAAATTATGGCGTCGCCTATGATTCAAATGACAAGTACCTTTTTGCCTATGGACACACTACGAGCACAGCCAAAGACCTTGTTTTGGTTGAAAAGCATATTCCGGTTAATGACAGTGGTGAGCCTGTTGGGAGGGTTTCTGTCAAGCGATTAGTTGTTGCTAAAGGGGCGTATGCCGATACAAGCGATTTGCGAGGACAACATGTTGATGAAATGAGCCAAATAGTAACGTGGATCTTGCGTAAGTATAACTCAGATAACGGACTTATGCTTGAACTGAATAGCCCAAATTTTGATAAACTGACAACAGATGTAAAGGCCCTTTTTCAGGTCAACACGTTGGAGGAGCTTAGCGACGTAGAAAAAGCCCAGCGGGATGAATTATACCGCACATTTAATTTTCAAAACATAGAACAAAGCGACTTGGCCGAAGGGAGTGTAGCATTCATTGCTATCTTTGATGCTGTTCACACTCTCTTAAAAAGCGCTTATAGCGTACGTTAACGGAAAGGAGCCTTTATGCGAATGCCCACTATTTTCCAACAGTCGCGGCCATTGCGGTTACTCATTTTCGTAATGCTATTGTGTTTTCTCAGCACATCATCCGCGTTTGCTAATCTTATTAGTGACCAGACTGCAACATTGCAGAATATGCTGCGTAATTCCCCCGATCCTACAACCCTTGGCGTTAACCTTGGAGCCTTTGCACAGTCGGTAGAAGTTGAACGGGCGGCCGCCAGTTTTGATACGAGCGACCGCTTTCGGATAAACCGTGACCTTGGTGATGAAGTTACCTTCCGCGTAACAAGTATTAACCGAACAACAGGTGTAGAGAATGTAGTTGCCTTGGGCAACGATGGTGACACTGTCGAGATCTCACCACCCGTAAGATATACTATTTCCTCTAATAATACGCTGACACTTGACACCGACCACCTTACATCAGAGCAACTCTACACGGTGAGTTTTATCCGTGATGGCATCCGTCGGGCACAAATCACATATATTCAACCGAACACTAAACCCATTCTGCGGACACAAATCCTCCAAGGTGGGACAACTCCAAATACTGGTGAAACCATACGGGTATTAGGTATGGCGTTTACCCGTCAGGATGCACTCGGGATTGACGCGGTACAATGGAGTGTTAAAAATAACTCTGGAATTATTGCAAATTTTAATACCACGGCGAAATTGACATCGTTCCGATTTGATACACCAGATAGCTACACTTTGATGTTTGCAACGACTACTGGCACGATAGATACTATAGAAATCCCTATCACCGTCTATGCCCCGCAACAGCCACGGTTGATAGCGACTCTTGCCGGAGCACCGACAAAAAAAGGTGATACATTTGAGGTGAATTTTACCGGATTATCGATTGACCCTACGGATTCTGTGGAGCTACAGTTCATCAAACCAATATTAAATAGCTCTCGAGTGAATTTTTCTGCGGGAAAAATTTCTCATACGGTTGACACCGTTGAGCCGGAATACCTTTTCCGTGCGGTAGCTATAAAAGCAAATGGATTGCGCGACACCTCGGAAGTATTCCGGATTACCATGCCAGTGCCGCGCGCGTACGCCAAAGCACTGCCAGATGCCGCAGTCCTGAAAACCGCAGACTCTAACCAAACGTACCAATTACGAGCGCAAACCGCCCGTGTCGACAATGGTACAGCTGTTATTACGTGGAAAGGGCAAGGGGTATCTCGCACCGTGAGTGGCTGGCAAGTCAACGTTGGTTCGCTTGCACCGGGAACATATGAATACCAATTAGAAGTTGCTGTTCAGGGGCGAGCTGACATTGTTGCTCGTGACACCTTCCGCCTTAGCGTTCTTGAATCGGGTGCGCCTCGCGTTACCCTGAGTGCGGCGAATCCCACGCTTTACATCACCGACGGTAGACCTGACCTTGGCTTTGTACTCCAAGCCACTGCGATACATGGAACTGCCAATGATAGCGGCGATATTGTCCTGAGTTGGGATTTAAGTCAGCTGAACAATGTCATTACCGCTAGCCCAAGTGGTTCGCAGGTAACAATTATACCAATTCGCGAGGGTGCGGCGACGATTGCCGTCACTGCGCAAGCTCTAGCAACAGGTAAGAGCACGACGGTACAGGCTACTGTCAGAGTGCAAGAACGGTATACTGACCGCTCTCGCCCCGTAGCGAATATCGATGCGCCATTTGAAATGCGGGTTATCAGAGGAACAGCGTTGACCCTGAGCGGAGCGCGCAGTTACGACCCAAACTTGGAGCCGCTCACTTACGCGTGGAATTTGATAGATAGTGCTGGAAATTCGGTATCATTAACGAACAACACAGGCACAAGCATTACACTCCCAAGCTCACTCACTGCCGGAACCTACACCCTGCGCCTGACTGTGAATAATGGGAAAACAGGAGAAAATAGCACCGCTACAACAACTCGCCAAATCATCGTTTTTGAACCGAGTAAGCCAGTTGTGCAGCTCACTGCGCCCGGAACCATCCAGTTGGCAAGTGGGGTGATTTCTACCAATGTTTCTATAGGAGTGAACAGTTACTACATTGACGAAGCAACTGGGGCGTATATTCCTCTGGCAACGACTGTTGCTATTGGATCGGTCACTAAACAGCTTAATAGCACGACGAAGAGTACACAATTTGATTCACTTTCCACAGGAACCTATACTGTTAGTGCAAGCGCTGAAAATAGTGGGCAAACGACTACCAGCACGCAAACAATCAGAATTGTAGCTGGCTCAGTGCTGCACATCCCAAGTGAAATGTATTTGCGGCCAGGGGATACACTTTCTCTCACCCCAATGATTTTTGGGGATTCCGCACTTACCGCAGGCAATGTTCTCTGGGGTGTGGATCGCGCTGTGCTGCAGAATTTTCCGCAGTCTGGCAATGTCTCCTATACAATCCCATCTGGAATCACTATTCCTGCCTCTGGATTGTCTATCGTAGGCACCTTGCAAAGTGGTAGTGAAATCTATGATTCCAAAGAAGTCAAACTCTACGTAACTGGCGGCTCAGTAGCGCCTGTTCCAACCTACACACTTGGTGTTGTGAGTGCCAATACCACACAGGGAACAGCTACCGTTAACCAGAGTTCCGTGAGTCACAATGGTAGCGCCACATTCACGGCTACACCGAATACCGGCTATTCTTTCGTGAACTGGACTGACGGAGCAACGGCGGTGTCGACGCAGCCTGTATTCACACTGGCTAATATTACCTCGAACCGTACGCTAACGGCTAACTTTACTCCACTCACCTATACAGTTGCTGCTACCAGTGCCAATGCCACACAGGGAACAGCTACCGTTAACCAGAGTTCCGTGAATCACAATGGTAGTGCCACATTCACGGCTGCGCCGAATACGGGCTATGCCTTCGTCAACTGGACTGACGGAGCAACGGCGGTATCGACGCAAGCCACTTTCACTCTTACCAACATCACGGCAAACCGTTCACTGGTGGCCAACTTTGCCCCAATCGATTTGGGCGACACGTCGCTTCCGCCATTTATGGTAGGGCTTATTGGGCCATCGTTCCTTTCTCAGAGTTCTTCACCGGCAACGTATACGCCGCAGGTAGAAATTAGTTGGGGCGGGCGGAATTCTTCGGAATACAGCGTAAGCTATCTGGCCACAATTCAAAGTGTTGAAGGCTCTCCTGCGACGCTCACGTCATCAGCAGGACCTTTCACTGTTGATCCGGCAGGGTATGATACCGGAGACTACTCAATTGGCTATCAAGTCACGATCAGCCGAGGTGAAGAAACTCAAACAGAAGCTATGGTGCTTCCGCTTACAATCTCTTCTCCCCTTGACTCAACCGAAGCGGAAATGATTCTCCTGAATGCCGAAGAAGCGTTGCGTTACGGAAATCTTTTTGAATTCGGCAGCACCGTTCGCGAATATCCATATCTCTTTATGGATTCGTCAGATCCATCCCTTTCATACATGCTGCTTGCCGCCAACGCTCTGAACGTTGTTCATCGGCCCGAGTGGAAGGTGTTGCATGGTCTCCACAAACGAATGCTCGGCTTCACCCTCTTTCAGCGCCCTGAAGCTGAAATAGGCGAGTGGATCGAGTTTGAAAATACCGGCTGGGGCTTACTGGTTAACCCCGTTGGCAACCTCGTGTGGCCGCATATGCCCGAAGGAGACTATGACTCAACCGTGGCGTATACCATTGACACCACCGATACTGCTGATTTTGCTGGACTCGTGCAGGCACTTCAGCAACTGCGCGGCGTATTAACCAATACACAAACCTTTGCTAGCTCCTTTGAACTTGGCCATAGCTATGACGGCCATTTCTACAGCACCATGGAAGACTCTTATGAAACCGAACCAACCATGCAGTACGCCCTTGTCGACACCCTTGACAAAGTACTGATCGCTAGTGCCATTGACGCCTTGATCGGTGAAGCCCGCTACCTCGCCGCGCATAATTGGGTCAACGTCGGCGAAGCGATTGGTTACGCCCGCGCCCTAGCGTACGATACCTTTGACGCCAGCAAGTTGCCGATTGTCTCTCGCAGTGGCGATGTTGAAGCGGCCATCAGCGCTATGAGCTTAGGGTATGGCGCACTCGGTGAATTTTTACCCGAATTGATCGCAACCCGCACAGAAGGAACTTGGACGCTCCCAGAGGACGTAGAACCCGCCATTTCTATCCCTGATAGCGCCGAAGCGATGCTGCTTGGCCTCTTTGCACAAAATTGGCAAACCCTCTTCGGGTCGACCAGCAGCTTTAGTCAAGGGATACCAACTGCCGCTGCGGAGCAAATCGTCCGCTTTGATGTCATTGCTTGGAACCCCTACTACTATGATTCAATGGAAAACATAACGTATGAAACCGTCGAAATCCAATTCGACACCGTAGAGTTCGCTGCAGGCACCGATTTTGCCGGACTGCTGCGTGACAACTCGCTGCGGCAGATTCTTGAAGCCAGCGTTGGCGTTGGTGACGCTACCCTGAGTGGTACGCTTCCCTCTGGTATTATCACAGCCGACGGCTTTAACTACGGCGCAACCACCGTGGCTAGCCGTACCGAGATATTCCACTTTAAAGAGGACGAAACGCCCGGCCAGGTGACGTACTACGATGACAGTTATCCCGATCAAATGTATCTCGTCGCCTTTGACGACGGGGATGGATATGTGGGCGGAGAGCGGACGAGCTATGTAACCGTCTTTGACTACAACGGCGGCAGCATCCTCAAGCGCCACACCCTGAACACCTCTATCTATCAGCCCGGCCTCTACGGCATTGACGCCGTGCGAGTCACCGCGTACGACGCCCTCTTGCGTGCCGGAACCAAAGGCGATCTCTACATGGATGGCGGCATTGAGCGCTACCAGTGGTTCAACACCGGAACACGGAATGATACGAAATCATCCGACCCGCTTGCCATCGCAGGAGGTGGCACCTACCTTCAAATGAACATTGAACCAGAGATGGGACACCAATTTGAAGTAAAAAGCCGCGCTCTCGTCCATTACGACCAAACAGCTGGCAAAACATGGATGTGGTTGCCAAACTACCTCACCCATACCGTTGAAGCGCACGAAATCGCTGCGACCGCTGACAGAAGTAAAGTGTACGTTGGCACCAGCGACAGTAAGAATTACCTGACCATGGAACTTAGTGGGTCTGCACTGACAATGGAGCTGTACAGCATAGACTCCAAGGAAGCGCCAGCTATTAGCGCCCTGTGGAGCGGCACGTTGCCAATCGACGTGTACAGTAGTGCCAATATGACATATGCTCGCCAATTCCCTATTGGTACAACACGTTGGTTCTATAACGGTTATAACCGTATTGTGAACCTGAACGACCAAACGCAGATGCGGACACTCAATGTGAATGGTTCCATCTACAAAGTCGCCCGTGATGGCAATGTCCTTATCTATCGTGATGATAATGGACTCCGATTCTACAATGTTGCGACAGACAGCTATGGTGTAACCGTAGAACTTGCCGCATGGCCATCGTACAGCGATGCCATCTCAGTTTCGCAGGGCGTACTCACCTATCGCTCGAATGAAGCCAATTTTGTTGGCTTCTATGACACACAAAGCGGTATGCCACTGGGCGCAAGCTACGTGAACTGGGAAGATCGCGTATTTGTTATGCCGCAAGGCAAGGCGCTTATCTCTAACTGGGATTACCTCAGATGGGTTGAGTTGAGTGCTACGACACCGCCGCCTTCTGGTGACGCACTGTATTTCAGCACACCGGCGCCATTTACTTACCCACTGAACGTCAGTGTTGACTCGGTTGAGCTGCAACTGACCTTCGGGCTTAGTCGACCACTCGAAGGCTCCGAGCACATAGCGATGCGCTACATCCTGAGCCAAGACAGTGTTGAGCTAGCGAACGGCGTCGAAGGATTTATTTATTCCAGTCCACACACCCTCGTCATTCCATTCCCAAGTGGTGCGGTGTCTGAATCTCTGCCGATCCTAGCTCAGGTTTGGACGCGCATAGACACCGACGAAGACCCAATGACGTGGCTTATGGAGCACGCCGAATCCTTTGAGATCTGGACAAGCGGTGGTTCTTATGAACCACCAACTTTTAATGCCGATGCCGTTGCCGGGCAAACGTTTTACATCGTGAACTTTGACGCCACTGGGTATCATGTCGTCACCTTTAATGTCGATGGCTCTATGATCGACACGTGGGAAGATTCTAATGGAATGACGTTTACGAACATCCCCGTTGCCTATGTCGATGGACGGTTGGAGTTTACCCTTGATGGTATTAATAATGTGATGCAGATTCAGACAGCAGAAGAAGGGGCATTTGTCGATATCTTCTGGACGGCAGGGATGAACTCAGGCTCAACGACGATCTTCTACTGGGATTGGCAAGCACAGAACTTTGTTGATGCCAACGGTGGCGGAGGAGGCGTTACACCGCCATCGAACGATATTGTTCCGCCGATGCTCGCCGCAGGTGGTATCGATTCGAGCGGGTTGACACTCACATTAGCTTCTGCCAGCGACACGCTCGTATTGCCGTCTGACTCTATCGAATGGATGGGGATCATAGATTCCCAAGGGTCGTATGATTCCACCTATGTCACCTACTCTGTGTTCTTGTTTGTTGATAATAACTCGCCTTTCCGCTTTGTTAAGCGTGAGCAGATGGCGGGGCTTGTGGTGCCTGGGTATGTTGACTCCTTGACCTTTACGGGTTTGCCCGCAGGTTCGTTGTGGTTGCCAAGTCTTGGTGCCGGAGTAGACACGTTTGATATGTCTACCTTGCCAAGCTCAGGGAGCTACATGCCGATGGTGCTTTACTACACAAACGTTGATAGTACAGATTTGGTATTAGCATTCGCTGAAATGGATATCGAATTAGGCTTGCCGGCAATGGATAATCTCGTTGGTGCGATGGCCGATCAGATTTGGATGACGGTTGGCGATGTCCCCATTATTCCATTCCGTGACCTTAGTATCGGTGTTGCCGTCAACGAATATGGGGCTTGGGCGCAGCTATTCTGGGATCCTGCGATAGTGGCTAATACTGTTGTTGTGCAGATTGGCGATGGCGACTGGGTGCCATATCCAAACAATGGATATATGGAGCATATTGTGGATACGGCGGATTACACCTCACAAGCCATCTCGTTTGCTGCGTATCCCGTCGGCAGTAGCGTACCTCAAATCTATACAACGACACTGCCAAACTGGGCTGACGTGAGCACAGCGCTGTCGTTGCAAATTGGGCAACCAAATTTAATAATGACAACAATTGAGGATGATACGCCGGCGCTGGTAGTAATGGGCTTAGATCTCGGTGGCGATTCTGTCGACCGTATCCATAGCTTCTTTGGCGCCGATTATGATGGGACACCGTATCAGTTCTCTATCGAAAGTTATTTGGGGATGATGTTCACCGAGTATGGTTACTTTGCCGCCAAGGTGCCAATGATATTCTATGAGTTGTATGGTACGCAATTTATGCTGAATCATGTTTCAGCGCTTACTATCCTTGGCAATACTGCAGTTGTGAAAGGGCATCCGGTAAGTAATGTTTCGGCAACTTACTGCCACCCTGAAGACCTTGAGTGCATGGAAGGAGGAGAATACCCTTATCCTGGCGAGGGTGGATACTATAACGACGGCACTCTTGACTCGTCCACGATGAGTAGTGCGGGATTGGTAGCGATTCCTTCAAGTACCAATGGCACTATCAGTGATGGCAGCTATACTATTTATCGCATTGAAGTGCCGGCAGGTGGTGGTGACTTGCTCTTGTATACAACCGGCGACATCGATACCTATGGTGTGCTGTACGATCAGGGTGGGAATATGGTTGCGTACAATGATGATTTTAATGGCCCGAACTTTAGCATTATGCAGACCGTTGCGGCTGGCACGTACTATATTAAGGTGCGTGGCTATAGTTCCTCTGTTTCAGGGAGCTATATGCTGGAGGTTGAGCTGAGCATGGGTGTCAACTGATCAAACTTAAAAAGCCGAGCTCGCCAGATTTTTTCCGGCGGGTTCGGCTTTGCTCGGCGATTAAAAAAGGGCAGACTTTGCAGTCTGCCCTTTTTGCGTTAAATCTTCATCGGCACCGTGCCGCCGTACATTTCGGTACGAACCTTGGCAACCGATTCACTGTCAAGGTATTCATCAAGCGTCATGCGACGGTCAATGAGCCCATTCGGGGTAATTTCTACAATGCGATTGGCAATTGTTTCCACAAATTCTTGGTCATGCGAAGCAAAGATAAGTACTTCCGGGAATGCGGTCAGGCTATTGTTTAACGCGGTAATGCTTTCAAGGTCTAAGTGGTTGGTCGGGTCATCCAGGAGTAACGTGTTCGCGCCGCTCAGCATGAGTTTAGAAAGCATGCAGCGGACTTTTTCGCCACCGGAAAGGACTTTCACGTTTTTAAGCGCTTCATCTCCCGAAAAGAGCATCCGCCCCAGAAAGCTGCGTGCGAACGTTTCTCCTTCACCCGGCACATACTGCAAAAGCCATTCGACGATGTTCATATCGCCCTGAAAGTACGGCGAGTTATCTTTGGGGAAGTAATCCCACGTAATGGTCGTGCCCCACTCCACTTCGCCAGTATCGGGTTTTTTGTAACCGGTTAGCACGTCGAAAAGCACTGATTTCGCAAGGTCATTCGCGCCGACAAGGGCAATTTTATCCCCTTTATCGACAACTATATTCACGTTTTTCAGGATGTGAGTTCCATCTTCGAGCGTCACGTTAATATCGCTGGCGTTGACAATAATATTGCCGCACTCGCGTGTTGGCTTGAAGTGGACATAGGGAAAGCGTCGTGAGCTGGCAGGCATATCTTCAAAGGTGATTTTTTCGAGCAGTTTCTTGCGCGATGTCGCTTGTTTCGCCTTTGAAGCGTTAGAGCTAAATCGTTGGATAAACTCTTTGAGTTCATTGACTTTTTCTTGCTGCTTGCGGTTATCATCTTTGCGTTGGCGCGCCGATAACTGACTGGCCTGGTACCAGAACTCGTAGTTCCCCACATAGAGCTGAATGCGGTTGTAATCGATATCGGCAATGTGTGTGCAAACCGTGTTCAGAAAGTGACGGTCGTGCGAAACAACAATCAGTGTGTTTTCAAAACGGATCAGGAATTCTTCCAGCCAGCGGATAGAACGGATATCAAGGTTGTTGGTTGGCTCGTCAAGGAGGAGCACATCGGGATTGCCAAACAACGCTTGGGCGAGGAGTACACGGACTTTTTCTCCGCCTTCAAGTTCTTTCATCAGGCGACTTTGCAGAGCCTCTTCGATACCCAAACCGCTCAAAAGGGTAGCGGCTTCGGCTTCGGCTTCATATCCATTCATTTCCGCTACCAGCGATTCAAGATCAGCCGCACGGATGCCGTCGGCTTCGGTAAAGTCGCCTTTGGCATAAATGGCATTACGCTCATGTAGAATATCGTACAATTTTTTGTGACCCATGATGACGGTGTCAAGGACGGTATGTTCGTCAAAAGCGAATTGATCCTGACGTAGTACGGCTATCCGTTGACCAGAACCAAGTGAAATATCACCTTTATCGGGCTCAATTTCACCGCTCAAAATTTTCAGAAATGTTGATTTGCCAGCACCATTGGCGCCAATAAGCCCATAGCAGTTGCCAGGGGTGAATTTCAGGTTAACATCTTTAAACAGAATGCGTTTGCCAAAGGAAAGAGTAAGATTACTGACGTTGAGCATGCGAAAATGTCCTTATAATGAAATTTAATACGTGTGATGTGTGTTGATACCAGTGTGCCACTACAGCGACTTGCTTTCCAGCTCATCCCAGCGGGCGTATGCGGCGCTGATTTGTTGTTCCAATGTGGCATAGCGCTCGTTGGTTAGCTGGACGTCATTTGGCGCACGTTGGTAAAAGAGTGGATCGCCCAAGGTAGCAAAGAGCGCCTCTTTTTCTGTTTCCATGGTTTCGATGAGGGCGGGAAGTTTTTCCAGCTCAATTTTTTCGCCGTAGGTTAAACGTGTTGTGGCGTGCGTTGTAGCGGCCACCTCTTTGACTTTCGTGGCGGCTACGACAGCAGGTGCTTGAGCTTGAGACGGTATAGACTGCAAGGTAGCCTTCTGGCGCAACCAATCGTCATACCCACCGACAAACTCGGCAATACGCCCATTTCCTTCAAACACCAGCGTTGAGGTGACGATATTATTTAAAAATTCACGATCATGGCTGACAACAAGCAGCGTCCCCTGATATTCGTACAACTGCTCTTCCAGCAATTCGAGCGTTTCGCTATCAAGGTCGTTGGTCGGTTCATCCAGTACCAACACGTTCGAAGGCTTGCTGAACATTTTCGCCAGCAATAAACGGTTCCGCTCGCCACCCGAAAGGGCACTGACCGGAGTGCGAGCGCGCGCCGGGGTAAAGAGAAAATCCTGCAAATAGCTAATGATATGTTTCGGCTGCCCGTTGATGAGGAGCGTATCAGTCCCATCACTCACATTTTCTTGCACGGTTTTTGTCGGATCGAGCTGATCACGCATTTGGTCGAAGTACGCAATGGCGAGTTTGGTTCCGTGCTCGATGGAACCACTGTCTGGTAGCAGTTGCCCAAGGAGAATTTGAAGTAATGTGGTTTTCCCGACGCCATTGGGGCCGATTAAACCGATGCGGTCGCCACGCATAATGAGCGGCGAAAAGTTATCGATAATCAAATTATCGCCAAAGCGATGTGTAATTGCCGTTCCCGTCACAACAATATTGCCAGAGCGCTCTGCCGTTTGAATGTTCAGCCTGACACGCCCTTCTTGTTCGCGGCGTGCCTTGCGCTGGAGCCGGAGCTGTTCTAACTGCCGTACACGCCCTTCGTTACGGGTGCGCCTTGCTTTAATCCCTTGCCGAATCCACGCTTCTTCCTGATTCAGTTTTTTGTCAAACTGGGCGTTATGCTCCGCCTCGACGTCCAGAGCAGCCTTTTTGCGCGCCAAATATGTGGGATAGTCGCATTCCCAATTGGTGATTTCGCCACGATCTAGCTCGACAATGCGCGTGGCAACACGGCGCAAAAACATCCGGTCGTGCGTTACAAACAACAGCGTCGGCGCTTGCTGGCAAAGGAACTGTTCTAGCCAGTTGATTGAGTCGATATCAAGGTGATTGGTTGGTTCGTCCAGCACAAGCAGATTCGGGCGACTGACCAAGCTGCGCGCCAAGAGCACGCGGCGCTTCATTCCGCCGGAAAGCGAGTCGAATGGCGTGTGCGGGTCAATGCCCAGACGGGACGTAACCTGTTCCACCTGTTGCTGCACGACCCAGCCGTCAGCGGCATCAATCTGCTGCTGAAGGCGTTCAAGAATGTTCAGATTTGATTCAGAGGGCGTGTGTGCGATATCAAGCGATACCTGCTGGTAGCGCGCCAACAATTGCCCCGCTTCGCCTAATCCGTCCGCGATAACGCGGTAGACGGTTCCGGTCAGGGCGGGAGCAACTTCTTGACTCATAAAGGCGACGCGTATCCCTTGCTGTTTGACCACTTCGCCGCTATCGGGAGGGATGGCACCCGCAATAATTTGCAGTAAGGTTGATTTGCCCGTGCCATTGCGCCCGATGAGACATACGCGCTCGCCGGGCTCTATCTGAAGATTGACGTTTTCTAAAAGCGTTGGCCCGCCATACGCCATCCGCACATTTTGTACACTCAACAGTGACATGAATACGCCTGCACGTCACTCCCTTGTCGGGGTGTTAGATGACGCGGGATCAGATTCAGGGGATGTTCCGTCCTGCGGCTCGTTGTTAGTGTTCGGTTGCTCAGGCGGTTGCACTGTGTTGGTATCGGCAGTCACTTTTACCTCGCTGGCTTCCACGACATCAATCGGTTTTGATGTGGTATGCGGCACATAGTCGGGGTAATGGTTACGAATGATATCGTCAATCGCCTTACCGTCTATGGTTTCTTCTTCCAGAAGTTTTTTGGCCACTTCGTGCAGTATCTCAATATTGGTGGTCAGAATGGCTTTGGCGTTTTCGTAGTTGCGCATCACGAATTTTTGAATTTCGCTGTCAACGGAGCGAGCGGTGGTTTCGCTATAGTTTTTGTGCTGGGTGATTTCACGACCAAGGAAAATCTCCTCTTGCTTTTGGCCATAGACGAGCGGCCCCATCTCGTCGCTCATCCCCCACTCGCACACCATACGGCGGGCAATTTCAGTTGCGCGTTCGATGTCGTTGCCAGCACCGGTTGTTTTGTGCTTCATCACTAGCTCTTCTGCAATACGGCCACCCATCAGCATGGCAATCTGGTTTTCCAGATACTGGGCATCGTGGGTGAATTTATCATCCTGAGGCAAGTACATCGTCACGCCTAGCGCGCGGCCACGGGGAATAATCGTTACTTTATGCACCGGGTCAGTCCCTTTCAGAAACTTGCCGACAATTGCGTGACCCGCTTCGTGATAGGCCGTGTTGCGGCGTTCTTCTTCGGAAAGCACCATCGAACGGCGTTCTGGCCCCATGCTGACTTTATCTTTTGCCTCTTCAAAATCAACCATTTCCACGCGAATACGGTTACGGCGAGCGGCAATCAGTGCAGCTTCGTTGCACAAGTTGCTCAAGTCAGCGCCGCTAAACCCCGGCGTACCACGGGCGATCGTGTCGAGTACGACATTGGGGGCCAGTGGGATTTTCGAGGTGTGGACTTTCAGAATACCCAAGCGCCCTTTCATGTCCGGTTTGGGGACGATAACCTGACGGTCAAAGCGCCCAGGACGTTGCAGCGCAGGGTCGAGTACATCAGGACGGTTGGTGGCCGCAATCAGGATAACCCCTTCGTTCGACTCAAACCCATCCATTTCTACCAGAAGCTGGTTTAGGGTTTGTTCCCGTTCGTCGTGACCGCCACCAAGCCCGGCACCACGGTGGCGACCAACGGCGTCGATTTCATCAATAAAAATAATACACGGCGCATTCTTTTTTCCTTGTTCAAACAGGTCACGCACACGGCTGGCGCCGACCCCAACAAACATTTCTACGAAGTCCGAACCGGAAATACTAAAGAATGGCACACCGGCTTCGCCAGCAATGGCGCGCGCGAGCAGCGTTTTTCCCGTTCCGGGAGAGCCCATCAGTAAAACCCCTTTCGGGATTTTGCCCCCGAGCTTGGTGAATTTTTTCGGATCTTTTAAGAAATCAACGATTTCTACCAGCTCTTCTTTGGCCTCTTCCACACCAGCAACATCATTAAACGTTACTTTTGTGTCGGACTCTGAAAGCATTTTCGCTTTTGATTTACCAAAACTCATGGCTTTGTTGCCGCCCATCTGCATCTGACGCATAAAGAAAATCCATACGCCAATCAGAAGCAGCATCGGGAACCAGGAAATAAGGACTTGTAAATACCACGGCGTCCCTTCCGGCTGGCGCACATCAATTTGTATGCCGCGCTCTTTAAAGGTCGAAATCATGTCGGGATCGTTCGGTGCCACGGTTTGTATCCGTCGTCCTTCAACGTCACGTCCGATAATAGTATCACCCTGAATTTGCACTTCTGCGATAGAACCACGTTCAACCATGCCGATAAATTGCGAATAGGGGACGTTTCCGGTATTCGTGGTCTGAACATTGAACGTGTTAAACATCAATATAATTACCAATCCGACGACCACCCAAAGCGAAACATTCTTGTAAAAATTGTTATTCAAAGCTTACTCCTGAATTCTCAAAACTCCGACATACGGGAGTTCACGAAATGTATGATTAAAATCAAGCCCATAGCCTACAACAAAATGGTCTTCAATGGCAATTCCTGTATACAACGCGCGCAACTGATTCACGCGCCGTGAAGGTTTGTCGAGAAAGCAACACAGCTCAAGTCGTTTCGGATTGCGGGCACTCAGCATCCGCATCAAGTGCCCAAGCGTTTGTCCGGTATCAATAATATCTTCAACGATCAGCACATTTTTATCGGTAATCGAACGGCTTAAATCACATTCGACCTTCACTGATCCCGTTGATTCGCAATCGGCATACGACGAAACCCGCATGCAATCCATTTCGACCGACATCCCTTCCCGCGCCAGCGCGCGTGCGAGGTCAGCGGTAAACATCAGCGAGCCATTCAAAATGCACACCAATGTGAGCGACTCACCTGTAAAATCTGTGGCAATCTGCGCGGCCATCTTTTGCACCGTGCGGGCAATCGTTGGTTCATCAATCAGCGGGGTGATATGGTGTGACGTCAATGCAATACTCCTTTTGTGTCGGTGTTAGCTGCGAGGGAATACTTCCCACGCCGGCAATCCAGCGCACGGCTCCCTTCGCGTCCACGAGTAAAAATACGTGGGGGCGGGCATCTCGTGGAATTTTCTGGTCGATAAAAAACTTTTTCAGCGATACACGACCAGCCGTGCGGTGCAGATAATCACCAGCGCACCGTGTGCGCAACGTCAGGGGGAAATCTTCATCGGAAAGGCGTATGATCGATGTTTTTTCCGTGCGCCCTGCGTGTGTTGCCAGCGCGAGTGACAGGCTTGTATCACCGAACTGAAACGTTCCGCAACCTCGAATCGTCACCGGCAAAAATGGATCGCTTGCGGATGCCTGATTCTGACAAACACTCAACTCTCCATAGCAATGGTACAGCGTGTGGGTGGCGCTTATGGTGACGGTCGATGTGCCGCCGACGTGCGTACAGTGCAATACTTGGTCAATCATCCCTTCGGCGATAGAAGCGGAATAAGGATAGAGAAAGTGAACAAGAATCTGCCGTTGCAAATAGGGATCAAGCGCATGAAGCTGGGTCGTATCAATCGCTCCATCGGGAGTTAAGAGAGCACGGAATTCCCGTTCGACCGCGTTGCGATACGAATCCACCAGCGCGCCAAACTCTGCCGCAACATGGCGGCCACGCGTTGTATCCCACGAATATTCCTTTTCCAACAGCGGAATCAAATGGTTGCGGATGCGATTGCGCAGAGCATACGTTGTATTATTGGAACTATCTTCACGCCATACCAGCGCGTGATTTCGGGCAAATTGGTACAACTGAGATTTAGGGATTTCTTCAAGCAAATGGATGACATCTGGCTGCGGATTTGACCCCAGCAGTGCTGGCGAACGCCCCTGGAGCCAACGGATTATAAAACGCTCCAGTTGATCGTCCGCTGTGTGGGCGGTGGCAATCCAAAAAGGATGGCCGCTAAAAAAATCCGCACCAACCTGACGGAAAAAATGGTAACGGCTTGCGCGTGCAAATGCATGGAAATTTCCCGGATTGGCAGACGAGAGATGGCCGCGCTGCACGTAGCACGCAATGCCGTGGCTTTTGGCATATTCTTGCACCACCTGAGCGTCAGCCAATGACTCTGCACCGCGCAACCCATGTTCAAAATGGGCAATTACCAGCCGGAAATCGGTAGCATAGTGCCGCAGGAGTTCGGTAAGGCACATCGAATCGACACCGCCGCTCAGGGCGACGACGATAGCGCGCCGGTTGTCGCTGTCGCGAAGTCGCTGGAGGCGAGTATGAAAGGTATGGATACGGTTTTTCTCCATCGTGGTGCTGTCCTTATCGTGTAATCCATTTTTTCTAATGATCATATCAGGGTGGATTAGCAATGCCCAGCGGCTATTTTTCGCTATGGAAACCGCGGAAGATGCAAGTTGATTTCCGTATTGGGAAAGAATTCTTGCCATTCGCTGAATTTTCTGTAAATTTCCGCTTAGGGATAAAAACGTATTTTGCGGGTGATCATATGGGAAATTTTACAAATCGGGAAAATAGTGCACTACAGAGGATGGCAACGCCGCTTGCCTTGGGGCAGTTATTTCGTGAGGAGCGCAAGCGACAGGGGTTAACACTCGAAGAGGTCTATGCCCTTACGGGTCTGTCGATCCGCTTTCTTTCCGAGTTTGAACGCGGTAAGGCGAACGCTTCACTCGGGAGAGTCATGCTCGCACTCCATTCGCTTGGGCTGGAAATATTCATTGCACCACGCAGTAGTGGGTCATTATCGCGAACTAATGAGCGATTGTTATGAGCCATCGTCAAGGAACCGTTTGGTGGCAAACTGAACTGGTGGGGCATCTCAACGAAAACGAACACACCCTGATGGAGTTTCGTTATGCTGAAGCGTGGCTGACAGGGAAGCCTTTCCCGATATCGATCAGCTTGCCAATTGAGGCTCGTGATACGTGGCAAGCGGCACACAGTTTTTTTGCAGGTCTCCTCCCTGAAGGGGCTATGCGGCAGCGGGTAAGTCGACAATATCGCATTGCTGAAAACGATGATATGGGTTTACTGCTCGCCATCGGTGGGGATTGCGCTGGTGCCCTGAGTGTTTTACCAATTGGTGTTATCTCTTCCGAGTTACCGATAGAACCGCAACTTATAGATGAGACAACATTTGAGCGCCTTGTCGCCCACCGTGGAATACTCGGAGGGAGCAGCTTATCAACGAGCCCGCCACGTTTCTCTTTAGCGGGAGTGCAGGATAAACTGCCCGTCATTTCCGATCAGGGGCGATTCTTTCTTCCTGATGCACATAATCCTTCCAGTCACATCTTGAAATTCGAGACCATCAAGCGGGTGTGCTTTGCCGAATACATCGCCAATCAGATGGCCTGCAAACTTGGACTTAACGTCGTTCCAACACAATACCAGACAAAATCACTTGGAAAAAATGGTTTTGCCTGGCTCTTGATTGATCGCTATGACCGGATGCAAAGCGCCGATGGCCGACTGGTACGCTTGCACCAAGAAGATATACTCCAAGCGCTTGGGATGCCGACGCATGCCAAATATCAAAGCGATGGCGGTGTATCGCTTCGGGGGATCGGTGAAATGCTCCGTCATTACCTCGCACTGCCAGCCAAAGCCTTGGCACAACTGCGTGACTGGCAGATTTTTAACTTCCTGATTGGCAACTGGGATGGCCACGGCAAAAACCTCGCATTACTGTATACCCCGGGATCAGCGGCTCCGACGTTAGCTCCCTTTTACGACCTTGTGGCCATTGAATTTTTAAATCAACTCACCCCAGCACAATATGCACGGGAAATGGCGCTCTATATCGGCGACGAAAAAATACCGGAGCGCATCACAAAACCCCAATGGCAACTCATGGCAAAACATCTTGCTATGCCACCAAAGCCATTACTAGAAAGGGTTGCACACATAGCCGAACAGCTGCCGTATATCGCTACGCAATGCCGAGCCGAATTCGCCGCTCAACATGGTGACACGGCGATGTATGAAAAACTGGTTAACATGGTGAGTAAGCGATGTCGCTGGACACTAGAAACTCTTGGAAAGTTGAAATGAATTGCGTCCAAAGTAAGTAGCATTTTCTTGACAGGGGTATGTGATTGTATATCCTATCAGATATGCAAAAGCCAAAGGGGAACGCCATGCCAGTCGTCAAAAAACTCATAACGCTCGATGAATCTGTGGCAAAAGAATTGGAAATGGTTGCTGCCGCATTGCATAAAACGCAGCGGGAAGTGGTCGAAACCGCTCTTGATTTCTATTTCGACCATACCGATGCCATTATTGCGGACAAAATCACGCAGGATATTTGCGATGGCAAAATGCGTACTATCGACAGTGCCGAGGTGTATGCGGAGCTTGGCATTGATGAAGATTAAATATTCCGAGCAAGCCTTAAGCGATCTCAAATCATTCAACCAAACCGACAGGCAACTGATTGTCAATAAAATCCATTATCTGCGCGATAACTTTACCGCGTTAGCGCAAAGCAAAAAAGTTACCGAACTTAAAGGAACTCGCTTTGCGGGGCAGTACCGCTTTATTGTTGCCCGTAAAATTCGCGTTCTTTTTCGGGTGCAAAATAATGTAATGATACTACTGGTGCTTAGGGTGGGGCTTCGTAAAAATGCGTATGAGCAATAACCGGTTACAATGGGTGCTGCTTTTTTCTGAATGACATCGTAGATCATTGATAGATAGTATATTGCGGCCATGCGGAACAGCTGCTGAGTTTTTTGCTATATACACTGATAGTGTTACATTTTATAGTCATCACTCCATCGCCACTCAAGGAGCATGTATGTCTGAAAAAGAGGCAACCGCTCGCATCAAGATCAACAGACTGCTCGAAGCCGCTGGCTGGCGTTTTTTTCAAGAAGGTTGCTTGCTTGCCAATATTTGTCTTGAGCCGAGCGTCACAATCAACTCCTCCGACTTTGGTGCACTCGGCGCTAATTCCGCAAAAAACTCAAAGGGTGTTGTGGATTTCCTTTTCTTTTATTTTAAAGGCTTCCCACTCATTGGCACGCAGCAGCGACCTTCACCGCCAACCACAAATTTGTTACCCGTTTTGAGCAAAAAATCCTGGCTATACAGCCAATTGCGGCACAACTGGAATGAATATCAATGGAGTAATTGAATGAGTAACGTCAATATCAAGCGAGCCGTTGAGAACATTCGGACGAACACGACCGTTTACACTCCTGTTGTCGAAATGATTGTAAATGGAATTCAGGCTGTTGATGAAACGGGCCGAAAGGATGGCAAAGTGCTGGCGCGTGTGCAACGTAGTACCCAGGCCGAACTCGATGCTAGCCTGCCGGAGGTCATCGGTTTCGATATCGAGGATAACGGCATTGGCTTTACCGATGCGCACCGCAAGTCCTTCGATACGCTCTATTCTGACTTCAAAATAGAGGAAGGCGTGGTTCACGACATCATCTTCCCGCGCAAGGGTGACTCGGACTCCACGTCGTTCCACGATCACAATCTCTGGATCGTGGACGAGCGCCTAAATTTCACGACCTGGGTATCCTCCGATGTTCCGCTCGGCGGCAAGAATGCCGACCGACCTGACCTTCTTGTCTACAACAAGCGCGTGCTCTTCCGCGGAGACAACGAGGCGAGCAACCCGATCACCATCTTCGAGTTCAAGAAGCCGCAACGGGATGACTTCGTGAACCCTTCTTCGCACGAGGATCCGGTGCAGCAAATCGTGTGTTACGTGAACGACATCCGCGACGGTAAATACAAGACCCCCGAAGGCCGCAAGATGTTGGTCGCGGAGAACACGCCGTTCTACGGCTATGTCGTGTGTGACCTGACGCCCAAGGTCGAAACTTGGCTGGAGCGCGAGAAGAACTTCACGCCCATGCCGGACCGGCTGGGCTGGTTCCATTGGATGGGCAACATCAACCTCTATGTCGAGGTCATGAGCTGGGACAAGGTGCTCAGGGATGCGAAGATGCGCAATCAGATATTCTTCCAAAAACTTGGGATATAGTGGTTCCTAAATTCAAGCAATCAGGGCATCGCCCAGTGTCTTTTCAATGTCTACGCCTGAGAGCTTATGGAACACTTCGTAGGGCGTTTTATAATCCAGACATTTTCTCGCTGGTCTACTGTTGAGTTTATGTACGGCGTTGAAGACTTGCTGGTTGGTTACACCCGATAATGATGCTGTTGCTTTAGGGAAGTATTGACGTATTAATCCGTTGGCGTTCACCGCTCGTTGAGTGGTAAGGCATTGCCTATTAAATGAGGTCACAGGCTAACATTGCCGTTGATTTACCTCTTTGCCACCTTTCTGAAAACCCATTTTTCAAATTCCACCAGCAGGAACACGCCGAGGCCGATAGCGAACGGTATCAACCAGTGCTGCAACTTTAGGGGCGCTGAGTTGAAGAGCGTGTGCATAAAGGGGGCATACACGAAAACGAGTTGGAGTCCGAGTAAGATAACCACGCTGATCCACGCTGCACGATTCGCAAAAAGGCGTTGGAGCGTCATGCTCGATTCCCGCAGGAAGCGGCTATTGAAAAGATAGAATATTTGCCCGAAAACCAGTGTGTTGACGGCCAACGTCCTGGCGAGTTCTATCGGCATGCCACTGTGTTTTTCGAAAACAAAGACACTGAAGGTTGCTCCTGCAATCAGGGATGAGACAAATGCTATGCGCCACAGAAATACTCCATCTAAAATTGAAGCGCCAGGCTTGCGCGGTGGACGCTGCATTACATCGGGTTCGGACGGCTCAAATGCCAGTGCGAGGGCGAGCGTGACTGCTGTAACCATATTTACCCACAGTATTTGCACTGGAGTGAGGGGTAAAAGGAAGCCAAACGCTACTGCTGCGAGAATGACCAGTCCTTCGGCGCCATTCGTTGGCAAAATAAAGAGGATTGCTTTGCGTAGGTTGTCATATGTGGTGCGACCTTCTTCTACTGCTCGCTCGATAGAAGCAAAATTATCGTCTGCTAAAACGATTTTAGCGGATTCTTTCGTCGCTTCTGTTCCCTTAATCCCCATTGCAATGCCAACATCGGCACGCTTGAGGGCAGGCGCATCGTTCACCCCATCGCCGGTCATCGCGACAACGTCCCCGTTGGCTTGCAGCGCCATGACCAGTCGGAGCTTATGTTCGGGGCTGGTTCGGGCAAAGATAACATTTTGCCGCACCAGTGCTTGCAGTTCACTCTCGGATGCCATTTCCAGCTCGCTGCCAGTGATGGCATATTTCCCATCGCCAATCCCCATTTCGCGACCAATTGCCTTGGCCGTTCCGGCGTGGTCACCTGTGATCATGATGACGCGAATTCCCGCACGATGACATGCGGCAATGGATTCAATCGCTTCAGGACGTGGCGGGTCGATAATCCCCACAATGCCCAGAAAAATCATATCGTTTTCAATGTCGTGTCGTGTAAGTGTCTGCGTTTCGCTTGCCACCGTGCGATGTGCTGCTGCTAGCACGCGCAACCCTTGATTACTGAGGATATTGATCTGTTCTTCCCAATAGGGGCGGTCAATCGGGGCAGTCGAGTGGTCGGCGCACTGCTGGAGTGAACAGCGACCCAGCAATCTATCTGGCGCTCCTTTGAGTAAAATCTTTTTATGGCCATGAGAAAACTCATTGAGTGTCGCCATAAATTTGTTTTCCGATTCAAATGGGATAATATCAATGCGTGTCACACCTGCTGAGTTAAACGCCGCTTTCATACCGAGCGTGCGCAGCGAACCTTCGGTTGGTTCCCCAACCAACTCCCAGCGCCCATTCTCTTCGTGCAAGGTTGTATCGTTGCAGATATCCATCACTTCGATCAGCGCATGCAGATCGTATGCATGATCGAGCGCAACGGTGTGGCCGTTACGAGTAATGTCGCCGTCAGGGTTATATCCTGTCCCCGAAATGGTATAGGTATGATCCGCTGTCGTGACATGGCGCACGGTCATTTCATTGCAGGTGAGTGTGCCGGTTTTATCGGAACAAATAACGGTGACGGAACCGAGCGTTTCAACGGCATTCAGTTTCCGCGTAATCGCGTTGCGGCGTGCCATGCGTTGAACACCAAGCGCGAGGGTAATGGTCAAAATGGCGGGTAAACCTTCTGGGATAGCAGCCACGGTAAATCCAATAGCGGCTAAGAGAATGTCTCCGAGGGGATAGCTATGAAAGAACCAACCCGCAAAACCCATCAGGAATGCCATGCCAACGATTGCGACCGACAGCACTTTGCCGAATTGCTTCATTTGCTTTGTCAGCGGAGTTTCCAGCGTTTCAACTTCGGCGATCAGTGTGCTGATATGGCCGATTTGGGTGGCGGCTCCCGTCGCACTCACCACGCCGAGTCCGCGCCCTGCGACAACGAGAGTTCCCGAAAAAGCCATGCCGTGACGGTCGCCAATACCACTTTCCGGTGCGGCGACATGAGTCGTTTTGTCGGATGGTACGGATTCGCCAGTGAGCGCCGACTCCTCTATCGCAAGATTAACGGCGTCGAGCAGTCGCATATCGGCAGGAACGCGGTCGCCGGAACGGAGTCGGACAATGTCGCCTGGGACTAATTCAGCTGCGTCAATTTCATCCCATGCGCCATCACGTAAGACATGCGCTTTGAGGGAGAGCATGTTGCGTATCCCTTCCAATGCCTCTTCTGCTTTCCCTTCTTGAATAAAGCCAATAATCGCATTGATAACAACTACTCCCAGAATAACGCCTGTGTCAATCCAATGTCCCATCAGTGCGGTAATCAGCGTGGCCAGCAGCAGGATATAAATTAATACATCGTGGAAGTGTTTAAAAAATCGTTTAAAGAGCCCTTCTTTCGGTGGAGAAGGGAGGCGGTTCGGTCCGACAGTAGCCAGCCGTGCGGCGGCTTCATCTGATTGAAGCCCTGTGCGGCTGCTCTGCAGGGAAGTGATTACGTCGTGCGCCTCACGGGCATGCGGATTTTCGATGTGAAAGGGATTATGGGTCATAGTGCTATCCAACGCATACTTTCTGCCGCTTATTGCGGGGGGTTCTGGCGATCCAGCGCTTGGAGCACAATCGCCTTGAGTTCGCGAACTTCGTGGCGCAAGTCGTCAATATCGTCATGTAGTTTTTGCTCTTTCATGTCCGCAATATGTTCAAGCTCTTCGATCTGTTGGCTTTGCGCTTCACGAGCCTGGCTCTGCATCGCGTCAACAATGACGGCGATAAAAAGATTCAGCATGGTGAAGGTAGCTATCATAATAAATGGTACAAAAAAGATCCACGCGTAAGGGTGCACTTCCAATACCGGTCTGACAATCCCCATCGACCAGCTTTCAAGTGTCATAATTTGGAAAAGTGTATACATAGAAGCGCTGATAGAGCCAAACCATTCGGGGAAATCATGGCCGAAGAGCTTTGTGCTCATGACGGCCGAAACATAGAAAAGAAGAAGGAGCAACGAAATAATCGCACTCAGGCCGGGAACAGCAGAAAGTAAGGCCGAAACGACGGAGCGCATCCGTGGTGAGGAGGAAACAAGCTTGAGCACCTTGAGGATCCGTAAACTCCGCAGTATAGAAAAGGCACCTGTGGCCGGAATGAGCGCAATTCCAACGACGACAAAATCAAACACGCGCCAAGGATCGCGAAAAAAGCGTTTGGGTCCTAACGCGACTAAGGCGAGGAGTATTTCAACGACAAAGACGGCCAGACAGGCCCGATCAATGGTATAGAGGAGGTCGCCGTACTCGCGGTTAACCGATGGTACGGTTTCCAGTCCCAAGATGACCGCATTCAAAATGATAATGGCAATAATCGTTTGATGAACAGAACGCTTTTCTATCCACCGATATAAGCGCTCCCTCCATTCGAGAGTATGTTGTCCTTCCATGAAAAACCTTCCTACTTTTGCTGTATACGCAACCAAGCTAAAAATAGCGCACTCTGGCGGCGGTGGCTACCGTATACGACTATTGGCAGTTATTTTTCTGGTTTATGCGGGATGGTTTCTGTTCGGGCGCGTGACAACACTTTGGTTATCAAGTCGCGAAAGACAAAGAAATGTGCTGGGAGCATCGCATACCAGTAGAGACGCCCGGCAATTCCATCGGGATAAAAGTATGCTGTTTGAATCAGTTCGTCGCCATCAATCATAAACTCCAGCCACGCTTTGCCAGGGAGTTTCATCTGAGCAAAAAGCAGCAGGCGGCGGTCGGGTTCCAGCTCCACAACTTTCCAAAAGTCAAGGCAATCACCGATACGCAGATCGCAGGCATCGCGTCGTCCTCGATTGCGTCCGAATCCTCCTAAAAGTTTATCGATAAACCCACGCATCCCCCAAAGCCAGTCATAGGAAAACCAGCCGGAATCACCACCAAGCATGGTGAAGGAGCGGTACACCGCCGCTGCCGTGGCACCGTTTAGTGGAGCACGGCGGCGATCAATCAAAAGCGCGTTGGCAATATCGCCTTGGCGGTGCTTTTCCCAGATTTCCCCACCACTATCACTCCAACGGCTGACCACCTGACGCGATTCAATTTCATCGAGTGCACGGCGCACACTTGCTTCGTATGACATTGGCTGAAAGGAAAAAAGCTCTTTCGCTCGTGAATTCTGGACGATAACGGGCGAAGATAATCCTTCGATTAACTCGCGTGCGACAACGTAGGGCACGGAGGTAAAGAAAATCAGCCAGTATGATGATAATGTTGGCGTCATAACGGGTACGGGGATAATTTTCCGCTTGAGCCCCATAACGCTGGCCGTGCGCAGCATCAACTCGCGGTACGTCATGGCATCGGCACCAATATCAATCATTTGATTGCCGCTTACTTCTAATGTGGCGCTGTTGACCAAGTAGCGGACGACATCGTCTACGCCAATTGGTTGTGCCATAGTTTCCACCCAGCGTGGCGTGATCATGATAGGAAGCTTTTGCGTAAGGTTGCGGATGATTTCAAAGCTGGCGCTGCCGGAGCCGATGATCACACCCGCGCGAATCCAGAGTGTTTGAATCTGATCAGGGCGGGAAGAAAGCACTTCGCCTGTTTCAATACGGCTCAGTAAATGTTCGCTGGCATGTGCTTTATCGCCAAGGCCGCCTAAGTATATGATGCGCTTTACACCAGCGTTGATAGCCGCTTCCAGAAATAAGCGGGCACTGGTTTTATCTTTTTCGCGATACTCCGCCCCCGCCGCGAGCGAATGAATCAGGTAATACGCAATGTCGATACCGCTCAGTGCGTGACGTAATGCCACCGCGTCGAACGTAGTCGCTTCGGCAATTTCGCAACGCTGAGTGGTCGTTAGGTCAAGGCTTTTCGCGTTTCGCACCATAAGGCGGAGTGAAATGTCCGGTACGCTCAAAAGTGCCTGTTTCAGGCGTCTGCCAATGTAGCCATTGGCACCGGTCAGGAGAATATGCATTACGTGTTGCCCCCTTATGAGAGATTGCGCTCTCTCTTCTGCAAAGAGTCAAGAGTAGTCCTTCTGGGCGAATAGCGCTACTGGGGATTTTTCCTGCTGCATGGCAGGATGGTGCGGTTTTGCTGTCAGAAAAACAAAACCCCCTTCGCCGGAGGAAATCCGGCGAAGGGGGTTTGTATGAAACAAGGGAAACGTTAGAGAACAGCGGCGAGATACTCGTCAGTTTTCTTGCGGATCTCTTTTTGCACTTCTTTGGGATCAATATCGACAAATTTCTCATCTGGGGTGACTTTGAAGAGGGTTTGCCCTTTCGAAACAATAATCCCTTCGGTTCCTTCAATAACGATTTTGTCGATCGTGCCGGCAAATGGTGCAGGCACTTTATTAAACATTTTCATAACTTCGATGATATAGAGCGGTTGTCCTTTTTCAAAATGCATCCCTTCGTGGATAAAGGAAGGCATTCCTGGGGCTTCCTGTCCATAGTACATGCCGCCACATATGGCCGCAATTTCATCGGCTTTGGTGACGGGAGGTGGCACGAGTACCTTTTTCATCCGCGCTTGCAGGTCAGGGTCGCTCAGTTCATCAGGGATGATGATCTCCATCTCGTCTGTGATGCGCAGGTTCCAGAATCCGGTGTTTTCTGCGATCAGGAAGAGCATGCCCAAGAGTTCCATTCCCGCTTCATAGCCAGCGTGGGCGCTGCGAACGGCTTCCCAAGTGTTCGCATCAAAACCTTTGGGAGCTTTGGGTTTGGCTAAAATTTCGCTGGCCTTCGCGTAATCTTGTTTGGTCAGTTTTAATTTGTCACGCAACGTGTCATAGAAACGGAGCGCAGCTTGAAGCAAGTCGTTGTCGTGCGACCAGATCACTTCGGCGGCGGGTGCGGTTGGGTCGTAGCTCATATTGAGGTATTCATAGGTTTCGTCAAGAATAACAATAGGGTTACGCTGCCATGCTACTTTGCCGTTCTCGATCTTAAAGTTCTTGCGGTTAATGCTGAGCCAGCCGGAGAGGAGATGCGGATCGCCAAGGAGGATTTCCATCGGACGGGTAATCAGCGTCCCTTTGCGGTCGAGAATATTCGAAATGCTCTTGAGCGCTTTCCCTTGTTCCGCGGGGTCAGTGATCGCTTCTACCACCTGTTTTGCATAGTGTTTTTTCATTTGCAAGAAGGCATGAACCGGATCAAGTTTGTTGGCTTCCTCTTTCAGGATGCCGACGAGAGTCAGATAGGGCACGACGAAGCGGGTGGTTGGTTTGGCATTCACATTTGTGCCAAGGAACCAGTTGACTAAGCCGTAGTGGAATTGCAGGTTGGTAGCCAGATCGGTGCCACGCAGGTTGGTAGAACGGAGCACTTTGGCAAGGTGCTGATAGCTTTCAAGGCGGTTGTCACCTTTCGTGAGTAACAGCGCGATGTTGGAGTCATAGGCTCCCGCCACTTTGTAGTTCATGAAGATGCCGGTATCTGGATTTTTAATGCAGATACCTTGGTCGTCACGCACTTCACCTTCGATAGGGGCAGACCAGTAGCGGATCATGCCGCCAGCATGCGGTGAAAGCGATGAGTCGGTGGCGTTCAGGCGCGCTTCGACCGAAGCGTTATAGCGCACGACCCGTTCGGGCTTTGGTAGGCGCTCTTTGTGTTGTGCAAGCAGCGCCATCGCTTCGACGAGTGATTCGACGATAAAGAAGTCGTTTTTATTTTTCGGGTTGGTGAATTTCAGGCTGTAGCACAGTTCGGTAACGCGGTGTTCCACCTGAATGCGAGTGTTCACTTCCATGAAGTAGTGGCGATCACGGTCGACAATACATTCGAACGTTGACGCCGAATCAAGTCCGACCGCTTGGCCGAAGCGTGCCGCTTCTTCTTCCATTTTCTTCAAAACGGTGAGGTCGCTTGCTAGTGACGCCGCTTCGCCCGTTCTCCCAGCTTTTTTGGCTACTTCAATGGCGGCCTTGAGCCCTTCTTGTGTGACTGATACTTCAAGGAGTTTTTGCTCGTGCATTTGCAATGAGCAGTCCCGCCCACCAAGTGATATGCACCATTTGCCGTTACCGAGCAGCTGGATTTCGTTGTGACGGGTTTGTTCGATGTTCAGCTCAATAAGGACGTTTTTGTTATCGCCAACGCCACCGGCTTTTACTTCGTTCAGGATTTCACGCACCATGCCAGGTGCATCAGAAGCGGCTTTTTTAATGGCAGCTTCGTCGATTTTTTTGGCAACCAGTAGAGAGGCTCCTAAAATCCGCTGCCCTTTCCCGCCGCCGCCGCCGATGGCTTTGAGGCGGACGCGACTGCGTGGGTATTTGCGGAACATTTCGGCAACTTCATACTCAACTTGGGCGCAGAGTTCTTCGACAGAAAAAAGGTCGACCCCTTTGGCATACGAAGCAAACAAGATAGCATCGGCCAGAGTTTCCAGCGGAGCTTGCGTGTCGTCTACAATAGCTTTGGGGAGGTTGAAGCCTTCCACGTTCGCCATGCCAATGAGCTTTTCGCGCGTTGGATATTTTTTGACCAAGGTGCGCGCGGTGACGTTGTCAATCCCTGGGGTAACGCTGACGTTGACTTGCAAGGCCGTCCGCTTTGCTTCGTCTTTTTTGCCGGCACGAGCCTGTGTCCCAGAGTTCGGGCCGAGGAATTTCAGACCAGCTCTTTCGATACAGGCAACAAATTCTTCGTCTTCCGCCATGAAGCCGTAGCCAGCGAAAACTGAGTCATAGTTGTTGTCTTTAGCGATTTGGATGATTTGTTCAATCCGTTCGACACGCTCTTCTTTGCTGGCACCAGTGTAGTCGGGTACGCGATGGACGCGGGTGGAATCTTTCAGTTGGCGCAGCTCGGGCGCCAGAGCGTTGGGGTACACAATCGAATCTTTTTCGGAAAGCAAAATTCCATAGTGGGTGATTCCCATTTCTTCAAAAACATCCATCGCTTCTTTACGAATTGGGCCACGACAGACGATGAGAGGGCGCAGGTCTTCGCAAGCAAAAGAGCGTACCCATTCTGACGATGACTCGCTAAGGCGGCGGTTGCGATGAATCAGCGGGTTGTGTTTATAGTAGTCAACAGTATGTGTCATGAGTGTTTTACTCCTGGTCTGGTTTTTCGAGTCTTTTTCTCAGGCTGCACAGTGGCAGAATATCAGTGGAATTCGCGCTGAACGCCGCTCATAGGCGATGGCTTGTAGTGTCTGAGGAAGAAGTTGAGGTTTTCGCCGAGTACCTTCCGGAGGTCAGTTGGCATAACGATCGAAGAAATCGACCCGAGTGCCAAACCTTCTTTGGGGTTCATAAGCTCTTTTTCGTAGCGCTGGTTGAGGAGAGCCTCTTCAGCTTTCATCCAGTCGGCGGCTTCTTTTTCTGCATCACGTTTTGCGGCGGCACTTTCCATCCCTGCGGCAATGCGTTCTTGTGTGCCCGTTTTGACGCGACCAGCGACGGCATTGCGGATCTTGCGAACTTCATCTTTGTACACAAATTCTTTTCCTGCTGGCCCCATAACCGAAAGGCGCGTGGTTGGGAGCGCCAATACGAGATCGGCTCCGGTAGGATAGTTATTGTATGACGCGTACGCACCACCGAAGGCATTGCGCAGAATAAGCAGGATGCGTGGTGTTCTGAGGTCGACAATAGAGTCGAGCATGGAGCGTCCCGCCTGAACGATACCGCGTGATTCCTGTTCGCGTCCGGGGAGGAAGCCAGTGGTGTCTTCCATGAAGATGACCGGAATATTGTAGAGGTTACAGAAGCGGATAAAGCGAGCAATTTTGAGAGCTGCATCAACGTCAATCTGCCCTGATGCGACGGCGCTGTTGTTACAGCAGAAGCCAACTACGTTGCCTCCAAGGCGACCAAAAGCGGTAATAACGCAACGGGCGCGATCTGGTTGCAGTTCGATATAATCGCCAAAATCGCAGATTTGCTGGATGACGATAGAGACGTCGAAAGGCGTATTAAAGCCGGTCGGCGAGTTAAAGGCTTTTTTGAGAAGGGTGTTGATTTCCCATGTTTTCCGGTCAAGCGGGTCGCTGGTTGGCTGGAATGGAGCCATTACGCTATTGTTATCGGGGATGTAGCTCAGGAGGCGTACGGCGCGGCGCAGGGCAGCAACTTCGTCCGCAACGGTAATGTCGGCTACCCCAGATTGCCCGTGCACCATTGGGCCGCCGAGTTCTTCCGGTGTAATGTCTTCACCGAGAACTGACTTCACAACTCCAGGGCCAGTCAAGCCGAAAAAGGTGTCATTCGGCTGAATAACAAAGCTTCCCTGACGTGGTAAATAACTGCCGCCGCCAGCGTTAAAGCCGAACATACACATGATACTGGGAACAACACCGCTGATTTTACGCAGAGCGGTAAAGGCTTCAGCGTATCCGTCAAGACCGCCTACGCCAGCAGGAACAAAGGCTCCGGCGCTGTCGTTCATGCCGATAACCGGAATCCCTTTTTCGCCAGCCATGTAAAAAAGGCGCGCGAGCTTATTGCCGTTTGTCGCGTCCATTGAACCGGCGCGTACGGTAAAGTCATGACCATACACAGCGACATCGCGGCCAGCGATATTTAAAATCCCGGTAACGAGCGAGGCGCCGTCAAGGTTTTTGCCCCAGTTCTGGTAGAGGATATTCGGTTCTTGATCCGTGAGAACTTTAATCCGCTCCCACACTGTCATACGCTTTTTAAAATGTTGTTTCTCGATCTGTTCAATGGCGACAGATTTGATAGGGCGTTGAATGAGTTCGTGCCCTTCTTTCATTGCCTCTTCATAAGGGCCGGCCTTCCGGGATACTTCCCCCGGAATGGTGAATTCCACCACTTCAGCAGAATCAAAAGGATTCTTTAATGAAGGTTTGATCATCGTTTTGGACATTGCACCCTTCCTTCTTAATAAAATTAACGACTTGAAAACTCAGTTTGGCACAAAAAGAGCCTGACACCTGCGCAAGGAGGGATGATCAGGCTGTTGTTACCATTTTGAATCAAACTACTTTTGATTACTGGCAGAAATTATCGGAATGACGAAGAATTGTCAACTGCTAACTGTATACAATGTGCTGGTTTTATATTTCTGTTTTATTTCAGGTAAGTTGTTTTTGTTGAAAAGGATATATTGATTTTTTCGGGAATTGCCTTGTCAGCGAATGATGGCTTATTGATGCCATTTTAAAACGCATAATGTGATTTGTGCTGAATTTTGTGTAGCTGATGGGTTAATTTCTGCCACTCATGGGCGTGAGGATAGTTGGGATGTGTCGTGTTGAAAAAAAGAAAAAGCCGGAGAAGTATTCTCCGGCTTGATGATGTTCCGTGGTGGGGCTGAAGAGACTCGAACTCTTATGACTTGTGGTCACTGCCGCCTGAAGACAGCGCGTCTACCAATTCCGCCACAGCCCCTTGCGGGTGCGAAGCGGACTTATACGGCAATGCGTAGGGCTTGTCAACGAGAAAGTAGCGTGTTTGTCAGTTGTTGGTGGCGCGAAAGGTAAATCTCTTTTTCGTGGTATTTCTTCGAGTCCATTTCTTGACCAACACTTGATTCGCCATTATAGTATATTCCTGAAAAACAGGCGGTGACGCTGCACCATAGACAGGAGTATTTGATGGCCAGTATGCAAAACCAAGATGATATTGATGCTCTCCTCGCCGGTTTCGACGCTGCCCCCTCACCTGCGGCTCCCGCTCCAACTCCAAAAGCTTCCCCTGCCGCGCCGCTTTCCAATGACGATATTGATATTGATGCGCTTATGGCAGAAGCTGGTGCTCCAGCAGTTGCGGTCGCGGTCGCCGCTGAAGAGGCTGATGACGAGGAATTTGACATAGATGCTGCGGTGGCAGCGCGTGATGCCGCCAGCGAATCAAAAGATTTTCCGGAAGAAAACAGCGTTCCAGCGGAAAATCTTTCAGGCGACATGGCGGAAATTCTTGCTCAGGAATCTGCTGGGGTGTCGTCTGCAGCCCCATCTCGCTCGCGTAATGAAGAGGTCGAAGGTGAGCTATTAGGGGGCGTTCGTTTGCCGTCCGCCGACCATCGGATTATTGACCGTCTGGATGAGATTACCAGCGAAACCGAGCAAAAAACCAATGAGGTAATGGATAAGCTGGACGGCGGTATCGCCAAGCTAAATGAGATGATCGAGGAGATGGACTCCTTTTTTGCTCAACTCCAGGCGCATGAACAAGTCGTAAACCGGTTGAGTGCGAAGTATCCGGAAAACCCTGTCGTAAAACTCCTTTTAGAGATTACGGGAAGCTTTGCCAGTATCCAGAAAATCAAAGATATTGCGTACGAATGTCAGGATGAAATTTTTGTGGCAATGGATTTGCTACAGTTCCAGGATATATCGCGGCAGAAGATTGAAAAAGTCATTGCCGTGATACGCGCACTCAATAACTATCTCAACACCTGGTTCGGTACCGAGTCACAAAAATCCCGCGCGCGGGTTGCCCGCACGATGGGACGCGATGATGCCAACGCAACTGATACGCAAGATATCGAGTCGCTGATCGAGGGGTTTAGAGAAAAGGGGTAACATGTTTACGTATGCTCGCGAAGCCAAGAGACTGCTCGGGGTGGATCACACCAACACCTTGCCAGACATTAAGGCCGCTTTCAGGCAGTGCGTAAAAAAATATCATCCAGACGTTCTGGGCAATACGCCTGCGAGTGTCCGATATTTTCAGCAAATCAACCGAGTTCATGGCGAACTGATGAAGTACAAACAGTTGCATCCAGATACTGTTTGTGCGGATGCAGCAAGCGCGAAGAAGACCTCAAGCGCGAGTGCCTCCGCACATGGGCATACTCCACGGTATCAGACGAACACGCAGTCTACCGCAGGTCGCCCACGCTCAAAGCCGACAACAGAGCAGTTGATTCTGCAAAAAGTGCAGAAAATCAAGCAAGGGACGTTTAAGGTTGATCCGCTCGTGGCACATATGAGCATCGAATCGCTGATCATGCGCTGCGAGTTTAGCGATAACTTTTATGTGAAGCGCGAAGCGATCAAAGCGTTAGTGACCAAGGGAACTGTGGAAGCGGTGCGCGGCATTGTTTACCTGCAAAATTCTCAGGATAAAGAGTCTAAAGAGATCATTGCGGATATTTTGGCAAAATCCGATAGCCGTTTTCGACGCATGGTTCACGATGATGATTTGCAAGTAAACCCTTTCTTTGCGTGGGTTGATAAGCTGGTTTCCGGTATTATTCGAGTATTTGACGGTTCCGTGCGTATCTCGTACTAATTTTGGCAGGGGAGCCTGTGACGTTCCATCATGTAACGGTTTTACAACAAGAAGTTATTGAAGCACTTGCCCCTACGGATAGTGAGCCGTCGGGGCTTTTCGTCGATTGTACCTTTGGTGGCGGCGGCCATAGTCGCGCGCTCCTTGAGCGGCTACCGCAGGCGGCTGTTATTGGGATTGATCGCGATCCTGCCGCATTAGCCGCCGCTTCAGAACGGCTTGCCGGATTCAATTTTCGTGCGGTGCGGGGGAATTTTCTCGATCTGAATCAACTCCTCCAGTCGCTCTCTATCACCCCTGCTTCTGTGAATGGATTCATCTATGATCTCGGTGTCTCTTCGCATCAGATTGATACTGCCGAACGGGGTTTTTCTTTTTTGCACGATGGGCCGCTGGATATGCGGATGGATCCCGATCACCCTTGCTCGGCGGCTGATATTATTGCCGAAGCTGATGAAGCAGAACTCACGCGTATTTTCCGCGAATATGGCGAAGAGCGGCACAGTCTTTTGGCGGCGCGCAAGATTGTTGAAGAGCGGCAAAAGCAGCCGATAGAAACGACCGCTGCGCTTGCTGGGCTCATCGAACGCGTGATCGGGCGCTGGTATCGTAATGAGAAAATTCACCCTGCCACTCGGATATTTCAGGCGCTACGCATTGCTGTCAATGGCGAGTTGGATGCGTTGGAGCGTTCATTGCTCGACGCTATTGATTGGTTGGCACCTGGTGGACGTTTGGCGGTTATCACCTTTCATTCGCTGGAAGACCGCATCGTGAAGCACCTTTTCCGGCGTGAAGCCGCTACCTGCGTGTGCCCGCCGGAAATGCCACGCTGTATGTGTCAACATCAGCCGCCAATCCGCATCATTACCCGCCGCCCGATCATCGCCACGGATGAAGAAATAAGCCGTAATAGCCGTTCGCGAAGTGCGAAGTTACGGGTAGTAGAGAAACTCCCTCAAGCTATGCTACAGTGAATTTCGGGATTTTAGTGACGTGTCTATACGCCGGAGTAAAGAAACGATATGCGCTTGTTTTACCTGTGGGGAGCGGCCTTTTTGCTGGTCGCCACTATCCTGTTAAGTCTGATAGTTAAAACTCGCATTATCACTATGGGATACGAAATAGCGATGTTGCAGACGCGTGTCTTGGAAGAAGAAAATCGTCTTGGCACACTGAACTTAACGTTGCAACACCTCAGTTCGCCGGTTGCCGTTGAAGCCATGGCAAAAAAACTTGGCATGGTGTATCCCGATGTCGATAAACTCGAATTCCTTCACCAAGGGACTGTCAAAGGAGCTGCTGACATTGCTCGACCGCAACGTTAAAACCCTTCGTTATATGCAGCTAGGAGTGCTAGTTTGTTCGGCTGGACTGATATTTTATCACTTGAGCATGAAGCAGATAGTCCACCATGACTACTGGGCACAAAAGCGCCAAGCGCAATATACTAAAGACTTTACGGTGAAGCAGCAGCGCGCCGATATTCATGACCGCAATGGTCTGCCGCTGGCGTTAAGCTCAAAGGCGTACAATGTCTATGGTGTTGGTTCGGAAATTGAAGAAATTATCAAAACGTCCAGTCATATCGCGACGGCACTTGGGTTGAAGGATTACGGCCCGATTTATGAACGGATTCATGGTCGCAGTGGTTTCTTCTGGATTGCACGCAACGTCCCCCCCGCGCAAGCGGCGAAGATTGGCGAAATTAAAGGGGTCGGATTGTTGAGCGGCGAGCAGCGGAGCTATCCATCTAAAGAGCTTTTTAGCCGCGTGCTGGGCTTTACAGGAGTTGATGCGCAGGGTCTTGAAGGGGTCGAAAGACGTTTTGACGATGTGTTGATCGGCGATGAGTTGAGGATTGGCATTTATCGCGATGCACGCCGCCGTGATATCATGCTTGAAACGTTGACACAAAATTATCCGCTGAAGAAAGAGCCATTGCGCCTTTCACTCGACAGTCAACTGCAAACATTTATTCACGATTCTGTGAGTACCTATCTTGTGTCTAGCAAGCCGAAAAGTATTACGGTTGTGGCGATGGATCCGTGGTCGGGTGAAGTGCTGGCGGCCTACGGATGGCCAAATTATGACCCCGAAAATTATCAAAAATTTCCTAAAGAAAAATGGAAAAATATTTTCATTACGGATGTATTTGAACCTGGTTCGACGTATAAGCTCGTGACATTTGCTGCTGCCTTGCAATCAGGAAAAGCCACTCCGCAGGATATGTTTTTCGGGGAGAATGGTGTCTGGCGCGATGGGAATCGTGAAATTCGCGATACGCATCCGGTAGGACATATCAATACAGTGGATGCTTTTGTGGAATCGAGTAACATCATCACTGCCAAAATTGCACTCAGCATGGAGCCGGAGTATCTCTACCGATTTATGACGAATTTCGGCTTTGGGCAGAAAACAGGGATAGAACTGCATGGCGAATCGCCCGGCTTGCTCCGTCCGCCAAAGCAGTGGAGCAAACTCTCACGCTCTTCATTGGCTATGGGGTATGAAATGAGCGCCAATGCACTACAAATGGTTCGCTTGTACAGTGCGATAGCGAATGGTGGCTATCTTGTGACACCCACAATTTTACGCCGTACGACTGGGGAGGAAATCCCGCGTGAACGGGTTTTGGACGAACAGGTTGCGTTGACCTTAAAGCATATGCTGTTACAGGTTGTTGAGCGCGGAACCGCTAAAAGTGCTCGTTTAAAACACTATACGTTGTGCGGAAAAACCGGCACCTCGCAGAAGCTTGATCCTGTTAAAGGGTATAATAGCGGGAAGTATTTTTCGAGTTTTGTCGGCTTTTTCCCGTACGAATCTCCGCGAGTGGTCGTCGGTGTCTTTGTTGATGAGCCAGAAGGGAAATACTATGGTGGAGCGGTCGCCGCGCCGATTTTCCGCGATATTGCGGCGAAATACATAAATTTCCATAACATCCTTCCCGACAAAGCGCCCACTGTTGTGACTAGAGGAGAATGATGAAAAATTACTTGCGGCTTCTCTATCGAAAAGTTATGCTCCTCCCTCTAAAAAACGGTACGTCTTGGTTGTGACCGGAAGTAGCACAACGCCACACATTGTTCAGTACGTTTAGGTGATTGGTTGCGGTATAGTAAATGTTTTGCGTATGACTCACGGCACCCTTTCGTCCGAAGCGCACATTATCCTTTTTGTTACTTATGGTGGCACATATGCAGATGATGGCAATAGCCGATCTCGAAGTGGGAATGGTGCTTGCGCAGCGGGTATTTCACAATCATTCACTTCTGTACGATCAAGGGACAGTACTTGATCGGATGAAAATCGAGACGTTATACAATCTCGGCTATTCTATGTTGCTGGTATCAGACCAGCGTGGCACGGATGCGCAAGTGAATTTAGCAACGGAAGTGCAGGCCGAAGGGGCTATGATTGTTGCTAAGGTATTTGAAGCCGCCGAAAAAGGGGCATTGGCCACGGTACGTAAGATCGGTGACTCTTCTCATCTACTTGAATTAACGGACTACATCCATAAAATCATCAATCTTCTTTCGCAAGACACGTTGATTTCTCTCAACTCCCTAAAAGATAACTCCCTGTATAACTTCCAACACAGCGTTGATGTTGCCGTGTTTGCCATTCTCTTTGGCAAAAAACTTGGTTTTGTGAATGACCGATTGGTTCATCTCGGGGTTGGTGCCATTCTGCACGATATCGGAAAAGTCTATATTCCGCCGGTTATTCTCAATAAAACAGGGAGTTTAACCCCGAGTGAGCGTGACGTTGTGACGGAACATCCCGTTCGTGGGTACGAAATGTTACAAGCGAATGAGAGCCTCAATACCATAGCTGGAGTGCTGGATATTGTGCGTCACCATCACGAACGCCATTCTGGTGGCGGTTATCCGGAAGGGTTAAAAGGGCAAGCGAGTCGCTGGGAAGCGCAATCGATTTCTGAGGGTGCTATTTCCAGTATCCATCCGATGGCACAAGTCATTGCGCTGTGTGATGTTTTTGACGCTTTGACGAGTAAAAGGCCGTACCGCAGTGCGATGAGTTATCCCGAAGCGCTTTCCATTATGAGCAGTGAAATGGTGGAGTGTTTTCATCCGCAATTGCTGGAGCGCTTTGTCCGTTCCGTGAACCTGTATCCGGTCGGTTCCGTTATTCGTGTGAGCAGCGGTCGCTATAAAGGGTATGTTGGCACGGTCATCAATTCTGGCTTGGGATTGACGGAAGAGATGTTTTCTCCGCGCGTCCGTCTTTTCTGTGATCGCCAAAACCGCCGCGTGCCGCCAATTGTTATCAATCTGCATCAGGAAGAAGGAAGCCTCGCCATGTAGGCGACGGTGTGAAGACTCCCCGCTTTTTGCCGACTTGAATCTTACAATTCCTTTGCATTCATATAAAAACTCTTTAATATGCCATCCCACATACTGCTCCCCATTTTTGCGTCCATCATGAGCGATGGTACGGCATCAAATTCAACTATGAGGATGGGAACCATGCAGCCACCGATGGAATATCCGTATATAAATCGCGAAATAAGTTGGCTCTCATTTAATGATCGCGTGTTGCAGGAAGCCACCGATCCGGAAAATCCGGTGATGGAAAGGTTGAAGTTTTTAGGGATTTTTTCGTCAAATCTTGACGAATTTTTCCGAGTGCGAGTGGCCACCATGAAGCGCCTCCTTGCGCTGGGCGAACGGGCTCAGGAACTGATTGGCTCCGATCCCAAAGTGATACTCGCCACCATCCGTAACCGTGTTATGCGCCAACAAGACCGTTTTGAAAAAATCTATGCGGCGGTGTTAGAAGAGCTTGCCGAATCGGGGATCTTTCTGGTTGATGAAACCACATTGGACGAAGCACAGCAGCAATTCGTCGTGCAATACTTTCGTTCGACTGTGCGGCCAGCGCTTGTGCCGGTTATGCTTGACCAAGTCGCTTCGGCACCGCGCGTCAATGATGGGATGATTTACTTTGCTATTTTGATGCGCAATTCTAATGATCCCGACGACGAACAACGCGCGGTTATGAAAATACCACCGGCTGACACCATCCCCCGCTTCCTCGTACTCCCTTCGGCATCAGATCGCCACTGTATTATCTTGCTTGATGACATCATTCGCTTTTGCTTGAGCGAAATATTTGCGCTCTTTGATTATGACCGTTTTGATGCATATACGTTCAAAATCACGCGCGATGCCGAGCTGGATTTAGAAGATAAAGTGATGATTTCCTATATTGAAACACTGAGCGAAAGTCTCAAAGAGCGCAAGCGCGGCAAGCCCGTGCGGATGGTGTACGACCGAGAAATGCCGCTCGAGCTTCTGGAAGCGCTCGATGATAAACTGGAGTGGAGTGACGAGCTGACGAAGATCCCATCTGGCCGTTACCACAATTTTAAAGATTTTATGGGGTTTCCCAAAGTCGGGGATAAATCACTCTACTTTGAACCGTTTCCGGCGATTCCGCACCCAGCTATATCGCCACGTCAGAGCATTATGCGGATTATTCGGGAGCGCGATATCGTGCTCCACTTTCCCTATCAGCCCTTTTACCACGTGATCGATTTGCTGCGTGAAGCCGCTATTGACCCAAAAGTCACCTCGATTAAAATGACCCTGTACCGCCTTGCCAGCAATTCTAATGTTGCCAACGCGCTGGTCAACGCTGTGCGCAACGGGAAAGAGGTTGTAGTGGTTATCGAACTACAAGCCCGCTTTGATGAAAAGGCCAATATATCGTGGGCGCGTAAATTCAAAGACAATAACGTACGGGTTATCTATGGCGTCCCCGGTTTGAAAGTGCATTCAAAACTGCTGCACATTACGCGCACTGAAGGTGAAAATAGTGTGTGCTACAGCGGTATAGGCACCGGAAATTTCAATGAATCAACAGCGAAAGTCTATGGCGACGATATTTTGTTAACGGCTGATTCGCGCATTACCGAGGATGTTGGCGAAGTGTTCCGCTTTTTGGAAGATAACGCCTACGAAGCGCAGCCCAAGCATATCCTGATGGCTCCATTCACCATGCGCCCCCGTTTTGAAGCACTCTTGCAACGGGAGGTCGATAATGCCCGTTTGGGGAAGGAAGCGTGGTGTTCACTCAAACTCAATAGTCTTGTTGATCGTGAAATGGTAAAACGGCTCTACGAAGCGGGTGAGGCGGGTGTGAAAATTCGGCTGATCATACGCGGGATTTGCTCCTTAGTTCCTGGGAAGCGTGGCGTAAGTGACAACATTCAGGCGATTAGTATTGTCGACCGCTTCCTCGAACATTCACGCCTCTTTTTCTTTGCCAATGGAGGAAACCCAGAAGCCTTTATGGGGTCAGCCGATTGGATGCGACGGAACTTGAGTAACCGCGTCGAAGTGATTACTCCGATATATGATTCCACCTTGCGTCAGGAACTCTATGATATGTTTGAGCTGCAATGGAACGATAATACGAAAGCGCGGCTCTTGAGTGGTCGGCAAGCAAACCGCTATCGCGGAACCGCGCAGAGGAACTGTCGACGTGCTCAATTTGAAATCTATCGCTACATCTTTGAAAAAAATCTACCCACGGAGGACAACCCAGAGTGAAACTCGCAGCTATAGATATTGGTTCTAACGCCATGCGCCTACTGATTGCCAATGTATACGAACGGAATGGCGAAGGGGTGAATATCAAAAAGGGGGCGTTATACCGCATACCGCTGCGTTTAGGAGACGACGCCTTTTTGCAGGGCGCCATTTCGCCTACTAAAGTTGATGACCTGATAAAAACTATGATCGCTTACCGTAACATTATGGAAGTGTCCAAAATAGAAGGGTATCTGGCATGTGCCACTTCGGCATTGCGCGATGCCGTGAATCGGGAAGACGTTGTAAAGCGCGTTGCTATTGAGAGTGGCGTGCATATCGAAATCATTAGTGGGGCACGGGAAGCCGAAATCATTGCCCACAATTCCTCCAGTGCCATCAGTCCGAACGGGTCGTACTTGTATATCGATGTTGGTGGTGGCTCGACCGAATTAACCTATTATCGCGATGGAGTGCGCGTTGTTTCGCGTTCGTTTGACATTGGCACCGTCCGACTGCTCAATAATCTTGTTCCAGACGAGCGCTGGAAAGAACTGCGCGAGTGGTTGCGTCAGACCGTTGCTGACGATAAAGCCATTCAGGCCATCGGTTCTGGGGGGAATATCAATAAAATCTACAAACTTACCGGCCCGAAAGAGGGACACCCCCTATCGCAGGAAAAACTCGCTGAAACCGTGAAAATGCTCAGCGCACTTTCGATGGATGAGCGGATGAAACAAATTGGCTTGCGTGAAGATCGCGCTGACGTCATCGTTCCCGCTGGTCAAATCGTGCTGAGTATTCTGCGTTGGGGAAAAATCCGCCGCATTATTGTGCCGAAAATCGGCCTCTCTGATGGTATCGTTGCCATGCTGTATCAAGAGCGGATGCAATGCCAGGTGTAATCTGGTACCTCGTCAAAAGGATTGTTGGGATGATTCCCCTCTTGCTGGGGATATCGATCATCTCATTTATTACGATACATCTGACGCCGGGTGACCCTGTATCGTTGGTAAATGATCTGAATCCAGAAGTTAGCCGCGAAGCTACCGCCCGGTTGTACGCCATGTACGGCCTTGATCAACCGTTGCATATACAATTTTGGGAATGGCTTTCGCGTATGGCAACCTTTGACTTTGGTGAAAGCTTTTCGCCTGACCGTCGCCCCGTAGCCACGATTATTGTCGAACGACTTCCGATAACGCTTGGGATTAACGTGGTCAGTCTTATTGTGATTTTTGCCGTTTCGATGTTGCTGGGAATTATTTCTGCCGTGCGGAAAGATTCACTCTGGGATAAAGGGATCACTGTTTTTGTTTTTGTGTTATTCGCACTTCCTGGCTTTTGGATCGCGCTTTTGTGCATCATGTTTTTCAGCGTTGAACTTGGGTGGTTTCCTGTCAGCGGCATTAAAAGCTTTCATTACCACGCCCTGTCGCCACTCGGCAAAATCCTTGATATTGCGCATCACCTCGTGTTGCCAGTTGCGGTTTCCATTCTGGGGTCGCTGGCGGGAATCAGTCGCTACATGCGCTCCAGCATGCTGGGTGTACTTTCGCAGGATTACATTCTGACCGCCCGCTCCAAAGGGTTGAGCGAATATCGCGTGGTAGGCATTCATGCGCTGCGCAATGCGCTGATTCCCGTTATCACCATTTTGGGGCTCTCTTTACCGGGGCTGATCGGCGGCAGTGTAATCTTTGAAACCATTTTTTCCATTCCTGGCATGGGACAGCTTTTTTATCAGTCGGTTATGTCACGTGATTATCCTGTGGTAATGGGCATTTTGGTGATTGGAGCACTGTTGACATTGGTGGGTAATCTGCTGGCGGATATTTTGTACGCCGTTGCCGATCCGCGTATTCGCCTTGCGGGGAGGCCGTAAATGTTACGATTTTTCTGGGAATCATTTCGCCATAGCTGGTTAGGAATGAGTGGTGCACTGATTATTGTCGCCATTATTCTGGTGGCACTTGGAGCGCCGTGGCTGGCGCCGTATGATCCGAATGCCGTTGACCTTACCAAAGTGCTCATGCCTCCATCTCCCGAAAACTGGCTTGGAACCGATGATTTGGGGCGTGATGTGCTGTCGCGCATGATTCATGGCGCGTCGATATCGCTCCTGGTTGGTATTGTGGCTGTTGGCATTTCGCTCATTATCGGCACGTTAATGGGTGCCTTTTCTGGCTATGCTGGTGGTTGGATAGACACGTTATCTATGCGTTTTGTCGATATCATGCTTTGTTTCCCTTCCTTCTTCTTGATCCTTGCCGTCATCGCGTTTTTGCAACCAAGCATCTACAATATTATGGCAGTGATTGGTTTAACCAGTTGGATGGGGGTTGCGCGGCTGGTGAGAGCTGAATTTTTGCGTAACAAAGAGCTTGGCTACGTGCTTTCGGCACGGGTTTCCGGTTGTTCGTCGGCGCGGATTATCTTCCGGCATCTCCTCCCTGCCAGTTATCCCAGCATTATCGTCGCGGCAACGCTCGGCGTTGCTGGAGCAATATTGACCGAATCGGCACTGAGTTTCTTAGGGATAGGTGTACAGCCGCCAACCCCAAGTTGGGGCAATATGCTGGCAGCGGGAAAAGAAAACATCGATTTTGCGTGGTGGCTCAGCCTGTTTCCCGGACTCGCTATATTTATTGCCGTGATGGGCTTCAACCTGCTGGGTGAAGGGTTACGCGATGTGTTAAGCTATGAAGAGCGGTGACTCATTCATGTCGACTAATTCTTATGAGGTGCATGATGAGAAATGTTTCTGTGCCATTATGTTTGAGTTTCTTGCTTGCGGTGTGTGCCGCGTCGAGTGCTGCGGCGCAAGAATCGGTTTTTAAGGCAGCTATCGGTGGGATGGCGCTTGTCGCGCCGGATTATGAGGGCTCGGACGACTATCGCGTGCGGGCGTTGCCACTAATAGACATGACCTATGGCGAGCATTTTTTTGTGCATACGCGGCGTGGTATCGGGTGGCGTGTCGCTCCTGACTCCCGGCAGTGGGATGCCAGCATAGCGCTTGGCTACCGTTTTGGGCGCAAAGAAAGTGATAATCAGGCGTTGCAGGGATTGGGCGATGTGCGTGGTGGCGCGGAGCTGGTAGTGGCAGCGAGTTATCTGTTGGCGCCACTTACCTTGAGTGTTGAGGCGCGCCATCAAGTCAACGACAGTAATGGGGGAACAGTGCTGGAGTTGAAAAGTGCGTACCGCATCCCGTGTCCCCATGAACGAGTGTTCAGTGCTTTGACGCCGAGTGTGACGTGGGCAAACCGTGAGTATATGGCAAGTCGTTTTGGTATCACTGCGGCGCAGTCGCTCCGTTCTGGCTATGCCCCTTTTCAGGCCGATGCAGGGATCAAAGATGTAGGTGTTGCGTGGACGCTTCAGTACAGCGTTACACCTAGCGTGACGCTTTCTTCCCTGATAAGTTATAGTCGGTTGGTGGGCGATGCGGCGCAGAGTCCGATGGTTCGCTTGGAAGGGTCAGCCGATCAAATGCGTGGTGGCGTTGGTGTCGCGTATCGCTTTTAACGGCAATTTGAGGAAAAACACATCAGTAAAGGAGAACACTATGCAAGTCCTTATTGTTCAGTACAGTCTCTACGGTCACACCTACCAGATGGCAAAAGCAGTGGCAGAAGGGGTTCAGGCGGTTGTGGGGTGCGAAGCGGTTATCAAGCGGGTTCCCGAAACGCTTTCTGATGAGGTGCTCGCGAAAATGGGAGCGTTAGAAGCGCAGCAGAGCATGGCTCACGTTCCGGTTGCCGCAGTGGAGGATCTTGCCAAGGCGGACGCCATTATTTTTGGTTCACCGACCCGCTTTGGTAACATGTGCGCACAAATGCGGCAGTTTATTGATGCTACGGGCGGGTTATGGCAGCAGGGGGCGTTGGTGGGGAAAGTCGGCAGTGTTTTTGTGAGCACGGCGTCGCAGCATGGCGGGCAGGAATCGACTATCCTGAATTTCCACACGACACTGCTGCACCACGGCATGGTGATTGTCGGTTTGCCGTATGCTTTTGCCGGGCAACTGGAGATGAGCGAAATTACCGGCGGCTCTCCATACGGCGCGACGACTATTGCGGGTGCTCGTGGAGAGCGGATGCCAAGCCAGAATGAACTCGCGGGAGCTCGCTTTCAGGGTGAGCATGTCGCGCGTATTGCGAAAAAACTCGCTTAGAACCGTGACCAGAAAGCGCGCGAGAAGAGGACGAAAAAGGTGTAGCACTCCAGTCGACCGATGATCATGCCGAGCGACAGCACCAGCTTGTCATACCAAGCAAAGAAGGCGTAGTTATCGTACGGGCCGACTTCGCCAAATCCGGGGCCAATACTGCCCACAATCGCCAGTGATGCGGTAATCGCCGTCCACAGATCGAAGCCGCGCACGGCAAGGTAGAGCACAAGAGCTGAGGTGGTCAGAAAGTAGAGCGCGAAAAAACCGAGCACTACCGTAATAGTTTCTGGTGCGAGCCGTTTGTTGCCGATCTGAAGCGGGTACACCGCGCGTGGGTGGATGATTTTTTTTAGTTCGACACTCAGCGTGCGAAAGAGCACCACGTAGCGGATGACTTTAATACCGCCGGACGTCGACCCCGCACAGCCGCCGATGACCATTGTCAGAAGGGCAAACACAATGGCCGCATCATACCATTGTTCATAGTCAATACTGGCAAATCCCGTCGTGGTCATGAGCGATGCAATCGTAAAAGCGGCGTGCATTAAGGTTTCAAGATACGGCAGTTCCGCGCTGCGGCTCCATTGTGCGAGCGACATTCCCAGCGCGAAACAACAGAATATCAGCAAATAGAGCCGCGTTTCGGCAGTGCGATATCCACTCAAATCGCGACTGAGTGCCTTGAAGTGCGCCAGAAAACTAATGCCGGCAATGAGCATAAAACCGGTAGTAAGCCAGATAATGAGCGGGTTATCGGCGTAAAACGCCATCGAAGTATTTTTGGTGGAGAATCCCCCAGTACCCAGCGTAGAAAAGGCGTGATTGATGGCATCAAACAGGTTCATACCCGCCAGCAGCAGCGCGATGATATTAGCGACGGTGAGTAGGCAGTAGACTTTCCAAAGCGCTAACGCAGTGTCGTGAATATGCGGTGTCAGTTTTTCGACCCCAATCCCCGAAGATTCAGCCTTATAAAGCTGCATGACGCCATTGCCGATATACGGCAAAATAGCGATGCTGAAAACGATAATCCCCATCCCACCAAACCAGTGTGTCGCGCTACGCCATATTAAAATCATGTTCGGCAGACTTTCGATATCGCTGATGATAGTTGCCCCAGTCGTGGTAAAACCGCTGATAGCTTCAAAGATACCCTCGACATACGACGAGCAGCCATACAGCGCAAACGGCAGGCCACCGATGATACCGAGCAACAGCCAAACGAGGCTGACGACGAGCATTCCTTCGCGCGAACCTAGCTGTGTCTGGTGGTGGCGCAGCGTCAGCAGCACTGCGCCGCTGAGAGTCATCACGCCCAGTGCCAGTAAGGTAAAAGGAAGGTATGGCTCGCCATAGATGATGCCCGTGAGAATGGGAACAATCATCAGGAAACCCACGAGCAGTGAAATAACCGCCAGCGACTTGGCAATACTGAGGTAATTCACCGCAGTACCTTCTTTTTAACCTGCGCGAGAACACTTTCGATACAAAAGATAATCAGCAGATCATCCGGCTCGACGATAAAATTGCCGGAAAGCAGTATTGCCTGTTCGTTGCGCATGCACGCGACTGCTAGGGAGCCTTCTGGAAACGGTATCTGCGATATCTTTTGCCCAGCCAGAGACGATTTTTGTGGTACCGACCAGCGGAGTACTACTCCTTGTTTCCCGAGGAAGTAACTCTCGGCGAGCATGGTTTTTCCTTCAGAAAGCTTTTGCAGTAGCGAAGTGACGGTCGCCAGTTTGGGCCCAGCGGCAATATCAAGCCCCATGGCATGCGCCAGCTCGTAGTATTCATTATTGGAACTCAGGCTGATAACGCGTGGCACGCCAGCTTTCAGCGCACTCATACCCATGATAACGTTATATTCATCATTGAGTGTGGCAGCGATCAGCACATCGGCGAGGTGAAAGCTTTCCTGGTAAAAAATGCCGGTCGTCGTGTGACGATCGTTGAGCACCAGCACGTCGTCACCCAGTTTGAGGGCAGCATGTTCACAGTCGGCGAGATCGCGGTCGAGCAATTTGACTTGTGCTCCGCTTTCGCTGAGTGCTTTTGCTATCACAATACCAATGTCGTTCGCTCCCAGTACCACGGCTCGTTTAATGGTGTGTCCGAAGTGGAGTTCCGTTGATTCGGCAAACGCCTTCAGGTCGCTGTCGGCGCCCAGAACATAGAGGCGATCTTTGAGGAGGATTTCCGTGCGACCATTCGGTATGAGTAGAGTTCCTTCCCGCTCAATGGCGCAGGCGATAATGCGCCCGCGAAAGGATTGCATCAGATTGGCAATCGTCTGCTGGTGCAGCGCCTGATTGGTGATATCAAGGGCGATGGCTTTCACGGTTTGTGACGAAAACGTGATGACGTCGCGCGCCCAGGAATTTTCCAGCAATTCCAGCACCGTTGTGGCGGCCTCATGTTCCGGTGAAACGATGAAATCAATGGACGCAAGTGCGTCAATGCCGATCTCCAGAAGCATTTGATTATGAATACGTGCCATTTTGCGATGCACTTTCAGGCAAGAAGAAACAATAAGGGAAGCGGTTATATTGACTTCGTCGGTACTGGTGACGGCTATGAACAGATCATATTCGCGTAAGGGAAGTTTAGTATAGCTGGCAGGGTCGGCTGCGCTGCCATGAACGCTGAGGATATCAAGATCTTCTCCAGCTTTTTCCAGACGGTAGGCATCCGAGTCGATCACTACCACATTGTTGTGCGGACTCAGCACTCGCGCGAGATCGCGCCCGACGCGCCCAGCACCGGCAATGATAATGTCCATGCACGCTCCTGAAGGTGTTACTTGCGAACCAGAGCAGCACTGTACTCCGATTGGGCGGAGTGATCAACTGGGTTTGCGCGAAATTATATGACTCCCATGCTCTCTTTCAGCTGTTGCGGTTGCCATACGAATACGCATGGTGGTATCCTGCGAAGCAGATAAGAGTAAGGGAGTTTCGCTGATGTCCTACGTTGTCTACGCCCGCAAGTATCGTCCGAAAAAATTTGCCGATGTCGTCGGGCAGCAGCATATCTGCCGCACGTTGCTCAATGCCATTCGTCAGGATCGCTTGCCGCATGCCTTGGTTTTTAACGGGCCGCGCGGTGTTGGCAAGACATCGACGGCGCGGATTCTTGCAAAAAGCTTGAACTGTCTTGAGCAGCACGAAGGTGAGCCGTGCGGTGTGTGTCGCCACTGCGAGGCGATTGATAGTGGGGCGTTTCTTGATGTGGTCGAGATGGACGCGGCGTCGAGCCGTGGTATCGACGCCATGAAGGCGATGATCGAAGAGGTTCATTTTACGCCTGTTCATGGTAGTTGGAAGGTTTATATCATCGACGAATTTCACATGCTTACAAAAGAGGCCTTTAACGCGTTTTTGAAAACGCTGGAAGAGCCCCCGCCACATACGGTTTTTATCTTGGCTACTACAGATCTCCACAAAGTTAACCCTACAATTCTTTCGCGTTGCCAGCGTCATGATTTTCGCCGTATTGGCATGAGTGACATGGTTGAGGCCTTGGCGCAAATTTTGCGTACCGAAAATATTCCATTCGAGCCACAGGCGCTGGAAATCATTGTACGCAACTCGGAAGGGTGCATGCGTGATGCTGAGTCGTTGCTGGATCGGATTGTCAGCTATGCTGATGGAGAGCTGAAGGCGGACGAAGTGGCGAGCCTGCTGGGAACGACGTCGTTACAGACGGTGTTGCAGTTTTTTGAGCTGTTGCGGCAGCGCGATATTTCCGGTTTGCTCGCCCTACTGGAATCGCTGGATGCCAGCGGAATTGATATCCGCAATCTGACGCGTCAGTTGCTGGAAGGGTGCCGCCACGTGAGTTTAGCTATACAAGGGATTTATCCGCATGATTGCGATGAGTCGGCACTGGCAATGTTGCGCCAGTTGGCGGATTCTGATCCACGGGTGTTGGACATGGTATACGCGATCCTGCGCGAGTGCTTCATTCAGCTTAGTAATACCCCGTTTCCGCGATACGATTTAGAGTTTGCGCTGATCCGCGCGGCACATATTGTTCCCGGAGTGGCGGTTGACGCCCTGTTATCGTTGCTGCAAGGCGAGGTGGTGCCACCAGTGGAAGTGGCTTCACGCGGTGCCATGCCGGAAAAAAAAACTCTAGCACCAGCAGTTTGTGAGTCGAGTGTAATAGCTAAACCGGCTCCTAAGGCTGTTCCGGAAAGTGTTGGTTTGCAGCAGCGGCTGGCAGAAGAAGTAATGCAGTTCGACCCGCCGCTGGGCGGGATGCTCCGTAACGTGAAGTTAGTTGCGGGGGCGAGTGCGGGGAGTTTTACGCTTATGGTGGCCGAAGCTCAGCGTTCAATTTTTCGTACTGAAAAGATGTATCGCTTGGAGCAGGTGCTTGGGCAGATAGTTGGCGGGGCGGTAACTATTGCACTTCAGGCGGATCAGAGTGAACATCGTGAAACATTGGCCACGCATGAGCGGCGCATGGAGGAAGACCGTAATGAGGAATTGCGTCAGGAAATTGAGGCACACCCGCTGGCCAAAGAGCTTATGCGTACGTTGAACGGCACTTTAGTGTCTTTCAAGGTGCTTGATGTGCAAAATAAAACATAAATGTTGAATGTTTTAAAATTGAATGTACTTTTTAAGGTACCGTAAGGGAGTGACTTATGGCAAAAGGTTTCGGTGGCATGAATAACATGCAGGGTATTTTAAAGCAGGCGCAAGCTATGCAGGAAAAAATGGCGCGGATGCAAGAAGAGGCAGAGAGTAAGACGGTCGAAGTTGCTGTTGGTGGCGGTATGGTTAAAGTCGTCGCGAATGGAAAAAATCGTATTATTTCGCTGAAAATCGCTCCCGAAATCATTGATCCGGAAGATCCCGAAATGTTGCAGGATTTGGTTATTTCGGCGGTGAATGAAGCTCAGGAAAAAGTGCAGCAGATGGTGCAGGATGAAATGAGCAAAATCACTGGCGGGATGAAAATTCCAGGATTTATGTGATGTATCCGCTGCTGGTGCAGCGACTTGCCTTGTCGCTTGTGGCCTTGCCTGGGGTGGGGAAGCGCAGTGGTTTGCGGTATGCGCGCGAAATTGCCTTGTGGAGTTCGCAGCAGCGTCAGGAACTTCTTCTGCAGTTGCAGGCAATGGAGTCCGGCCTGGCTCCGTGTCCTGAATGTCATGGGCTTATGGAGCAGCAACGATGCCCACTGTGTCATTCTGTGCAGCGCGACTTGCGGGTTTTGTGCGTCGTGGAAAGCTATGCTGATGTGGTCGCTATTGAGGAAGCTGGTTGCTATCGTGGCCACTATCACATTCTTGGCGGCGCGGTCAGTCCGATGGAAAATCGGCGCTGGGAGGATTTGTATGGTGCCGATGTTGCCGAGCATGTTTATCGGCTGCGAGCAGATCGTTTGGTGGTGGCAACCAGTAATACTCCGGAGGGAAATATTACGGCGCGAATGGTACAAGACGCTGTTATACAATCGCGGTCTGATCTGCCAATTTATTTCCTTGGTCAACAGCTCTTGTCAGGCGTTAGAGTTGAAAACCTCTCTGGTGAAATGCTGAAATTAGCCTTTGAAAATGTCGAAATTGAGCATGAACGGAAAAGCAAAGAGATCGTCTCTTTGTGATAGTTTAATCAAAAGCTGTTTGGATTTTTTATGTTCCGTTGCAGATTTTGCTTTGAAACGTCCGTTCTTTCTGTCATACTTTCCAAACTTTTGATCATCCAAGGAGGCCTGAGAATGAGTCAGAATTTCACCCTCCCCTACTCCGACGAGCTGGGGTTCTGTAACATTAAGTTGTCCGCTATTGGTGGCGACGGCGCCAACATGGCAGGAAAAATCCTGTTCAAGATTGCTGTTGAAGAGCTCGGATTAGATGGCGCGTTTGACGCCAAATACGGTTCAGAAAAAAAAGGAACCCCGACCGATGTGAGCGTTAAGATCTGTGAACTCGGAAATGTCATCCGCGAAAGCGGCCCGACAGAAATCCCGCACATCCTCGGTATCTTCCGCGAGCAGCTTATCCGTCCCCTTAGCCTGATTCAAGGGCTGCAGGAAAATGCTTCTGTTGTTGTAAACACGTCAAAAACTCCAGACGAAATCCGTGATATTTTGCAATTGCATAGCGGAACTATTATCTGTGTTGATGCGATGGCAATTGCTACGGAAACCGATTCGCGTCTCAATATGCCGATGATCTGCGGTATCGCGCATGCGGTTGGCATTACCGACGCAACGATGGAGAAAGCCATTAAGAAAACGTGGCCGAATCCGAAGGCGACCGCTTCAAACATTGCGGCGTACGAAAAAACCATTAAGTCAATGGTCGTAAAAAAATTTGCTGCTGATGGCAAGTTCCCTTTAGTTCCAGGTCGTTGGACGTATGAAACGCCAATCGGCTGGAAGAACCAGAACAAGGGCGGCTACATGGAATCTCGCCTGTTCTCCCTCCACCCCAAAGACAACAGAATTACCCGTCAAGGGATGATTCCGCTCTTCAACGAAGAGGCGTGTATTCACTGCGCCAAATGTATCTACACGTGTGCTGACCCTGGCTCAATCATCTTTGCTGACGCAAAAATGCAAGGCTTTAACTATGGATACTGCAAAGGGTGCATGCGCTGCGTTGCAGTATGTCCGGAAACGAAAAAAGGGAAGGCTCTTTCGAGCGCTCTTGAAGTTGAACACGCCGCACTCGTTGAAGAAAAAACCTGGTTTTAATCTGTGGAGGTACTGATGAGCGCTATAAAGAAAATTGAACAAGTTCCTGCCGTCTTAAATGGCAACCAAGCTGTTGCCGAAGCCATCATCCATGTTGGCTTTGAATTTGAAGGCTATTATCCGATTACCCCTTCTTCCGACGCCGGCGAAGAAGTAAACCGTCGTCTTGCCAATGGCGAAGCTGACCTTTCGTTTGTTGTTGGTACGTCCGAATTAGCCGCTATCGGCATTTGCTACGGCGCGGCGATTGCTGGTGCGCGCGTGGTCGATGTTACTTCGGCGAACGGCCTTTTGCTGAAAATGGAGCAAATTCCAGTTATTTCTGGAACGCGTATTCCGATGGTGCTCAACCTTTCTACCCGTTGTGTTTCTGGCCCGTTGAACATTAAGAACGACCACACCGACCTTGCGACTATGCTTGGTATGGGCTGGATCATCCTGATGGCGAAAAACGTTCAGGAAACCTATGATATGAACATCATCGCGCTCAAGCTGGCCGAAAAAGTGAACCTGCCGGTTTGCGTTGCCTATGATGGATTCCATACTTCACATGGCAACCGCCGCATTATGATCGCCAAAGATCAGCAAGATGTCCGTAACTACATCGGTCCAAAGCCGAAGCGTCCTACTTGCCTTGACTTTGATGAGCCAAAAACATTTGGCCCATACATGAACGATGATGTTATTAATAACAAGTACCAGCTCCACCTTGCGATGGAAGAGGCGTACGCGGCACTTCCAGGCATGTTTGCAGAGTTTGAAGCCGCATTTGGTCGTAAATATAACTTCCTTGACACCTACAACCTTGAAGGCACTGATAGCGCCCTCATGATGTTGAACAGCGCTGCCGAAGCAACGAAAGACGCTATCGACCTTGCGAAAAAAGCGGGTCAGTCAGCTCCTGCGCTTATTTCTTTCAACGTACTCCGTCCATTCCCAGTGAAAGAAGTGGCGCAAGCTATCGGTGGATTGAAGCAGTTAATGGTTGCAGAACGTGCTCACCAGTACGGCGCACCACTCTCTTACCTTGCGAGCGAAGTTTCTACCGTTGCTCAACAGAATCGTACGGACGTAAGAATCTACAACCGCGTCTTCGGTCTTGGCGGTCTGAACTTCATCTTCCGCGATGCGCAAGTATTGATGGCGCAATTGGCAGAAGCGAAAGCCGGTAAAACTATCCCTGTATTCGATTACTATCAGCATTGGGATGGCGACGAAAAGTTTGCGCCAGCCGAAAAAATCAAACTTCCCGCGCTTGAGCAGTACAACCAGAACTGCAAATACGAAAAAGTTGATATGAACGTCCTCAAGAAGCTCGCTTCTGATATGCCAAGCCGTGTTGATAAAGTATCAAGCTGCCCCGGTTGCGGTATTTTCACGAACGTGGAAATGTTCCTGAAAGGGATCGACGGGCCAACTATCCTGAGCTTTAACACTGGTTGTGGCATGGTTGTTTCGACTGGCTATCCGTTCACTTCATTTAAAGTTCCTTACGTCCACTCACTCTTCCACAACGCCTCATCGACCGCTACTGGGATCGTTGAGCACCACAAGTGGTTAAAATCTCACGGTTATACCGACAAAGAGATCACCGTTATCAGCATTGGTGGCGATGGCTCTTCTGACATTGGGATGGATCAGTTGATCGGCGCTGGACTGCGCGACACGCCATTTATCTATATGGAATATGATAATAAAGTCTATGCGAACACTGGCGCGCAAATGTGTTACAGCGGTTTCAAAGGCTCGCTCTCTACGACGTCGCATGTTGGTAAGAGCATCACTGGAAAGCAGTTCCACCACAAAGATATCGTCGAAATCATGCGTGGCACCAACATGTCATACATTGCGACGATTGCCGAAACCAACCCGCTGGATGCCGTGCGTAAAGCGCGTCGTGCGCAGCAAGTGGTACGCGAAGGTGGTATGGCCTTCATTAAGGCGTTCTCCGTCTGCCCACTCAACTGGGTAACTCCAGACGATAGTGGTCCAGAAACCACACAAGCGATGCTTGATAGCTGCCTCTTCCCACTGTACGAGATCGACCACGGCATCACGACGCTGAACTTCGATCCGAAAGACAAGAAGATGTCTGTCACTGACGCCCTGAAAACCATGGGCAAAGCGACTGGTCACCTGTACAAAGCTGGCGGCGAAGTTATCCTTGCTGAACTCCAGAAAGAAGTTGATCGTCGTTGGGCGCGCCTCAAAGCCTACGCTGAGAACCCAATCCTGTAAGAGTTTTTACGTATCGCAACACACCCCCGAGGAGTTCGCTCCTGCGGGGGTTTTTCAATTGGTTTTTTCCTGTTTCCCCATGTAATATAGCGAAAAATACTTGCTCGGAGCATACTCATGGGATTTAACTGTGGCATCGTCGGTTTACCAAATGTCGGCAAATCGACGATTTTTAATGCATTGACCAAAGCTGGTGCCGAAAGCGCCAACTATCCATTCTGCACCATCGACCCAAATGTCGGGATTGTTAGCGTCCCCGATCCCCGCTTAGACAAGCTGCGTGAAATAGTGAAGCCGCAGCGCACGGTTCCTACTACCATGGAATTTCTTGATATTGCCGGACTTGTCAAAGGAGCTTCGCAGGGCGAAGGACTTGGGAACCAGTTCCTTGGCCACATTCGCGGCACCGATGCCATCGCGCATATTGTCCGCTGTTTTGAAGATGAAAACATTGTCCACGTGGGCGGTAAAGTTGATCCAGCTTGTGACATTGAAATTATCGAAACCGAGCTGATTTTGGCTGATATGCAGTCGCTCGAAAAACGCCAAGAGCGGCTGCGCAAACTCCTGAAGGGGAATAATAAAGAGGCCATGACCGAACTGCCGATTGTGGAAAAACTCCTGCCGCACCTTGCCAAAGGATTGCCCGGACGGAGCGTAGATTTGAACGAAGAAGAACGGCGCATTGCTGATTCTTTCCAGTTGCTCACCACAAAACCGCTGTTGTACGTCTGCAACGTGTCGGAAGATGAAATCGCCGACTACTCAGCAAACCCACATGTCGCCGCCGTGCGCGCACGCGCCGAAGCTGAAGGAGCTGGCGTAGTGGTACTTTCTGGCAAAATTGAAGCGGAACTTTCTGAGCTTGACGAAGCCGAAGCCGCCGCATTTCTGGCCGACCTTGGCGTTACCGAAAGTGGCCTGAACGCCCTGATCCGCGAAGGGTATAAACTCCTTGATCTGATTACCTACTTCACCGCTGGGGAGAAAGAAGTACGTGCGTGGACAGTATATAAAGGGGCGACAGCACCGAAAGCGGCGAGCGTGATTCACTCCGACATTGAGCGGGGATTTATCCGCGCCGAAGTGACGAAGTACGACGATGTAGTCACATTTGGCGGGATGAAAGCCGCTGCCGAAGCAGGGAAAATGCGCCTCGAAGGGAAAGAATATATCGTGCAGGATGGGGATGTCATCTATTTCCGGTTTAATGTGTGATAACTGGGAATGATATAACCTCGAAAAACACGAAATGCACGAAAAGTGAGCCTGAGATTTCTCCTCGCTGGCGCTCGTCGAAATGACAGGGAGATGCGGCATTGTGCCTTCATGCTGTCATTTCGAGCGAAGCGAGAAATTTTCAGGTTTTTCCTTCTTGCCCTCCCTCGGTAAGCTTTTGTTTGGTTCTTTATTTTCACGCGAAAATAAAGAACATATTGACCAACGGAGCACACCACGAAAAATTTAGTGTTTAACCAGTGCAATCAATAAGGTTCGAAAGGAGCCCCTTCACATGCAACACCTCATCGACAAAGCCAACGTCCTTATGGAAGCCCTGCCGTACATCAAACGTTTTTACGGCAAAACCATCGTGATTAAATACGGCGGTAACGCTATGGTCGACGAAGACCTGAAGCGTAATTTCGCGCTCGATATCATTATGATGAAATATATCGGCATCAACCCTGTGGTAGTGCACGGCGGTGGGCCACAGATTGGCGAAACACTGAAGCGCATGGGCAAGAGCACAGAGTTTGTGCAGGGGCTGCGGGTAACGGACGACGACACAATGAACATCGTGGAAATGGTGTTGGTCGGCAAGGTGAACAAGGAAATTGTTGGGCTCATCAATCAGAATGGCGGTCACGCGGTCGGTCTTTCCGGTCGCGATGGTCATCTGATACGTGCCAAAAAGATGTTTGTCACCAAGCCATCGCCAGAAACGCAACGGCCAGAAATCATTGATATTGGCATGGTGGGTGAGGTGGAATACGTCCGTCCTGACATTATCCACACGATCGTGCGGGATAATTTTATTCCGGTGATTGCGCCGGTGGGCGAAGGTGCCGACGGTAAGGCGTATAATATCAACGCCGATTATGTGGCGGGGGCGATTGCGGGAGCAATCAAAGCGGAAAAGATGGTGTTATTGACCGATATTGAAGGGGTGAAGGGAGCAGATGGAGAATTGCTCCGGTCATTGTCGCTTTCGCAGGTTGATGCGCTGATTGCTTCTGGTGTGATCCACGGCGGTATGTTGCCGAAGGTTGATACCTGTCGCCATGCGATTCATGCCGGTGTTCCAAAGGTGCACATCATCGATGGTCGAGCACGCCATTCGGTACTGCTGGAAATTTTCACTGATGCCGGCATTGGCACCGAAATTCACGCGGGTTGAGTGCTGTGGCGGTCTATTCGGTTCGTCAGTTGCTTTCCGGGGAAGCGGTCAATCAAGCGGTTACGGTGCGGGGCTTTGTCCGTAGTCGCCGCACTTCTAAGAGTTGTTCATTTATCGCGCTGCATGATGGGTCGGCATTTGGCACATTACAGATTGTGGCCGAGCAGCCGGAAGGCGAGCTGCACGCGGTGACGACGGGAGCGGCGATTATTGTCACGGGGGTTTTGGTCGCGTCGCCCGCGGTAGGGCAGCCTTTTGAAGTGCATGCAGAGTCGATCGAAGTGGTGGGCCTTGCGGATGCGGAAACGTATCCGCTGCAAAAAAAGCGGCACACACTGGAATACCTGCGCACGATGCCGCATTTGCGACCGCGCACAAATCTTTTGAATGCGGTGTTTCGTCTGCGCTCATTTTTGGCGCAAGCGGTGCATGCCTATTTTGCCGAGCGTGGTTTTCACTATGTGACCACGCCAATCATTACGGCGAGCGATTGCGAAGGGGCGGGGGAGCAATTTACCGTGACGACGCTGAAGGCGTTGCATGCCCAAACCGACTTTGCTGATGATTTTTTTGGGCAACAGGTGTCGCTGACGGTCAGTGGGCAACTGGAAGGGGAGGCAATGGCGCTGGCGCTCGGAAAGATCTACACTTTTGGGCCGACGTTCCGCTCAGAAAATTCCAATACATCGCGCCATTTATCGGAATTTTGGATGATTGAGCCGGAAATGGCGTTTGCTGATTTGCAGGACGATATGGCGCTGGCGGAAGACTTTGTCCGGACGTTGATTATCAAAGCACTCGATCAGTATGGAAGCGAGTTGGCGTTTTTCGATCAATTTGTCGAAAAAGGGTTAGTGGCGCGTTTGGAAGCGGTTGCGGCGGGGACGTTCGCTCATCTTACTTACACCGAAGCGATTGATGTTTTGAGTAAAGCGCCGCGTACGTTTGCTTTTCCTGTGGCTTGGGGCTGCGATCTGCAATCAGAGCATGAGCGCTATTTAAGCGAGGAGTATTGCCGAGCGCCAGTCTTCGTGACCGACTACCCAGCGGCCATCAAGGCTTTTTACATGAAAGAAAACAGTGATGGCAGAACTGTCCGCGCGATGGATTTACTCGTGCCGGGTATCGGTGAAATTATTGGCGGTTCGCAGCGCGAAGATAACGAAGAGCGTTTGCGTCAGCGGATGGTTGCGATTGGGGTTGATCCGGTGCGGATGGATTGGTATTTGGAGTTGCGTCGTTTTGGTGGCGCCCCTCATGCGGGATTCGGGATGGGATTTGAGCGTTTTGTGCAGTATGTCAGCGGGATGCAGAATATCCGTGATGTGATTCCCTTTCCGCGTGCGCCGCGGACGGTGTAGTCGAAATATTGGAACGACTTGAGGGGAAATATAAAAGCGGAGCACGTGAGTGCTCCGCTTGATTTGTTTTTGCGTTTTTTATGATCGTGCGACTTTTACGGCATCTTCTGGATAGGCACCAATATTGTGAATCGCTACGTCGGCACCGCGGTATTCAGCCTCTTCATCCATGCGTATTCCTACTGTTTTCTTGAGAACGGCATAGACGATATAGCTGGCGACAACCGCAACGATGATCGCCGCGAGTGCGCCGATCGTTTGCGAGATGAGGCTAACGCCGCCAAGTCCTCCCAGTGCTTGTTGGCCGAAGATTCCAGCGGCAATGCCGCCCCATGTGCCACACACCCCGTGCAGCGGCCAGACGCCGAGCACGTCGTCGATTTTCCATTTTTCATTCGCATACAAGAAGGCGACAATGAAGAGTCCGCCAGCAATAGCTCCGGTGGCGAGTGCGCCAAGTGGGTGCATGATGTCGGAGCCTGCACAGACGGCAACAAGCCCAGCAAGGGCACCGTTATGGACGAATCCAGGGTCATTTTTCGAAAAGACGAGTGCCGCAATGACCCCACCGACCATAGCGAATAGCGAATTCATGGCAACCAGCCCAGAGATACCTACGAGTGATTGTGCGCTCATGACGTTAAAGCCAAACCAGCCGACCGCCAGCATCCAGCTGCCGAGCGCAAGGAAAGGGATATTGCTGACGGGAATGAATTGGCTTTTCCCGTCGCGGTATCTCCCTTTGCGTGGGCCGAGAAGGAGAATCGCTGGGAGTGCCAGCCAACCGCCCATCGAGTGAACGACAATAGAGCCTGCGTAATCGTGGAGTCCTTCGCCAGTAAGGGCGGTGAGCCATTCTTGTAATCCGCCTTCGGTGCCGATACCCCAGATCATCCGCTCAAAGAACGGGTAGACGAAGGCAACAAATACGACAGCTGCCATGACTTGTGGCCAAAATTTTGCCCGTTCGGCAATCCCGCCGGAAATAATGGCAGGGATGGCGGCGGCAAAGGTGAGTAAGAAGAAGAAGCGGACGAGGTCGAATCCTTGGTTTGATCCGATGAGTTCGGCGGCGCCACCAAAGAAGGTTATGCCGTACGCAATCGGAAATCCGATGAAAAAATAGGCAATTGTTGAGAATGACCAGTCTGATAAAATCTTCATGAGGGCGTTGACTTGGCTTTTGCGTCGCACGGTTCCGACTTCGAGGAAGGCAAAACCGCCGTGCATGGCAAAGACCATGACGGCTCCTAACATCATAAAAAGAACGTCTGCTGAGGCTTGTAGCTCGTGGCCCATGTGAGAATCCTCCTTGGTATATGAATCTGCGTTTTAGGAGGGTATGCAAAAGATGCGCCAGTATTGCGGTCTTTTTATGTAATGACTTAGCGAGTTATGTGATGGCGGCGATGTGCTTCATGCGTAAAGGTTATGCATTTATTGCCTTATTATTAGCTAATGGCAGGTTTTGGCTTGGGATATGGTTAGTAAATGTGCATGTATGTGGTCTTGAAAACATATCTGGTTTGGTGTTGAGGTTATTGCCTAATAAAAAAGCCCCGCGGCACTATGGCTGCGGGGCATCGAAATTGAGAGGCGGGCGTATTAGTACGCGTAGTACATCTTGAATTCGTATGGGTGTGGGCGAAGTGAGAGCGGCTTGATTTCGTTCTCGCGCTTGTATTCAATCCATGTTTCGATAACGTCAGGAGTGAATACATCACCCTTGAGTAAGAAGTCATGGTCGGCTTCGAGAGCGTCAAGTGCTTCGCTTAGGCTGCCTGGCATAGATGGAATAGTTGACAATTCAACTGGGTCAAGATCGTAGATGTTTTTGTCAAGCGGCTCGCCTGGGCTGATTTTATTCTCAATCCCGTCGAGGCCAGCCATCAGCATGGCACTGAAGGCGAGGTATGGGTTAGCGAGTGGATCAGGGAAGCGCACTTCTATCCGCTTCGCTTTTGGTGAAGTCGCAATTGGAATCCGGATAGCAGCGGAGCGGTTGCGTGAGCTGTACGCCAGCTTGTTTGGTGCTTCGAATCCTGGAACAAGGCGCTTGTAAGAGTTCGTGGTGCAGTTTGTGAAGGCAGCCAGTGCATTCGCATGTTTGATGATGCCGCCGAGGTACCAGAGAGCTTCTTGACTGAGGCCAGCATAGCCGTTGCCGCCGAAGAGTGGTTGACCGTTTTTCCAGATTGACTGGTGACAGTGCATGCCGGAGCCGTTGTCTCCAAACAGTGGCTTTGGCATGAAAGTAACGGTTTTATTGTTTTGAATAGCAACGTTGCGTACAACGTACTTATACATTTGTACGATATCAGCTTGGCGCAGGAGGCCGTCAAAGCGCACGTCAATTTCGCACTGTCCGGCAGTTGCTACTTCGTGGTGGTGAGCTTCTACGTTGATGCCGATGGCTTGCATTTGCTCAACCATTTGGCAGCGAAGGTCGTGGAGTGAGTCTACTGGGGGAACTGGGAAGTAGCCGCCTTTAATGCCTGGCTTGTACTGGAGGTTCGGCATTTCGTCAGCGCCAGTATTCCAAGAGCCTTCCTGAGAGTCGAGGAAGTAGAAAGACTGCTGTTCGGATGAGTCGAAACGAACATCGTCAAATATGAAGAATTCGGGCTCTGGGCCAAAGTAAGCTTGGTCGCCTATGCCGGTTTGTCTGAGAAATTTCACGGCTTTTTCAGCGATAAAGCGTGGGTCACGCGTGTATTTTTCGGTGGTGATCGGATCGACAATATCGCAGCAGAAGACAACAGTTTTGCGACGGAAGAATGGGTCGACGAAGGCTGAGGTGACGTCTGGAACAAATGTCATGTCGGAACTATGGATTTCGCACCAGCCGCGAATTGATGATCCGTCAAAGCCTAGGCCGACTTCAAGGATGTTCTCGTCAACGTGTGCAGCTGGGATTGTGATATGCTGCCAAGTTCCCATAAGGTCGGTAAAGCGGAAATCAACAGACGCCACGCCTTCGTTGCGGATATAGCTGGCGGCTTCATCAATCGTCTTGAACATGTGTCACCTCGTAGTATTTAATGGAAATGCTAAATAGTAGTTTTGGGCTGTGAGTTTATATGGCGTCTTCGTCGGTTTCGCCAGTTCTGATGCGGACGACTTTTTCTACTGGAAGAACAAAGATCTTCCCGTCGCCAATGCGGCCAGTGCGTGCGGTTTCGACGATAGCGTTCACGCAATCATCTACGGCTCCGTCTGGCACGATGAGTTCGATTTTAACTTTTGGCAGGAAGTCGATGACATACTCTGCGCCACGGTAGAGTTCGGTGTGTCCTTTTTGGCGGCCAAGTCCCTTGACTTCACTTACGGTGATCCCTTGGATGCCGATGGCTTCGAGCTTTTCTTTTACGTCGTCGAGTTTGAACGGCTTGATGATGGCTTCTATTTTTTTCATGTTGCACACTCCTGAGATTTTTTCGGCGCAGTACTTGATTAGCAAGTGTGCTGCCAAGTGTTAAAGGTATAGGTTATGTTTAGGTTTACATAGGTTTTACTGAGTTGACATCTTGGTTTCTCTCTATTTTTTGTGCAAAAAGATAAATCACATTTCATATTTTAAGGCACAAGAGTGCCTAAGAATGAGGCAGATAGTGCGAATCGTTTTTGTGTTTAACAAGGTGGCGGTTTCGTAGGTTTGATGAAATGTAGAGGAGTGAAATTAATACTATCATCTTATGTTTTATTTTCATTTATAGTTGATTAAAGTATTGTTAATAATGGTGTAAGCAATGGTTTATCTCGTGCGTAGTTATGCTTTATGAACCATAATGAACTATTGTTATGAGAATTTTTTTAATGCAATATTGATTTTTATAATGTATTTTAGCACTCTGTTTTAAAGCAGCAAGTCTCATTTTTAGAATAAATTATAAGTGATTATCTGCACAATCAGTTTTGATTTGCTTAGGTTAAATCATTTATAGTTTGTTTTTAGCATTTGAAGACTTTTTACTGCAGTTCGTAGGGAATTACTGCCTGAATGCGGAAATATAACGAGGAGGTGTTGCATGCGGCCGGAGTTTCCCCTTACCCTATATTGGAATTTGGGTGTTGTGTTGCGAGATTTAAAGCACGTTGATTCAGAGTTTTTACGTACTTTCGATGTAGGCCCAGCGCAGTTTAAGGTTTTGTATTACATCAACTCATGCCGGAATGGGGCGAACCTGAAGGAAATTGCGCAACTCATGGACGTTTCTCCAAGTAACGCAAGTCGCTTGGTCGAGAAGTTGGTTCAGAAAGAGTGGGCAGATCGGGTTGTTTCGCCGGAAAGTAAGCGCGAAATAATCGTGAAAATTACTCGTGAAGGAAAGCGGATGCTGCGCAAACTCGCACCAGAACAGCGACGTGTAATGCAGAATTATTTACATTCGCGCACGTCTGGTGATCAGCTGGAGAAGTTAAATGGACTTTTACAGTTGATTATGAAGGATGAGGTGGTAACCGAGGCGTAAGCAGGTGTTTTCTGCTTTACCCATAATGGGCTTTACGGTAGCATCTGCCAATCACATGTACGTTTTTAAGGCAGGTGTGGAATATGCTTCAGTCAATGGTTGATTTTCTTCTCAGCACCATCGGCACCCTTGGGTACGGTGGTGTTGTTGCGTTGATGTTTTTGGAATCCTCATTTTTCCCCTTTCCAAGCGAAGTGGTGGTGCCGCCGGCGGCTTACCTTGCGGCACGCGGAGAAATGCACCTTGGTTTAGTCATACTCTGTGGTACGGGCGGAAGTTTGCTGGGTGGATTATTTAACTATTGGATTGCTATGCGTTATGGGCGTCCTTTTTTTGAGCGTTACGGCCGTTATTTTTTTGTAAAACCAGCGCATCTTGATCGTGCCGAGCAGTATTTTCAGCGTCATGGGCACATCAGTACGTTTATTGGTCGACTGATTCCAGGCGTGCGGCAGTATATTTCGCTTCCTGCTGGAATCGCGCGGATGAATCTCTTACTTTTTGCTTTGTTTACCTCGCTTGGTGCAGGGATATGGGTCGTTATTCTGGCTTTGCTAGGTTATTGGTTGGGCAGTAATGAGGCACTCTTACATGAGTATTTGCAGCAGGCGATTATTTCGCTTCTGATTCTGTGCACTCTATTGGGTGCGGGGTATTTTTTCTGGCAGCGCAAAAGGGCGTCACTTGACAAAAGTCAGTGATCATTTTGCTCAAATGAATGCCTTTGGGGATGCGCGTGAGCCTTTTGTTTGTGTGGTTGATTTTACCGGTGCGGTAGGGCATGTTTTCCCGCTTGCATCATTGCCCGCTACTGTTGCTATCGCTTGTGATGGCAGGCACTATGGTGTGTCGCATGCGCAGATGGCTGCCGCGGAAGGTGTTGCTGTTAGGGTGTCAAATCCCCCTGCATATGATGAATATGCGAATCGCATAGCGTGTATCCATCAGGCAATGCGTCGTGGGGACACGTATCTTCTGAATTTTACCTGCCGTACGCCGGTAACGCTTCATGGCACGCTGGAGTCGGTTTTTTTTCACGCTGCTGCTCCTTTCCGTTTATTGTGGCGCAACCGTTTTGTCTGTTTCTCTCCCGAACGCTTTATCCGTATCGCGCACAACCAAATTGCTACCAGCCCGATGAAGGGGACGGTGGAGGCCTCTTTGCCTGACGCGTTGGGAACGCTTTTGAGGAATCCGAAGGAGCGTGCCGAGCACGTGATGGTCGTCGATTTACTGCGGAACGATCTTTCGCTGGTGGCGTCAAATGTGCGGGTAGATCGCTTTCGCTATGGGCATCAAATAGTGGCTGGCGGGAGACATTTGTGGCAGACAAGCTCTGATATTGTCGGCACACTTACGGATTCATGGCACGGAAGTATAGGCACTATGCTGCAAAAGCTTTTGCCAGCGGGTTCAATTAGCGGTGCTCCGAAGCGCAAAACGGTAGAAATCATCCAGGCGTGTGAAACGTACGAGCGGGGATTCTATACCGGAATTTTTGGCGTGTATGATGGGGAAACGTTTGATTCTGCAGTAATGATACGTTTTCTGGAGCAGGATGGCGACGCGTACTTCTATAAAAGTGGTGGCGGCATTACAATTGAAAGTGATCCAAGGCAGGAATATGAAGAGATGATCGGGAAAATATATGTCCCCGTGCTTTGAAACGATTTTGGTTGTTGATGGTGTGCCGCAGCACGTGGAGTATCATGTGGGCCGTATAGGGCGCACGTTGATGGAGTGTGGGTGCGGCATGCGCGATATGGCGGGCGCGGTCGCAGAAGCTCTCTCAAAAGTCTGTGGTAGTGCGACACAAGAGCGTTGTCGGCTGGAGTACGATGGTACGGGCATTCTTGGCGTTTATTGTCAGCCATATCGGCGTACATTGCCGTGTGCGATTGTTCCTGTGGAGGGGAGCAGCATTGCTTATTGTTGTAAGTGGTGTGATCGTAGCGAGCTGGATGCGTTGCGGCGCCATGCGATTCAGCGTGGAGGAGATGAGGCGTTGATTATTCGCAATGGTTTGGTGACCGATACGACCATTGCGAATGTCGCGTTTTGGGATGGTACGCGCTGGCTAACCCCAGAAATGCCACTTTTGTGCGGCACGACGCGTCAGCGGCTGCTTGAATCTGGTGGTGTTGTGGCGACTGAAATTCGAGTGAGTGATATTTCCCGGTTTTCAGCGGTTGCGCTCATGAATGCACTGGTCGGTTTTGCTCCTTTGGATATTTCAACATGGCAGCGACTTCAGGAATCGAGTGTTTCCTGGGGGCGGCATGGTAATGATCTCTTCTGATAGAAAAGAAAAGTAATAAGACAACGTTTGATTTATCTGCTTATGTCCTATATAAGTCCCATATTGTTCAGTGACAACGAAAAATTGTCCGACATTGGAGAGCTTTATGGATGTATTCTTTCCTCAAGAATTTCAAAATAGCAAATACCAAAATATGTTTGATACGTTAAGTGATCAGGAGCGCGGATTGCTGTATCAAGAGTTTCTTGGTGTAGCGTTGCGTCGTCGCTTTAAGCCGAAATCACTGCGGGATGGGTTGGCAAAAACGGATCGACGCCTGCGATTATCGGCATCGGTCTGGCGCCGGGATCGATCGGTTGTGTTGCATTACCTTCGCCTTGTCGTGCGGCACTACACTCTTGGCTCTACCATCATGCGGATTAAACGTTACTTTGGCCTCCAGCTTCCGCCACCTTCACCGGGCTGTATTCGCGATAGTGCTGCCATTGTTGTGGCGTTACTATTTTTAAATCGGCAGCGTGAAGTGCTTGATTTTCATTTGAAAATTGCTGCAGAGCAATTGCATCGTGAAAAGACGGGAAGTTTTTTCATTATGGCATTGATGGGTTTTTTGCTCGCTCGGACACTTTTTGATACGGTTGAGGTGGGCAATGCTCTTGATTCCTTGCGGTCGCAGATGATTCATGGGGAGACGCCGCTTGGTGCAGAAATGGAATTTAGTAATCTTGGACATCTGGCTCCCGCTGGTGCTCGCTGGCAAGGGTTGACGTGTTGGAAATCATGTCGCTCAGACGAGAAATTCCACAATATGCGTTTATATTATGATTTTCATCTCGATCATGTGTGCTGGCGCTTGGGCGGGTATTTGGATCATCATGTGCGTTGGCGTAAATATGTGGCACTTCCATTTCTGCGAGTAGGCGGATTTTTCGAGTATAGTCTCGTGCGACTTGATTATGCGCGGAAACGAACGCTCCCTTTTACGACCGATACGGGATTACTGGCAACGGCGATTGAGTCATTGGTTGAATTTAGTGGCGACATCATGCCGTTTAGTCTGCATGTCAATATCGAAAAGAGGGCAACTGCATCGCTTGTGCCGTCACTCGATGATCTGAAAATTCTGTTTCTGCTCGGTGGCGACTTTCATGTCGATGAAAACGGCAGGATGATGGAGCGGAGAATGGGTCGCGATGAAATCCGTGGGATTATGTGTACACGTAATCATATGAGTGGCCGAGATAATCGCTTGCACGAGGTGGTTGAGTTTAGCTTCTTGCGTCTGCGCCGTGCTGGTGAGTATCTGTTGCCGCTGTCAACGCTCTTGCTGGTATTGCAGGGATACTTGCGTGTCTATGAAGTGACGGCAGGGACTATTGATACGCAAGCCGCTTTGGTGCAGTGGGCAGTTGAGCCAAGAAAGGTTGCGCCACAGTCGCTGGACGTGTTTTGTGAAAATATTCATGCTGGGCTTCGTGAAATAAATGCAGGGCACGACATTGAAGGGTGTATGGCCGCTTTGCGTCGTGCCCTCGAAATCCGGCAGGGAATGCTGCCAGATTAATATGCGCTGGTGAGCGTTAGCGGGCGACGACTTCGGTCAGGATGTATCCTTCATCGTCAAGAACTTCTTCCAGTTCTTCTTGGGCTATTTCTTCGTCTGATTCGAAGGATGCCTTGCCGCTTGGGGCACTGACGCGTACGGCGCTCACGCCGTCAAAGTTCAGTAGAATTTCGCGGACGTGCTTTTCACAATTTGAACAACTCATACCTTCAATAGTTAACTGATAGCGAATGCTCATCTCATTGACCTATCCTTGGGTGTTTTTCATGTCCGCATAAAACTCACGGACGTCTTTTATCTTGCCACAGTACATGGTGCCTTCTGGGCATATGCCGCGAACGCAACCAGGTCCTGATTCGCAGAAAATAGAGGGCGCTACAGCCAAGCAGTGGCGTAGCATTTCGTCGGCCATAAGTTTAATTTCCCACTGGGCGCGGTTGCAGCAACGCAGTGAGAAAAAGTGGAGCAATTCTCGCGCATTCATCGTGATAATAATTTTCGTCTCGCAAGCATTTGGTAAAACAAAACGCGCATCTTCCGCGGGAATGCCCGCGGCCAGTGCTTCGTCATACCACTCTTGAATCAATGCCATTCGTGAGCTGAACCATTCATTTCCCAGTGTTGCCGAGATGGTTGGTGGTTCTATGTAGCCAAATTGGTTCTGTTTTACATATCGTTGTGACTGCTGTGAGTAGCTAGCGAGTCTATGGCGCACTAATTGGTGTGAGCATGCGCGCGAAATACCTTCGACGGCAAAGGTAAAACTCACATGTTCGAAGACGCTGAGGTGCCCTAAATCGCGTATTTTTGCTACAAACTGCTCCTTTTTTTTCTGATCGTCGCACACCAAGTCGGTGATGGTGCTACCGCTATAGCACAGGCGTGCCGCTGCGAAAACAGAACCTTCTGGGTCATCTGTATGTTTGAGAAGAGCAACTTGTAATGGGGTGCGCATAACGACTCCAAGAGGGTTGAAGAGGAGACCTCTTCTGTATTCATGAAAAAATAAAAACCCCGCTTATAGTGAATAGAAGCGGGGGTAAACCTTTTCTCGGAAAAACGACTATTGTGCGGCAGCGTATTTCTTGCGGAAGCGTTCAACGCGTCCGGCGCTATCCATGTTTTTCGCTTGGCCAGTGTAGAGTGGGTGACATTGCGAGCACACTTCTACTTTAAAGCCTTCAACTTTTGTTGAAATAGTTTCGATAACATTTCCGCACATGCACTCGACCGAAATCGGTGCCACCACCGGATGGATTCCTTCTTTCATGCTCTTTGCTCCTTGTATAATAGAAAAAATTAATGACGTTCATTGGTCACACGGCCAAGTAAACTACCACTGTCGAAAAGTGATTTCAAGTGGAAACTCTGCTACTTATGCATTGTCTCGAAAAACATCTTATTGTCTTTCGTGGAGCCAAGGCGGTCAACCATAAATTCAATTGCTTCTTGGGGCTGCATGCTTTGCAGGAATTTACGCAGAATCCACGAGCGGCGTAGCTCTTCTTCGCTGAAAAGCAGCTCTTCGCGCCGTGTCGAACTTTTCAGGATATCGATCGCTGGGAAAATCCGCCGTTCGGCAAAGTTGCGGTTCAGGTGGAGTTCCATATTGCCGGTGCCTTTGAATTCTTCGTAGATAACTTCGTCCATTTTCGATCCGGTATCAACCAGCGCCGTTGCCATAATCGTGAGCGAGCCACCCTCTTCTATTTTCCGTGCGGCACCAAGAAAACGCTTGGGCTTGTGGAGCGCGTTAGCGTCCAAACCGCCGGAAAGGACGCGGCCACTGTGTGGAATAACCGTATTATAGGCTCTTGCGAGGCGAGTAATCGAATCGAGTAAGATAATGACATCTTTGCGGTGTTCGACTAAGCGTTTGGCTTTTTCAACCGCCATTTCCGCGACCTGAATGTGGCGCATCGGTGGTTCGTCGAAAGTAGAAGAAACCACTTCGCCAATAACCGAGCGCTTCATATCGGTCACTTCTTCCGGACGTTCGTCGATCAGCAGGACAATCAAGTGTGCTTCTGGGTGGTTGTGGGCAATCGATTGCGCGATATTTTGCAGTAGAACCGTTTTTCCGGCTTTCGGCGGAGCAACTATCAAGCCGCGCTGACCTTTACCAATCGGACACACAATATCAATCAGGCGCATCGAAACATTACCCGGCCCTGGCGCTTCCATGATAAGGCGCGTATCGGGAAAAAGTGGGGTAAGGTTATCAAAGAGCATTTTGCTTTTTGACTTTTCTGGCTCCGTATAGTTGATGCTTTCGATTTGCAGGAGGGCAAAGTATTTTTCGCCATCTTTCGGAGGACGGATTTCCCCTTCGATGGTGTCGCCAGTCTGCATGTTAAAGCGCTTGATTTGGCTCGGAGATACATAAATATCGTCGGGGCCGGGCAGATAGTTGTAATCGGGCGCACGCAGGAAACCAAAGCCATCGGGGTGAACTTCAAGGACACCGCCGCCGAAAATATGGCCGCCTGTTTTGGCATGTTTGATCAGAAGATTGAAAATAAGATCTTGGCGCTTCAGAACGCTGACGCCTTCAATGTTGGCCTCATGAGCCATTTGCATCAGTTCCCCGATAGGGGTAATTTTTAGAACATTTAAGTCCATAGTGAGGAAGTACTCCAGAGTGAAATAAGGGAAAAAGAGCAAAAGAAGGGGACAACGGTAGTGAACGCATTTGAGGGTTGGTAAGTGGCTGCTTTGGGTTGCCCGCAAGGCAGTGCTGCATTGGGATAACGGTGTGATAGTTAAACGCTTTGATGTGCGAAGTCAATGGAAAAGCGTAATCAGTTTCGTGTAGATGCAGAAAATTGCCGTCGAATGGCAGGAAAAAGGGGCTCAAATACAGCGGTATTTTTTATCTTGAGTTTGGTGAGTAGTTGTTTTATTTTGACGCAAGTCACTCGAAATGAATAACTTTCAGAACTCTTCTGCGGGAAGTATTTTCGGTGATCTTTTAGGAATAATATGGTTTTTTATTTTGAAAAATTTATACAAGGAGTGACGCATGAGTGATTTTTCTGCCAAAACCAAGGCTGACTGGGAAGCGCTTGCCAAAAAAGAACTAAAGGCGGATACACTGGACGCAATTACCTGGCAAACAGCAGAAGGAATTGCGGTCAAGCCGCTCTGGACCAAAGATGACATGGCGAATCTGGCGCTGACCGATACCATGCCGGGTCTGCCTCCATTTTTGCGCGGGCCACGCGCCACCATGTACGCTGGTCGCCCTTGGACCGTGCGTCAGTACGCTGGGTTTTCTACTGCCGAAGAATCAAATGCGTTCTATCGCAAAAACCTCGCCGCTGGTCAGCAAGGGCTTTCTGTTGCGTTTGACCTTGCCACACACCGTGGGTACGACTCCGACCATCCACGCGTCGTGGGCGATGTGGGAAAAGCGGGCGTAGCGATTGACTCGGTTGAAGACATGAAAATCCTGTTCGATCAAATTCCTTTGGCCGATGTTTCCGTTTCCATGACCATGAACGGCGCCGTGTTGCCCGTCCTTGCTGGCTACATTGTGGCGGCGGAAGAGCAGGGCGTGTCGCAGGAGAAGCTTTCAGGAACGATTCAGAACGATATCCTGAAAGAATTTATGGTGCGTAATACCTACATTTACCCACCCGCTCCGTCGATGCGCATCATTGCCGATATCATTGAATACACTTCGCAGAAAATGCCCAAATTCAACTCCATCTCGATTTCCGGCTACCATATTCAGGAAGCAGGCGCTAACGCCGTACAGGAGTTGGCCTTTACGCTGGCGGACGGCCTTGAGTACGTCCGCTGCGCGCTCGATAAAGGGCTGGATGTCGATGCGTTCGCCCCACGCCTTTCCTTCTTCTTTGCCATCGGCATGAATTTTTACACCGAAGTGGCCAAACTCCGCGCCGCGCGCTACCTGTGGGCGAAGCTGATGAAGCCGTTCAATCCCAAGAATCCAACTTCTATGGCGCTGCGCACCCACTGCCAAACTTCTGGTTGGTCGCTCACCGAACAAGATCCATATAATAACGTGGTGCGGACGGCAATCGAAGCGATGGCCGCCGTCATGGGCGGCACGCAGTCGCTCCACACCAACGCACTGGACGAAGCCATTGCGCTGCCAACCGAGCATTCCGCCCGTATTGCGCGCAACACGCAGCTTATTATTCAAGAAGAAACCAATATCTGTCGCGTGGTTGACCCTTGGGCAGGTTCGTACATGATGGAAAACCTGACGCAATCGCTCATCGACGAAGCGTGGAAGCTCATCGAAGAGATCGAAGCGATGGGCGGCATGACAAAAGCGGTTGAAACCGGCATGCCGAAACTCAAGATCGAAGAGTCGGCGGCGCGCAAGCAAGCACGTATTGACCGTGGCGAAGATGTCATTGTCGGCGTCAATAAATACAAGTTGAAAAACGAAGATCCAATTGACGTGCTTGATATCGACAACACCGCCGTGCGCCTGTCACAGATCGAGCGACTCAAAGCGATTAAAGCAAAACGCAATCAGCAGGCGGTTGATGCGGCACTGGCCGCGCTGACGCAGGCCGCCAAAGATGGCAGTAATAACCTCTTGGCGCTGGCTGTTGATGCTACGCGTGTTCGGGCGACCGTTGGTGAAATTTCTGACGCACTTGAAAAAGTGTATGGCCGCCACAGCGCGGAAATTAAAGTCATTTCGGGGGTATATGGCGGCGTGTACGAAGGGGATGTAAAATTTGCTGAAATCAAAAAAACCGTGGCTGATTTTGCGACCCGCACTGGCCGTCGCCCACGGATTTTAATGGCGAAAATGGGTCAGGATGGACATGACCGTGGCGCCAAAGTTGTGGCCACCGCGCTCGCTGATATGGGCTTTGACGTTGACCTTGGACCACTGTTCCAAACACCAGAAGAGTCGGCGAAAATGGCGGTAGAAAACGATGTTCACGCCGTTGGCGTATCGTCGCTCGCGGCGGGTCATAAAACGTTGGTGCCGCAACTGGCAGAAGAGCTGCGTAAACTCGGTGCCGAAGACGTGGTGATTGTCGTGGGCGGCGTTATTCCACGTCAGGATTACGATGCCCTGTACGCTGCCGGAGCGTCGTGCATTTTCGGCCCAGGAACCGTCATCACCGAATCGGCCGTGCAGCTGCTGCAAGCCATCGAGAAAAAACAAGCCGCCTTGTCGTAACGGCTTACTGGAATGGATCCTATTGTAGAACATTTGGCAGACGGTATCGCCAGAGGGCAACTGCGCTCTCTGGCGAAAGCCATTACGCTGGTCGAAAGTAAACTCCCAGAACATAACCAACTCGCAGGACAACTGCTGGAAAAACTGCTGCCGTTCACCGGAAATGCGCTGCGCATCGGCATTACTGGCGTTCCCGGCGTTGGAAAAAGTACCTTTATCGAAGCCTTTGGACTCCATTTAATTGAACGTGGCCATAAAGTCGCCGTGCTTGCAGTCGACCCATCCTCGCAAATTACCGGCGGCAGCATTTTGGGCGATAAAACCCGCATGGAACTGCTGAGCCGTGAAACGAACGCCTATATCCGCCCTTCGCCCGCTGGGGAAACCCTTGGAGGCGTGGCACGGAAAACCCGCGAAGCCATGCTGATCTGTGAAGCGTACGGCTTTGATGTGGTGCTGGTGGAAACCGTTGGCGTGGGACAGTCGGAAGTGACCGTGGCGCAAATGGTGGACTTTTTTCTGCTGCTGCAACTACCGAACGCTGGTGACGAGCTGCAAGGGATCAAAAAAGGGGTGATGGAGCTGGCTGACGGCATCATCATCAATAAAGCCGATGGCGATAATCAGCCGAAAGCACAACTGGCGCGGGCGCAGATTGTCAACGCGCTGCATATTCTTAGCCCCCGTTCACCAAACTGGCAGGTGCCGGTTCTGCTGGCGAGCGGCCTAGCAAAGCAGGGTATCGACGCCGTGTGGGACATGCTTGGTAAGTATCGCAGCGCGATGATGGAAAGTGGCGAGTTTCAGGAAAAACGGTCGTGCCAGGTCGTGGACTGGATGTGGTCGATGCTGATGGACGAAGTCAAAGATATGTTTGTGCAAAATCGTAACGTCGCCAGCCTGTTGCCGGGATTGCGCGAAGCGGTACACCACGGAGTTACCACGCCGGGCATGGCGGTTAAACGGCTGATAGAGGCGTATAGAAGGCCGTTGTTGTGATTGGATTTTCTCTTTTCCGCAATGCCTATTGCCGCACTTTTAAAGTTGTTTATCTGCAACATAACATGCCAAGCTCTCGAACGTATTTTTGAAAAATACGTCGCCACTATTTTGAGCGTGAAGGAGACTTGTTTGCCCTAGAGTAGGACACGCTGACTGCGAATTGTGAATTCTGGCAGCAAAATTATGCGTTGTAAAGCGGGTAAAAAGGTGTGCTATTGTGGTTGTGCGGCAATTCGGTCGAGGGTTCTATGTGGCTCTGGATTTATGCGTTTACAGTCTTATGTAGATTGCCTATATATTGTCAAACTAAAAAAGGGGGAAAAGTCAATATCGTTATGACAACCGAAAATTGACCACCTGTGATCACCGAATTTTGACCACCCTCGGTGGTTAGTAAATTAATCGTACAGCTAAAGGGTTTTCTTTTTTCCTCCTTTCAGAGACTGCTTGAGGCGATAGCTGTCCCAAGTGCATTCGATGATATGGGCGCGATGAGTTAGCCGATCGAGGAGCGCAGCGGTCATATTGTGATCACCAAATATCTGCGTCCAATCAGCAAAGCCAAGGTTGGTGGTAATGATCACCGAACCGCGTTCATGGCGTTCAGCGAGGATCTGGAAGAGTAATTCCGCTCCTTCTTTTGAGAACGGCACGTATCCGAGTTCATCGAGAATGAGCAGGTCAAGCCGGGTATATTTACCGAGTAGGCGATTTAAATCTCTCTCGGTGCGGGCTTCCACAAGATCATTAGCAAGAGTGTAGCCGGTAACGAAGCGTACTCGCTTGCTTTGACGGCAAGCCTCGATACCGAGAGCGGTTGCTAGGTGCGTTTTGCCTGCACCGCTTTTACCCATCAGGATCACGTTGCGGCATTCATTAAGGTAGTCTCCCACGGCCAGATCTCGCATTAGACGCTTGTCGAGTTCGGGTACAGCTTCAAAGTCGAAATTTTCCAGTGTCTTGAGCAGAGGGAATTTCGCCTCTTTAATTCGTCGTTTCTCGTTGTTTTCGGAGCGGATGCGTAATTCCAACTCCGTTAGTTCCAACAGAAATTGGCCATAATCGATTCCGCCGTCTCTGGCCTGACGCAACTGCTGTTCGATGTTGCGAGCCATATTGGTGAGATTGAGAGCTTTGAGATTGTGCTGCACCAGCAAAGCGTCAGCTACTCGACTCATAATCCACCTCCGAGGCAAGCATAAATGGAGATGTCAGCCTTTGGCAGTCGGGCGTAGTGCTCAAGGGGAAAGATCTGCGGTACGGGCTGATTGCGGTGCAATAGATGCTGAATGCCGCCGCTGGCACTGATACCAGCTTCAACGGCTGTCGCGATAGCCTGATGAACATCCTCTGTCGGGTGGTTGCGAAACAGCAGCAGCACCTTAATGAACTCCTTGATGCCACGGTTTTCTCCGTACGTCCGACAGAAGCGCTCCAACAGTTGATGCATCGTCAGTGGCCAGCACTTCTTCCAATCGCGGATAGGGCGGGCACTGTGAAACGCAAGCGGACGTTGCAGGAGGATCTCTAGGTAGTGATCTGGATCCAGTTGCCACTGGTTATTGGCGAACAGGCGACAGTGGTTAGCGACACGTTGTCCCTGAGAGAAGATCTCCACCTGATCAACATGGCAGATCACCCGCAAAGCACGCCCGGCAAAGCGCGTGGGAACCGAGTACCGGTTCTTGTCTACAATAACAGTGGCATATTTATCGGCTTTGGCCGACAAAATCTGGATGTTGGTAAAGGGCACATCNNNNTTATCTCTGCCGCTGATGGTATGACGTCCGTAGGCAACACACTGTTGGAGGAGACGCTCATTGATCTCTTCGAGGGACTGTGCTTCGGGAATCGGCACCAGGAAGTTGCGGCGGGCGAAGCCGACCAACCCCTCAACGCCACCCTTTTCGTGACCGGCACCGGGATTACAGAATCGAGCCTCGAAGTTATGGTAGGCTCGAAAATGGGTGAAGGACTCTTGCTCCAAACGGGCTTTGCCCTGCAAAACCTTGCGCACAGCGGTGGTCAGATTATCAAAGATCAGTCGTGGGAAGACACCGCCGTAAAAAAGAACCCACGCATGAGTGCATCGAAAAAGGCCTGTTGTCTTTCACAGGGGTACAAACGTAAAAACGGTTTGCCAGACCCCTTGGAGCGCATGCAGAAAATCTTGACCTTCAGTGTCTGGCCTTGAATAACGACCACCGCTGTTCCCCAGTCTACCTCAGCTTCTTGACCAAGATCAGGCTCCAAAGGCAAAAAGGCTTTTATGGTGCTGATGCCCAGTCGTTCTTTCGCTTCACGCACGTATTTGCGGACATTGGATTCGCTGCCGGAAAAGTTGTGTTCAAAAACCAGTCGATCATAAATGCGTCTGGCGGTGTGGCGCTGTTTGCGAGGACGATCACGATCATCGGCAAGCCAAGTGTCAATGATCTTCTGGAATGGCCCCAAAACAGGAAACGGCTGATAATGGCGCAGTGAATAACCAGAATACGGCTCACTGAGCGCCTTACGTATAGTGTTGCGCGAATGGCCGGTAATCCGAGATATCTCACTTATGCTTTGCTCATAGACCCGATGAGCCGTGCGAATATGTTCATATTGATCCATCCTAAGCATCCTCTCTCCTTCGATTGCTATGGTAAGCACCATAGTAGCGAAGGGATAATTAGGATGGTCAATTTTCAGTAATCACAAGGCCTCTAAACTGGTCAATTTTAGATTATCAAAACCATTGGTGACATGGTCGTCTGGCACCATTGCCGTAGCAACCATGAACGCCAACTTTGAAGCTGCTAGTGGTCTTGCTACCGGAGTATCGGCTGGTACATCGCTGATCACCGCCACCCTTGGCAGTGTTTCTGGTAACACCACGCTGACCGTCACTGCTGCGACCCTGAGTTCCATCGTCGTGACGCCGGTGAATCCAAGCGTTGTGAATGGTTTGACGCGACAGTTTGTAGCGACTGGTACCTATTCCAATGGTACCTCAGAGAATATCACTTCGTTGGTCACGTGGTCGTCTGGCACCATTGCCGTAGCAACCATGAACGCTAACTTTGAAGCTGCTAGTGGTTTAGCAACGGGTATTTCGGCTGGTACGTCCCTGATCACCGCTACCCTTGGCAGTGTTTCCGGTAATACTACGCTGACCGTAACTGCTGCGACCCTGAGTTCGATAGCCGTAACGCCGGTGAATCCAAGCGTTGTGAACGGTTTGACGCGACAGTTTGTAGCGACTGGTACCTACTCGAATGGTACTTCAGAGAATATCACTTCGTTGGTCACATGGTCCTCTGGCACCATTGCCGTAGCAACCATGAACGCTAACTTTGAAGCTGCTAGTGGTTTAGCAACGGGTATTTCGGCTGGTACGTCCCTGATCACCGCTACCCTTGGCAGTGTTTCCGGTAATACTACGCTGACCGTAACTGCTGCGACCCTGAGTTCGATAGCCGTAACGCCGGTGAATCCAAGCGTTGTGAACGGTTTGACGCGACAGTTTGTAGCGACTGGTACCTACTCGAATGGTACTTCAGAGAATATCACTTCGTTGGTCACATGGTCCTCTGGCACCATTGCCGTAGCAACCATGAACGCCAACTTTGAAGCAACAAGCGGTTTAGCAACGGGTATTTCGGCTGGTACGTCCCTGATCACCGCCACCCTTGGCAGTGTTTCCGGTAATACTACGCTGACCGTAACTGCTGCGACCCTGAGTTCGATAGCCGTTACGCCGATCGATCCAAGTATTGCAAATGGATTTACCAGACAGTTCGTTGCTACCGGCACCTACTCAGACGGCACCTCGGAGAATATCACCTCTTTGGTAACGTGGAGTTCAGGAAACATTGGTGTAGCCACAATGAACCCGAATGGGAATGCCAATAGTGGATTAGCAACCGGCATATCCGTTGGTACCTCAAGTATCACAGCGACACTCTGGACAGTTGTTAGCAATAGCACAACACTTAACGTAACCGCAGAGACCCTCAGCTCTATCGCCGTTACGCCGATCGGTCCAAGTATTGCAAATGGATTTACCAGACAGTTCGCCGCTACCGGCACTTACTCTGATGGCAGTGTTGCAGATATTACCACCAGTGTAACGTGGTCGTCTGGCTCAATTGCTGTAGCGACACTGAACGCTAACTTTGAAGCAACGAGTGGCCTTGCTACTGGAGCATCAGCTGGTACATCGCTGATCACCGCCACCCTTGGCAGTGTTTCTGGCAATACTACGCTGACCGTCACCGCTGCGACCTTAAGTTCAATAGCGGTCACGCCAGTGAATCCAAATGTCGTGAATGGCCAGACCAGACAGTTCGTGGCTATCGGTACCTATTCATCGGGTGACACTGATGACATTACCGCCACGGCAATATGGACATCAGGCGACATTGCTGTGGCTACGATGAATGCTAATGGCAGCGTAACCAGCGGTTTAGCGACTGGTGCTAGTGTCGGCACATCAACGATCACTGCAACAGTAGGCACCACGTCTGGCAATACATTGCTGAACGTAACCGCCATTCTTGCGAACAATCCGACTCCTCCTGCACTTGGAGAAACCGCCCGCTTTGTTATCCTTGCCAGCCAAAAGATTACGACGACGGTTGGCTCCGCCATCGCCGACGGCGATCTTGGGATCATGGATCAGGCACGCACATACTATGAAGGATTTAATGAGCCTGCAAGTGATGGGTTCTTTACGGAACTCACCAATGGGTACACGTATGCACATGATGATATACCGCCAGCGTATGTCATACCAGCACCGCATGCCAGTACCATTGCCTTTATTAACCAGGTAAGAACCGACCTTGGCATTGCGTACACCTTCTTGGCGGCTGATCCGAATCCGACGGCAGCGACGCAAGTCAGTCCAAGTGAACTTGGCACACTGACGCTCACCCGTGGGGTCTACAAAACAGCAGCGAATGTGACCATCTCGACCGGGGCACTCGTGCTTGATGCACAAAATGATCCCGATTCCGTATGGGTATTTGCACTCGGAGGTACACTCACGGCGGGGGCACCAAGCGGCGCCGTCACCTTGATTAATGGTGCGCAAGCCAAAAACGTTTATTGGCAGGTTGCCGGAAAAACGGTTGTTGAGGCCAATACGATTTTCCAGGGAAATGTGTTTTCATGGCCAGAAGTAAATATCCTGACCAATGCAGCCATTACTGGCCGACTGTTTTCCGTAACCGAACAGGTAACACTCCAGTCGAATGCCGTAACCAAAGCTCCGTAAATTTAGATTATCTTTCCAGAAAAGAGGAGGGTCGGTCATCCGACCTGCCCTCCTCTATTTCTCAAGGCAATGTTCTCTTTTGCTTTCTCTGTGTGACCTCTACCGCAAAACTACTAACAACTTTAACCAAGAAAAGGGATACCTATGAACGCCATCAAATGTTCACGAGCTTTTATCGCATTGATTTTTGTAAGTGTCATGCTGCTTCTCAGCGGCTGCGCGACAACAGGGATGGATCGTTCCGTCAATACTTCCAACTCAATCCATGAGGTAGATTTGGAAATTAAAAAAATGACGACGCATATCGATAGCACGTCAGGATCGCTCGAGTCATTGTTTCATGCTGGCCAACCTGATTTGAAAAAGCATTTCGAAGCCTACACCGCTAACCTCAACGATTTGAATACTCAAGGAGAGCGAGTTATCAAACGTGTTGATGAGATGAAAGCCTCAAGTATGGCCTATTTTGCTGAATGGGAAAAACAGGGTGATGTGTATACGAACCCACAAATCCGTCAACTCAGCGCCGAGCGTCGGGCAAAGCTTGCCGCAATTTATGCTCGCGTACCTGAAGCCGGTGCTGGAATCAAGGGAGCATACCTTAATTCCAAGACAAACCTGAATGAGATCCAACTCTACCTTTCTACTGATCTGACCGTTGGTGGTGTACAGGCAATACGCCCCGTAGCACAACAAGCGATTCAGGATTTAGATGCGTTACGCAATTCGATTCAACCGATCGTAGTAGCGCTCGAAGAAATTAACCTTGAACTCTATGGTAGCGGCAAATAACGCTCCATCAACGTCCATGAAAACTAATAGATAGGTGCCATCATGAGAAAATTATCCCAGACTTTCCTCCTCGTAATCTTTGTTGTCTTTGCTATGACTTTTTCCGGCTGTGCTGCCACAAGCGAACGCGAAAGCACTGGTCAATATGTTGACGATACCGTGATAACCACCAAAGTTAAAACCGCAATATTCCAGGATGAAACATTAAAAATGCACCAGATTAACGTCGAAACATTCAAGGGTGTTGTGCAACTAAGTGGTTTTGTCGACTCGGCACTCAGTGTTACGAAAGCTGGCAGTGTCGCCAGAGCAATCCCAGGCGTAACCTCAGTTAAAAACGATTTGCTCGTCAAGTAACCTGGAGGAAATATGTTATGGACTGTTTGTATCATCATGGTCGTCTTATGGGTACTCGGCATTGTAACCTCTAATACGATGGGTGGTCTTATTCATGTTCTACTGATTGTTGCCATTGTTGTCGTACTGGTACGGATTATTCAAGGGCGTAGTGCTTTTTAATGTTGGTTTCTATTGATTCTATTCACCCAATAACAAGAGCTACAGGAGGTTACACTATGCAGACATCAACATTGGTCGGGTTCGCCCTGATTGCAATCGCCGTTATCACCTTTGCGTACGAAGGGATCAATTATACGAGTCGCGAGAAAGTCATTGACCTTGGGTCGATGCAAATGACGGCCGAGACGAAGAAAACCCTCCCCTTACCGCCCATTGTTGGGGTTGTGGCGTTAATCGGTGGGATTGGCATGCTTGTTTTAGGCCGGAAAAAGAGCTAAGCGAGCAGAAAATATCGAAAACGCAATATTATAGCAGGAGAACAGTATGATTATGAAAAGAATTTTGCCTTTGTGCGTGGCCGCGATTGGCACATTGAGTATGGTTTCCTTCGCAACCGCATCACAGCCGTTAGATTATGTTGTGTTAAAGGGTGGCATCTATTCGCCCAGCTCAAATCACCATCTGAGTAACTTTAACGCTGGTGTGAGTACACACCTTGATAGCAAGACCGGCTTTTCTGGTGAAATTGCTTTCGGACATTACTTTGCTCCAATATTTGCGGTGGAATTAGGCATCGGCTACTTCGAAAGTAAAGGGAATGCCGCAGCACAGCCAGGCGAGTTGAAGCTGCAAGTTGTACCCGTCAGCGCTACCGGAAAATTACTTTTCCCGCTTGGCCAGTTTGAACCATACGGATTGGCCGGAATAGCCGCGTACATCACCGATGCGGAAGTCAGCGGCAATTCGAGTGACTTCAATGGGTCAACCGAAATTACCTATGGGTTGCATCTCGGAGCAGGATTTAATTTTAATCTTCCTGAGAACATGTTCGTTGGACTTGAAGGAAAATACCTCTGGGCAGAACCAGAGTTTGGCGGACAACACATTGATCTCGACGGATTTATCACCACGGTTCACGTTGGATTCCGGTTCTAATACACATAAGGAGTAAATACCATGAAATCGAGCACCAAAGACAAAGCAGAAGGGACATTTCACGAAGCCAAGGGGAATGTGAAGGAGTTTATTGGCAAGCTGACCGACAATCCGAAGATTGAAGCGGAAGGTGTGACGGAGCAAAAAGCCGGCAAAATGCAAGTCAAGATTGGGCAAATTGGGTCTGTCAATAATTTTGTGTAAGTAGCGGAAGACATCAATTTTGCATTGGCACCCTCCCCTCAAAGAAAATACAGAACTGATTAAGTGCCGCTTTCCAGTCTCTGATCGGCATTGTCCACTTCTTTGAAATATTGCGTAACGCCATGTAAAAGAGCTTGAATATTGCTTCGTCGTCGGGAAATGCCCCACGGTTCTTGGTTACCTTGCGCAGCGAGTGGTTTAATGATTCAATGGCATTGGTGGTGTAGATTGCCTTTCTGATATCGGGAGGATAGTTGAAAAATGGGATTATTCGCTCCCAGTTGCGGCGCCATGATTGGCTGACCATTGGATGAGTGGCATCCCATTTTGTTTCAAATTGTTCAAGATTCCTCCGCGCCTGCTCTTCTGTTGGCGCGGCATAAATTTCTTTCAAGTCGGCGGCCATCTGTTTGCGCTCTTTCCATGCCACAAAATTCAAGCTATGTCTGACCATATGCACAATGCAGGTTTGCACTTGGGTGTTCGGATAAGCGGCTTCTATAGCTTCTGGGAACCCTTTTAAGCCGTCAACGCAAGCTATGAAAATATCCTTAACTCCACGGTTTTGTAGTCCGTTAAGAATACTAAGCCAGAACTTTGCCCCTTCATTTTCCGCGATCCACATGCCAAGAACTTCCTTTTGTCCCTCCATGGTGACAGCCAACGCGAGATACACTGCTTTGTTGATAATGTGTCCGCCTTGTCTCCCTTTCACCCTGATAGCATCCAGATAAACAATGGGGTAAACTTCATCAAGGGGACGGTTTTGCCATGATTTCACATCGTCAATCACAGCATCGGTTACTTGGGATATTAAGGTGGGGGAAACCTCCACACCATACATTTCTTCCAAGTGAACTTGAATGTCCCGTGTACTCATGCCCAGCGCGTACATAGAGAGGATTTTATCGTCAAAACCATGAAAACGGCTTTGACCTTTGGGGATAATTTTTGGCTCAAAACTGGCGTCGCGGTCACGGGGGACATTGATCTGAAGCTCACCAAACTCACCACTAATGGTCTTTGGATATTTGCCATTACGTGAGTTTCCAGCCTGCTTGTCTGACTTTCCATGTTTGGCATAGCCAAGATGGTCAGTCATCTCTGTCTGCATTGCACGCTCTACAAGTCGCTTTGTTAACTCTTTGAGTAGACCGCCTTCGCCTACAAGATCTTCAGGCTTTTTATAGTTGGCAAGAAGCTGGTCGAGAAGTTCATCGGAAATGGCCATGGGATACTCCTTGAGATATGATCAGAATGGTATCGTAAATGGCCACTTACACAAAATATTTTACACACGCGGAGCTCCGCCAGCAGGTGTTGCTACGTTGACTTCTCTTCTTGTATCGCCGACTGATCCGACTACCATCGCTGGTCTAAGCAGACAGTTTGTGGCCACTGGCGTTTACTCTGACGGAACCTCGCAAGATATCACCGATTCCGTCACCTGGTCATCCAGCATGACTAGTTTTGCTACGATAGGCGCCAATAATGGCCTTGCTATGGGCGTAGCGGCAGGTACATCGAACATTACGGCAACCTTGGGGCTTTTATCTGACAATACCGATCTTACGGTAACTGCAGCTACGTTGGCTTCCATTACCGTAACTCCCGCAAACTCCACCATAGCGAGTGGACTCACGCGGCAGTTTCTGGCTACCGGTATCGACACCGAAGGGATATCGCATGATATTACCGCTACGGTCACATGGAGTTCGGATTCAACTGATTTCGCTACCGTCAATTCCGCTGGTCTTGCCTTGGGTGTTACTGCTGGGGCTTCTGCCATTCGTGCTACGGCTCCGAGTAGCGTAACTGGGGCAACAACTTTGACTGTCACGGGTGCAACCTTGGACTCTATTAGCGTGACACCGGCCAATCCGAGTGTTGTTAATGGTCTGACGCGGCAGTTTACCGCCACAGGGATTTACTCTGATGGCACTTCGCAGGATATTACCGCATCTGCTGTCTGGTCAACAGTTTCGTCCGCTATTGCTACGATAAATGCCAGCGGTCTCGCCACTGGTGAGGCAGCAGGAACGACATCAGTTCGTGCTGCACTGAGCGGTATAAACGGAGCGACCAATTTGACCGTTACTGCGGAAACACTGAGTTCTATTGCGGTAGCACCCCTTAATCCGAGCGTTGTGAGCGGTCTTAACAGACAGTTTACGGCAACCGGAACCTACTCAAACGGCAGCGTGGCAGACATTAGTTCTTTAGTTGTTTGGTCATCAAGCGACATCGCGCGTGCTACCATGAATCCAAATGGAACCGCCAGCAGTGGCCTTGCCACCGGAATTGCGGTCGGTACGGCATCCATTAGCGCTGCAATGGGTGGCCAAACCGGAACGACAACTTTGAACGTTACGGCGGCAACGTTAAGTTCTATTGCAGTAACGCCGGTTACCCCAAGCGTTGCGATGGGATTAACGCGGCAGTTTGCCGCTACTGGCACCTATTCGAATGGCAGCGTGGCTGACATTACTGCTTCGGTGGTCTGGTCATCAAGCGACATCACGCGTGCTACCATGAACCCGAGCGGAACAGTCGCCAGCGGCCTTGCGACAGGTATTTTGAATGGCACTTCTGTTATTAGAGCAACCTTAGGGAGCGTCATTGGGAATACAACCTTGACTGTGACTGCGGTAACGTTGAGTTCTATTGCCGTGACACCAGAAAATTCAAGTGTTGCCAGCGGCCTGATTCGGCAGTTCACTGCCACGGGCACCTATTCTGACAGTAGCGAGGCGAACATTACAGCATTAGTCATTTGGGCATCGAGTGATATTACGCGTGCCACTATGAACCCGAATGGAACCGCCAGTAGTGGCCGTGCGACAGGCGTTTCAGTGGGAACATCTACCATAACCGCTACGCTAGGCGCCGATTCGGATGATACGACTCTGACCGTCACGGCGGCGCTGGCGAATAATCCGACACCGCCTGATCTTGGGGAAACCGAGCGCTTCGTGGTATTGGCGAGCCAGGCGATTACCACGACCCCCGCGCCTATATCATCTATTGCGGATGGGGATTTTGGTCTGTTGGATCAAGCTCGTTCCTTTTATGCCGGATTCACCCCAGGTGTTACTGCTGGCCAATTCGTGGAGCTTACGAACGGGTTATCCTATGCGCCTGATGATGTAACGCCTCCTTATATCGTCCCCGCACCGTATGCTTCGACGGTGGCGTTTATCAATCAGGTCAGAACTGACCTTGGCATTGCGTATACCTTCCTCGCCGCCGACCCGAATCCGGGCGCTGCAACGCAGGTTCTTCCTGTTGAGTTGGGCAACCAGACGCTGACGCGTGGTGTGTATAAAACGGCGTCCAATGTAACCATTCAAACGGGCGATCTGACGCTCGACGCGCAGGGTGACCCTGATTCTGTCTGGATTTTTTCAATCGGTGGAACATTGGCTACCGGTGCTCCGGGCGGGAATATTATTCTTGCCGGCGGCGCGCTCTCCAAAAATGTGTATTGGAGAACGGCCGGAACGACGATTGTCGGTACGAACACAACCTTTCGTGGAAACGTCTTTGCTTGGCCGCAAGTCAACGTAACCACAGGCGCTACGGTCGTCGGAAGATTGTTTTCTGTGACCGAGCAAGTGACCCTAGACAACAATATGGTAACCAAAGCTCCGTAAAGAGCAGCGCCATAACTGAGGGAGCAGCGACGTGAGCCTGTTCCCTTGGTTATGGCTGTGTTGCGAGCATTTTTATGTTGCTTGCTATGACAATTAAGATACGTCGAGGAGGTTTCAAATGAAAAATAGTCCATTTACCATTCCTGTGTTGAAAACAACAGCGATGATGTTGTTCGCGTGTGTTGTTCTTCTGCCGTTATCAGCTCGTGCTGAGATAAAGGCTGGAAGCTTTGAGTTGAGCCCTTTTGTTGGGTACAATTTTTTCGAAAATGATAAGAATTTGAAAGATCGCCCTATATATGGTGGACGTATTGGCTATAATTTCACGAAGCATTTTGCGCTTGAAGGGGTCGTGGAGACCATTCGCACCCGTATTGATGATAGATCCATCGTCGGTGCAAAAGAAGGGCAGTTTAGAAGCCCCATGACCGATGTAGATCTGACCTTTTACCATATTGATGCCCTCTATCACTTTATGCCTGACGGGAGATTCAACCCGTTTGTCGTTGCGGGTATCGGTGGTGCGCACCATAGCCCTGACATATCAAGCGGCGACATGATAGCCCTCAATTATGGCGTAGGGGCGAAATATTGGTTGTCCAAAAACATCGCATTGCGATTTGACCTGAGAGATCACGTGGTTACGGAAGTATTTCAGGAAAGCTACCATAACCTTAGTGCAACGATGGGGCTTGTCTTTGCGTTAGGTGGCACGTCGAAGTCGGCTCCGGTTCAAGTGGCGCAACCCAAAACAGTACCGGCGGAAAAGGTTGTTATTGTTGTAGCGGAAACGCCTGTGCCGAAGGTTGAAGAGAAGGTCAAGGTTCTTTCAGAAGAGGCGAAAGGTGAAGGCAAAATCATTATTCTGGCGTTTGAAGACGTCCACTTTGATTTTGATAAGGCGACGCTCAATAATGAAGCCAAAGCCGTACTGAAAGAGAGCATCCAGATTCTTAAGGACAACCCCAAGGCGAATGTCCGCATTGCCGGATATACCTCAGCGTCTGGTACGGAAGCATATAACCAGGCACTCAGTGAAAGACGGGCAAAAGCCGTTGAAGATTACCTTGTGCAAGAAGGAGTCGTAAGGCCGGGGAGACTTTCTACTATCGGCTATGGACAGACCAGACCGGCTCAGTATGAGTCTGCCCCGAAAGATATTTACTCCAAAGCGGCGAAAGCGAATATGCGCGTTCTTTTTGAAATCATCGTCAAATAGTCACGGATGAAATTGACGACGGCTATCTGCGCTGATGCTTCTTAATTGCGGTTCATCCCTTATTTCTGGTAGTCTGTCAACGATACGCTGTGTTGTCGTTGACAGACTCTAAGTAAAGGAAATTCTGTGGAAACCATTACCCGTAATATTTTGTTAAGCTTGGCATTGGTAGCCGTCTCTTCGTTTATACCCATCATTGGTATTATTGCTGGTCTCTTTACTCCCTACCCTTTACTGCGCACGATAGTTTCGGTGAATTTTCGGGCGTCGTTGTATGTTGCGCTACCCTCACTGCTTTTTTTAGTCGCGATCAACCCGCTTGGTGGGGGATTATATGTTTTCGAAACGGTTTTTCCTTCATTGGTGGCAGGGTACTTGTTGCTCAGTCGTACGAACCCGCTTGAAATTGTGGTGAAATCAACCTTAGCTGCTGGTGCTTTGTTGATGGGTGGTTACGTGGTGTATATGGTGATGAGTGGGTCGCATCCGGTACAGGTTTTCTTTCAGGAAATGGCTCAAGTGGTGGTTGATAGCGGCGCATCGGTCATGCTGGCGGGCGGTAATATCAATCAGGTTTTTGCTGTGCTTGCCAATATTTCGTTTGGATTTGTCATGGCAGGAATTTCATTTAGTCTTATTTGCTCATTAGGCTTGTTGTTGCGCCGTCAGAAAGCGGCGAAAAATTCCGATGATTCTTTTGCCATTGACCGTTTTGTCGGTACGCGCATTCCGTTTGAGATAGTATTTTTGTTTCTGGCTTCGTTAGTTGGAACTATGGGTGAAAATACGGCGCTGACTATGGTGGCGTCGAGTATTCTTTTCTATTTGCTTATGTTGTACGCCTTTCAGGGCGTACTTATTTTGTCGACATTCTTTCGCGTCCGTTCTGTTCCGAAGCCATTTCAGTTTGTGGTTTATATTTTTATGATTATCCAGCCGGGGCTTATTCTTGTGCTGAGCTTTTTTGGGTTATTGGAGTCGTGGTTTGACTTCCGGCGCAAGTGGTTAAAACTTCCATGATGTCGTTTGACCCGACACGGCGTATTGATGAGCTGATCGAAGCAATCGAACGGTATAATCGTGCTTATTACAGCGATGGGGTCTCGTTGATTGCGGATGCCGAATACGACACGCTTTACCGTGAGCTGGAACAACTTGAAGCAGAGTACCCACTTTTTCAGCGTAACGATTCTCCTACCAAACGGGTTGGCGCGAAAGTCAACGGCAATGTGCCACCAATTGAACATGGCGTGCCGATGCTCTCGCTGGGGAATGCCTACACGCTTGCTGAAGTAACCGATTTTATGCAGAAAGTATGGCAACACGATGAGCAGGCCACGTTTAGTGTTGAGCCGAAAATTGACGGTGTTGCCGTCACGCTCCAGTATGTACAAGGTGAATTTAGCCTTGGTGCTACGCGCGGCGATGGGAAATTTGGCGAAGACATTACCCACACACTCAAGACGATTCGCCTCCTGCCACTGGCTATAGATACGCACTGGGCGGAATGTGAGATTCGCGGCGAGGTCTATATCCGCCGCGAGCACTTTAAGCAGATCAATCAACAGCGTGCCGCTGCTGGCGAACCGTTGTACGCGAATCCCAGGAATTTGGCGGCGGGAACGCTCAAACTCCTTGACCCTGCGTTGGCCGCGCCGCGTCACCTGAATATTTTTACCTACGCGTTATATGGCGCACCGCTGACTACGCAGCAAGAGGCACTGAAACAACTCAAAAAACTGGGCTTTCCGGTCAATCCGTTGTCGTGTGTGTGCCGCAATGCTGACGAGGTGTTTGCTGCCATTCAGGCGATTGCTACGGCACGCTTTACCCTGCCGTACGATATCGATGGCGCGGTGATTAAAGTGAACGAATTTTCCCTGCATCAGGCTTTAGGCACCACGGCTAAAACTCCACGCTATGCTCTTGCCTATAAATATGAAGCGACGCAAGCCAGCACCCGTTTGCAGGCGATTACGTGGCAGGTGGGTCGCACGGGCGTGCTCACTCCGGTGGCCGAGCTTGAGCCGGTTTTGCTCGCTGGCAGCACCATTGCGCGTGCCACATTGCATAATTTGGAAGAGTTGAGCCGCAAAGATATTCGCGTGGGCGACATGGTGTTTCTGGAAAAAGGTGGCGATGTCATTCCAAAGATCGTTGCGCCCATCATTCAGCAGCGCACCGGAATGGAAGTTGCGGTTATACCACCGGAATGTTGTCCCGTATGCTCAGGGAAAATTGCGAAGTCTGACGATCTGGTTGCGCTGTATTGTGTGAATCAACAGTGCCCTGCCCGTGTCAAAGGAACGATTGCTCACTTTGCCAGCCGCGATGCGATGGATATTGAAGGCCTTGGCGAGCGCGCCGTCGAACGATTCTGGGACACAGGGATGATCCGTTCGATCAGTGATATTTATACGGCTGATCTCAGCGAGATTGCGCAACTCGATGGCTACGGCGCAAAGAGCGTTGCCAATCTTGAAGAGGCAATCGAACGTTCCAAGCAGCGTTCGCTTTCACGGTTGCTATTTGCCCTTGGGATTCGTCATGTGGGAAAAAAGACGGCTGAAGTGCTTGCCGAGCGGTATCGCACGCTTGAGGCACTGCTCAACGCAACGCTTGAAGAATTGATCGGTCTGCCCGATATTGGCGAAAAAGTTGCCACAGAGATTACGGCGTATTTGGCGCTGGACGATACCCGTAACCTGATATACAAGCTTATTGCAGCGGGTGTGCAACCTCCGGTGACACCGCAACACGATATGACCCTCGCCGTAACGACACCACTGACGGGCAAGACGGTATTGTTTACCGGTACGCTTTCGCTGCCTCGACGGGAGTTAGAAGAGATGGTGCGTCAACACGGTGGCGTTATCGCTGGCAGTGTCAACCGCAAACTTGACTATTTAGTCTGTGGCGAGAAACCAGGGAGTAAACGGGAAAAAGCCCTTGAACTGCAAATAACGATTTTAGATGAAGAGGAGTTCCTGACACTGTGTGGCAAAAAATAATCACCATCCTTGAAATGATTAAATTTTCGCATACCCTCTTTGCGCTTCCCTTTGCGTTGATGGCCATGCTTGCGGCGGCACAGGGTTTACCAAGCGGCGCGACAATTTTTTGGATTGTGGTGGCAATGGTGGGGGCGCGCAGTGCGGGGATGGCGCTGAATCGGATTATTGATGCCGATATCGATAAAGCGAACCCACGCACCGCCAGTCGCCATTTGCCATCAGGGAAACTATCACACCGTGAAGCGTGGTTCTTTACGCTTGCTTCGCTGCTAATCTTTATTGTGGCGGCCTACATGCTAAACGATCTGGCGTTTAAGCTGAGCCCGGTCGCAGTGGCTTTTCTCGTCCTCTACCCGTACATGAAGCGCTTACACAATACGGCGCACATCATCTTAGGCCTGACATTGGCGATGGCACCGATCGGGGCGACGATTGCGGTGCGCGGCGAAGTTACCCTTTTCAGCATTTTACTCGGGTGTTTTGTGACGCTGTGGGTGGCTGGTTTTGATATTATTTACGCGACACAGGATATCCAGTTTGACCGCAGCCAAGGGTTAAAAAGCATTCCCGCGCGCTATGGTCACGAAAAGTCGCTGGCGATTGCTTCTTCGCTGCATATGTTAGCCTATATCGCCCTCTTTCTGAGTTATATAGCCCTCAGTTTTGCAGGAGTGCTCTATTTAATTGGCATCCTTGTTGTTGGAGGCATGTTGATTTATGAACATCACTTGGCCGGAGCGGCGGAAAACCCTGATGATATTGATACCGCGTTTTTTACCGTCAACAGCTATATTGCCGTGGTGATGTTGGTTGCCATTTGTCTGGACTGGGCGTTTGTGTGGTGAGGTCGAGTCAGCAGCCTGCCCCGACCATTTCAACTTTCGTTAATCCCAATCCACACGCGTCTTCTATGCTCATATTGCCTAAATAGGCTATGATTTCATACGGGCGTGCGGAACTCACCTGTTCCAGTGTAAACCGCAGTGGTTCCAGTGATTCATGGGTAAACCCGTGCCGTAGATCTACTTCTTTGATCCCCTTATTTGAGCGACGCACCCATTTCCATTCTGGTGATTCAAACCGTGAGCGGTCGAGATGTCTTTGCTGAAACTCGCGACATTCGTAGCGCGTTGTCGTTACGGTTGCGGAGAGCTTTTCAAACTTCCCTGTACGTGCAGCAAGCACATGCAACCCTGGTGGCAATGTCCGATTCAGCTTTTCAATGGCCTCAAGCGGGTTGATCTCCTGAATCAGTGAGATATCCATATACTCGGCAAAAGACTCAATCCCCAACCCAAGGGCGTCGCCATAGCTCATCTTCACCCGTTGGTTAAACCCTTGAGTATAGGCAACCGGCAAGCCGGAGCGGATAACGCCGGAGGTAATGGCTTTGACTGTCTCTAAATGGCCAAGAAAGCGCAGTAGTCCCGCTTTTTGGTAACGGATGCGCAGGGTGGTCACGGGTTGCGCCGAGAGCTGATCGGCTGTTGGCGCTGTCAGGAGTTGTTGTGCCGGCGCGACGGCTTTCCAAGGAGCTAGCTTCAGTTCGATTTCCCCTTCGCAGACGCCACACTGTGAGCATGCGGCTAGGCGGCAATCTTCGGTGATGGCGCCACGGGCAGCACGTTCCCATTCGTCCCAAAGGAAATCTTTCGCCAACCGTGCATTGATAGTATCCCAGGGGAGCGTTTCGTCGCGACGGTATTCGCGATGTGCGAACGCTTCGATGGTATACCCAAAAGCGGCAAAAGCCTCCACCCAGCGGGCGTAGATGAAGGATTCATCCCATCCATCGAAACGGCATCCAAGTTCAACCGCTTTGGCTAAAACAGGAGCTAAACGTCTGTCACCACGAGAAAATGCCGCCTCCAGCTGGCTGACGTGCGGGTTGTGGAACTTATACTGGATGGTATATGACGAAAGTTTGTGTTGGAGCAGTTTTTGCTTGGCTTGCAACGAGGCCACCGATTCCATTGGATACCATTGGAACGGTGTGTGTGCTTTGGGCACAAAGCAAGAAACACTGACGGTTACGCGGTTATTGCGACCATATTGGTTTGCGATGTGGCGAATTTTAATCGATAAGTCGGCGATGCCGAGGACGTCTTGTTCGGTTTCAAAGGGGAGCCCGATCATGAAATAGAGTTTCATCCCTTTCCAGCCAGCGCTGAAAACACGGTGCGCAGTTTCGAGCATGTCTTCTTCAGAAATCCCTTTATTGATAATGTCGCGCATCCGTTGCGTGCCAGCTTCAGGAGCAATCGTAAAGGAACTTTTGCGAATCTTTTTTACTTCGGCAATCAGCTCGTCGCTCAACGTTCCGGCACGCAAACTTGGGAGTGAAACCGAGACCCCCTGTGGGGCATATTCGCGCAAAAAGTCGCTTAATAGGCTATCTATTCCCTGATAGTCGGTTGCAGAGAGTGACATGAGGCCAACTTCACTGAGTCCGGTATTGCCCAAGGCGCAACGGGCAAGCTGCATAATATTTTCTGGTGCGCGATCGCGTACGGGTCGGTAGATCATCCCCGCCTGACAAAAGCGGCAACCGCGTGTACAGCCACGCGATATTTCGACGACGGCACGGTTATGAATGGTGTCCATAAAAGGGATAATCGGTGACTCTACTCCGGGTGCATCATTCAGGTTGGTGACAACCGCTTTAGTAACAGCTGTGTATGAAGGATCGAGTGGTGTTATCGTCGTCGATCCGTTGGTATCGAAGGTATGGGAAAATTCATGCGGCAGATAGTAGCCATCATGCTGTTTCATCCAGCGTTGTAGTGAGGGATCGCGCAGCGACGTACCGCTTTGTTTGGCTGCTAACAATTGCTCTAACATTTCTGGAAAAGCCTCTTCCGCATCGCCAATAAACATGAGATCAAAGAATGGTGCTACCGGTTCAGCACTAAAGCAGACTGGCCCACCGGCGATAACGAGCGGCATTTTTGCAGTGCGGTCTTTGGCATAGAGCGGTAGGTTACACAAGCGAAGCATCTGTACTATATTCGAGTAACTCATTTCATATTGGAGGGTAACGGCAATAACGTCGAATTCCGAAAGGGGTGTTTGTGATTCGAGCGAACGGATTTCTTCGTTTTCCAGCACAAGGAATTTTTCCATATCGTGCCATGGCGAGTAGCAGCGTTCCGCAATGACATTGGGTAAGGCGTTGCCAATCGCGTAAAGTATTTTTAATCCGAGGTGGCTCATACCAACTTCGTACACATCGGGAAAGAAAAGGGCAATGCGGAGTTGCTTTCCAGTATAGGGTTTGTGGATGGCACCGAGTTCTCCGCCGGTGTAACGGGTTGGCTTTTGGACGCGTGAGAGAAAAGTATGTAATTTCACAGGAACTCCAGTTGAACTTTTGGCAACACGTAGACGTGTGCAGAAATCTATTGTGCGAGTGTCGGTTGCAGTCCCGTTTCGGGTGACCACTTTTGGGCGATGCACTCCGCAATCGGCAAATCGCTGGGGAGCGTAATTTTTATATTATAGGGGGTTCCGGCAACCAGTGCGACCGGGATTCCACAGGCTTCCAGTGCCGAAGCATCGTCGGTGATGGTACGTGAAGCACAAGACCGCATCGCTCCGCGCAATGTTGCGAGGTCAAAGGCTTGCGGCGTTTGTGCTAGGTAGACGGTTGCACGGGGGATGGTACGTGCGACGGTGGCACTATCAGTGCTTACTTTGACGGTTTCCTTCGCCGATACCGCAACGATGGCGCCACGGTGTGTCTGCAAGGCATGGTCTAATGCTTCCACCATCGAGCGCGTAAGAAAAGGACGTACCCCATCGTGAATATACACATGGGCGTGTTCGTGGGTGATTGCCTCTAAGGCATTCCGTACGGAATCGCTTCGCTCGGTCCCACTCGTAGCATGGAAACATGGTATCGCAATCGAATGCACAGCAAGGATTGCCTGAAGCATATCGCTATCCTCAGGTCGGCTAACGATAATGATCTCATCAAAAAAGTTAAGGGCAAGCGTGTGGCGTAGCGTCCAAGCGAAAATCGGTTGACCATTGAGTTCAAGGTACTGTTTCGGAACCGACCCGCCCATCCGTTGCCCGACACCACCTACCAATAACACACCAATGCGCGGTAGTTTCATACGAGTTCTGGAAGGCCTGTGGTGGCGGAATAGATTTTTTTAGAGAGAAGTAGCGAGCAAATAGAGTCGGCACAATGGGCATAGAGCAGTGCCTCGCCGAGATCTTTGCCGATGGCAAAAACCCCATGCGAACGGACAATCATGGCTGGCGCGTGTTGCAGCGCTCCAGCAACCCCATGCGCCATTTCTGTGGATCCAATCGGGTTTTCAAAGCGGCAGACAGGAATGTGTGGCAAGTAGTATTTTCCTTCGGCATCTTCGGGGATGATGATATCAAAGAATGATGACAATACGGTTGCCGCATGGGAGTGGATATGAATAATCGCTTTGGCTAACGGGTTCTGGCGATATATTTCAAGATGAACCGGCAGTTCACGCGATGGTTCGGGCTGATCATGATCGCGGTGAATTTCGGCGTTCTGTACCGAAAGATGGACGATATCACTTTCGGTAAGGTGCCCAAGCATTGCTCCAGAACGGGTAATGACATACCGCTCACCCGTATCGCGACGATAGGAAATATTGCCTGAATGGGCCGAGTTGAGCGAATGTTCGTAGGTGATTCTTCCGGCTAAAATCAGGTTAGCGATGGAGTTTTGCATGTGCGAGTATCCCGTTACATCCGTCTTCAAGTATATCAAGTACCTCTTCAAAGCCTTTAGCGCCGCCGTAGTAGGGGTCAGGGACTTCGCCGGGGTGCGTGCTCTGGCAGAAGTCGACAAAACGGAAAATCTTCGTCCGCTCTTGTTCATTTGCTGCCATCCGGTACAGTGCTTGTTGGTTAGCATCATCCATCGCGATAATCATATCAAAAGAACGCAAATCATCTTTGGTGACTTGACGCGAAATGCTTGTAACGTGATAGCCGCGTTGTGCGGCAGCTCTTTGACTACGAATATCAGCGGGTTCACCTGCATGCGCCGCCGATGTACCCGCGGAATCGCAGAGAAATCTTTCTGAAAGCCCTGTTTTTTGAATGAGGCGTTGCATGACCGCTTCGGCACTGGGAGAACGGCAGATGTTGCCTAAACAGACAAAGAGCAAAGCGAACTTTGGTTGAGCGTTCACTGGAGTGTTACGCATCATGTTAGTTTGTCGCGAGCGCTTCGCGAGTTTCGTGCATAAGGTTATCAATAATTTTTTGTACCGGAAGAATATCTTTGATTTTATAGACATTTTTTCCGGCAAAGACGATCCCATTTTCAATATCACCATTGCGAGCTTTGAGTAGCGCATCAAGAATGCAGAAAGAGTGGGAGCAACTTTTCAAGCAGGAGACACACCGTTCTACTTTCATGTTTCCTTTGCGGATGAACTCGGTCAGAAACGGTGTCAAGATAGCGCGGCCTGGGTAGCCGACTGGACTGAGGAAGGTGACGATATCTTCTTCGCGAGCATTCAAGTACGCTTGCTTGTAGCGGTCATGCACATCGCATTCATCACTGAGCACAAAACGGGTTCCGAGTTGTACCCCATCGGCACCAAGGCGAAACATATCGGCCATCCCTTTGCCGTCAATCAGCCCGCCGGCTGCGATCACGGGGATTTTTAGCGTTTGCTTGATTTCCGCAAAAATCTCACTCAGGGGCTGATCGGTTCCAAGATGGCCAGCCGCTTCGCCACTTTCGACGATAACCGCTTTCGCACCCATTTTCTCGATAAACTCACCGACTCGGGCGCTAGAAATAACGGGAACAATCTCGACATTCGCATCTTGACCCATCTTAAAGAGTTGTTTCGAGATGCCAGCTCCGGCAATGATCATGTCGACTTTTGCTTCAAAAGACGCTTTCACCAAATCCATAAAATGGTTTGCCGCGACCATGATGTTAACGCCGATAATGCCAGAGGTGAGTTTCTTGGCTTCAACGATCATATTGTGTAATTTTTCCGGCTCAACGCCAGTTCCCCCGATAACGCCAATACCACCAGCATTGGCGACGGCTGAGGCTAACGAAGGATTTGACACTAAAACAGACATTCCCCCCTGAATGATGGGGACTTTCGGTTGATGTTTACCAATGGTGAGTTGAGGGATGGTTGTCAAAATTTATCCTTATTCATTCGCTTGTAAATGCGGATTTTTCGATAAATAAAAAGCGAGTCCTTCCAGTTCTACACTGAAATCAACGTATTTAACCTTGACCGTATCAGGAAGTTTGAGACGTACAGGAGTAAAGTTTAAAAGTCCATTAATGCCGCAGGAAACTAAGTGGTTGGCAACTTGCTGTGCTGCTTCTGACGTTACGGTCATAATGGCAACGTTGACTTTGTGGTCTTTGATAGCCTTTTCGAGGTCTGCTTCGGTTGTCACGCCGACAATAGTTGAGGGAAGATCACGCAGTTTCGCGGGATCTTTGTCGTATACTACCGTAATATTGAATCCCGATTTGCGAAATCCTTGGTATGTTATAAGGGCATGTCCGAGGTTTCCTGCCCCTACTAAAACAACATTCCATGATCCTTTCACGCCAAGGATTTGTTGGATTTGCAATTTGAGGTCGGTAACGTAATAGCCAACGCCACGCACACCCATCTCGCCGAAATAGGCTAAATCTTTGCGAATTTGCGCTGACTTAAAGCCGCAAAGTGTTTCAAGGATATCGCTAGAAACTACTTCAGTGCCCTGTAGCTCAAGGGAGTCCAGTAATCGCATGTAGATAGAAAGACGGCGTATTGTCGCTTCAGGTATCTTCATTGGTGTACCCCTCTCGGTAAGTGCTTGTGAAAAAAGCGGCAGTGCGTACACACTACCGCTTTTGATTGATCGAACGATTGTTCCGGTACTGATTAACCGACGTACGGGTTAGCGAAGAGAAGAATCAACGCAACAACCAGTGCATAAATAGCCAGAGATTCAATCATCGCAAGACCGATGATCATGGTCGTCATGATTTTACCTGAGGCATTTGGATTGCGAGAAATCCCTTCAGTAGCACCACGGATTGCAGAACCCATGCCGATACCGGTACCGAATGCAGCCAGACCCATGCCGATACCGGCAGCGATCATGATTGCGGCGAGAACAGTACTGTTGACGCCCGTAGAACCTTCAGCTGCAAGTGCGGCTGTAGAGGCGATGGCCACCAACGCTACTGCCATAAAAATACGCTTCATCATGTACAAAAATCCTCCTTACAAAAACGTTCTATTGCAAAGCAATGCTGGCAATACCAAAGTTTAGTGAGCATCTTCCATAGCACTGGTGAGGTATACCATGGTCAGCAAGCAGAAGACAACCGTTTGAATGAGAGAGACAAAAATCCCCATTCCCATAATGACCGCAGGCACAAGATATGCCACGAGGCTCATGATAACGATCAGGACAATTTCATGTCCCTGAATATTTCCGAACAGACGCAGAGTGAGCGATACGGGGCGGGTTAAGTGCCCAACTATTTCAATAGGCATCATGAGAGGTGCAATCCAAGGTACTGGGCCAGCAAAGTGCTTGATATAGTTGACAACACCTTGCGTTTTTACTCCATACACGTGGGTAAGTACGAAAACAATAATAGCTAATGAAGCGGTAGTGTTAATGCCTGCGGTTGGCGAGTGGAAACCTGGGATTAAACCAAGGAGGTTGCAGGTAAGAATATAGAATGCAAAGGCGCTAATCAATGGAACGAAATGATGGCCATGATGACCCATGTTGCCGACAACAGCGTTGCGGATAAATTCGACGATAGCTTCAAAAAAGTTCTGCATGCCTCGCGGCACTTCCTGGATACGGCTTGTGGCCATTTTGCCTGCGATGAGTATAATTGCCATGGCGATCCATGAATAAATTACGTCTGGCGTTAACCATGTGCCATTGCCGTTTAGGAAAAAATACGGATGCATGCGAAAAATCCCCCTGACTCTTTTTTCTTATGTCGCGCCATAAGCGCTCTCATCGTAATTCCTTATGAAGTAGACCGTCGCTCAATCCAGACGACCCAAAGGCATAATGTAGCAATACTGCTTGCGAGGCCGACGCAAATCCACCAGATAGAGAACCATCCAGAAGAGATTGCAAGCGCTATCACAATAGCGGCGACAATATAGCGCGCGTAGAAGCGCCTGACAAGAACTTTTACCGCAAAAGCGAGCGATTCGTTCAATAAATTTTCTGCGACACCAACGCGTATCTGTCGCAAACTATAGACAGAAAGCAGTGAACCGAGCGCGAACCCAAGTCCATAGCGAACATCTAATAGTGACAGTGCTCCTCCAAGCACAAATGCCACTGCGCTAGTGAACCACTCTATACTCCGTATCCGTTCAGTTGTCATTTTTACGATCCTGAGTCGGGGGCTCATCGCCCATGCCACCATACCGCTTGGCCATAATCCATACATTGCGAAAGCCAGCGATAAGACCGTAAATCAGGCCGACAATTTTCCCCCATGGGTGCCAATCAAACCAGATATCGACCATGTACCCCAGCCATACGAAAATCCCAAAGGCGAGGATAAACGCAATGCCAATAGAACTCGCATTCGCAATCTGGCGCATCAAACTGGCATTATCATTCTGAGAAATACAATTCACCGTACCCTAAGAGAGATTATAGCGAACGAATCGCACTTTCAAACGCTTCAAGCGTGCATTCGCAATCGCGATCACTGTGAGCGGCGCTTACAAAGCAGGCCTCAAATTGGCTGGCAGGCAGATAAATGCCATCTTGCAACATAGACCGGAAATATTTCCCGAAGCGTTCGGTGTCGCTGGTGACTGCGTCTGCAAAGCTATTGACAGCAGGAGCCTCTGTAAAGAAGATGGTGAACATACTGCCAAGGCGGTTTACGACATGGGGAATGCCGACTTCCTTCAATATGACTTCCATTCCGCCGACAAGGCTGGCGGCGCGAGTTTCTAGCTTATCGTAAAATCCTTCTTGGTTCAGCACGTGCAGCGTTTCGATCCCAGCGCGCATCGCCAGCGGATTCCCGGAGAGTGTTCCCGCCTGATAAATTGGCCCTGATGGACTAATCATTGCCATAATTTCCTTTTTGCCGCCATATGCGCCGACTGGCAAGCCGCCGCCAATGATTTTGCCAAATGTCGAGAGGTCTGGATCAACATCGGTATAAATCCCTTGCGCGCCAGCCGCCGATAAGCGGAACCCAGTCATTACTTCGTCAAAAATCAGCAATGCGCCGTACTCGCGGCAGAGTTTTTTGAGTCCACTCAGGAATCCTGCTTGTGGAAGTACCAAGCCCATGTTACCGGGGACTGGTTCAATAATGACCGCGGCAATCCCTTGATCATTCGCTTCAAATAGTTCGCGCACCGACTCAAGGTCATTGTAGCGTGCGACCAGAGTATTGCTGGCGTACCCCGCGGGAACACCGGGCGAGGTTGGTACACCAAAGGTTAATGCGCCACTGCCTGCCTTTACCAATAACCCGTCAGAGTGGCCATGGTAGCATCCTTCAAATTTGATGATTTTGTCGCGTTTTGTATAACCACGTGCCAAACGGATAGCGCTCATCGTCGCTTCCGTTCCACTGCTGACCATCCGTACCATTTCCACTGATGGCACCATCTGGCATACCATTTTTGCCAAATCAACTTCGAGTTCGGTTGGTGCACCAAAACTGCACCCTTTTACGAGTTGCTGCAAAAGCGCTTCGGTCACAGTGGGGTAGCCGTGACCTAAAATCATCGGCCCCCATGAGCCAACGTAATCGATATATTCGTTCCCATCGGCATCTTTGATTTTCGAACCATACGCCGCACTGATAAAGACGGGATCGGTGCCGACCGAGGCAAACGCCCGAACCGGCGAGTTCACACCACCGGGAATATATTGGAGTGCTTCAGCAAAAAGTTCTTTTGATTTCATTGATTCACCTCGTAGAAATATCGTTTGGGTATATAAACCTTGATGCTTGAAATGGGGTGTACTATATAGAGGCGGTTGAGAAATGCAAAGGAGAATTGCCCGTGGCGTTCCTGAAAAAATTATTTGGCCGCAAAGAATCCTCAGAAAAAACGATTCCCGATGAACCTATGGTTCAACAAGAAACGGTAGATGAAATACTTACGGAAGAGGTCGCTGCTATCCCTGCGACAGAAGTTCCTGAAAGTGAAACAGATCTGGACGCAACCACCAACGCTCAGGCTGTTACCAGCGAACGCGAGAGTGAACCAAGCGAGAGTGAACCAGTGGTTCCACCATCCATACCGGAGCTGGAATCAACGGACGTGTCGTCCATGGAAAAGCCAGCACGCAGCGGTTTCTTTTCGCGCCTTAAAGAGCGACTGTCGAAAACGTCAACACAATTGCTGGGGAAACTAGAAACTGCATTTTTAGGGAAGAAGGTGATCGACGAAGATCTCCTCGAAGAAATTGAAGAGATCTTTTTGAGTGCAGATATCGGCGTAAAAACGACAACAAAAATTATCGACCGCGTCCGCGAGAGCGTCAAGCGCAGTGCCCTGAAACATCCCGACGAATTGAAAGAATTCCTCCGCCAAGAAATTCTGCGTGTGATCACGCTGCCGGAACCGCCTCGTCAGGTCGAGCCACCTGTCAAAGTTGTGCTGGTGATCGGTGTGAATGGTTCGGGAAAAACCACCAGCATTGGCAAGTTGGCACACTATTACACGCAACAGGGGAAAAAGGTGATACTCGCTGCTGCTGATACCTTCCGCGCCGCTGCCATAGAGCAGTTGGTGATGTGGGGTGAGCGGACGGGTGTCGACGTTATTCATCACCAACATGGCTCAGATCCATCAGCCGTCGCGTATGATGCCACTAAAGCGGCGCTCAGCCGTCGCGCCGACCTTTTGCTGATCGACACCGCTGGACGGCTGCACAACAAAAGCAATCTGATGGACGAATTGCGCAAAATCAATCGTATCCTGTCGCGTGACATTCCTGACGCTCCGCACGAAACATGGCTCGTGCTCGACGGCACCAGCGGTCAGAACGCGCTGATTCAGGCACGTCAATTTATTCAGACGGTTCCGATTACCGGATTCATACTGACCAAGCTCGACAGTACCTCCAAAGGTGGCACTATCATCGGCATTATTGAGGAACTGAAATTGCCAGTGAAGTTTATTGGTATTGGCGAAAAAGCCGAAGACCTTCGCCCCTTTGATCCGCAGGATTTTGTCGACGCTATATTTCACGCCAATAAGGAAAACACCCATGTTTGAACTCAAAGTAACCAGTGAATTTGCCAGCGCCCATAACTTGCGCTACTACGATGGAAATTGCGAGAACCTGCATGGCCACAACTGGCAGGTTTTTCTCTATGTACGCGGTGAAACTTTGCAACCAAAGACGGAAATGCTGGTTGACTTTAAGGTGCTAAAACACGAATTGCGCGCGATCATGAAGCACCTTGACCATACCTATCTCAACGAGCTTGCCCCCTTTGATCAAGTGAACCCGACCAGCGAAAATCTGGCGCGCTATATTTTTCAGCAAATGTCACAAGCGTTACTCGATCACGCTATCGACAACGCGTATGTCTATAAAGTGGAAGTTTACGAAACACCAACCGCTAGCGCCTCCTATATGGAAACACCATGATGGCCCGTATCGTTTGCCTCTGTATCGTCGTTGGTCTCCTTGTCTTGCCGGCCTTTTCGCTCGATAGCGAAGGGCAGCGTATTATGAATTTCGCCCGCTCGCTTCAGGAGCAAGGCGAATATTACCGTGCTATCACTGAATATGAGCGGTTGAAGTCGTACTATCCTGAAGGGGCGCACCTTGTCAGCGCCGATTTTGCGATTGCCGAGTCCTATTTTTCCGGTGGTAAAATAGAAGCGGGTCTTGAACAGGCCAAGCGTGTTGTCGAACGATATCCCTCTGATGCGCTTGCTCCCGAAGCGATCTGGCTTGCTGGAAGTACGCTGTTTAGCCTCAAACGGTACGACGAAACCAAACCGTATCTTGAGTATTTCCTCCATCACTACCCCGAGCACGCTCGGAAACACGAAGCTACCGCGATGTTAAGTGCTACCTATCTGGCACTTGGAGAAAGGGAAAAAGCGATAACGCTTGATCCGTTGATGAATCAACATATCAATCAACTGGAGATTCCGCAGAAGGATGTGCGTACGGCGGGAGTGCTTTCGGCACTCCTCCCTGGCAGCGGTCAAATGTATGCCGAACGGTATATGGACGGCACCATCGCTTTTTTTTTGAACGTTGCGTTTATAAGTGCTACGGCAGCGGCTATTGAATCGGATAATATTCCGCTCGCGGTGATTGTTGGCTTTTTTGGTGTTGGCTGGTATGGTGGTAATGTGTACAATGCGATGAACAGTGCACAAAAATATAATCAACGTGCCATCAACAAAGCAAGCCTCGAATATTACCAAAAGAACCGGACACCTTCGCTACAGATCAATTTCTCTTTTTAGTCTTTTTTCACCTACCTTAACCTGATGAGTCAGGAGCGCCATGAGTACTATCAATCCGCAGCGATCAGCTTTGTCAATTGCCTTCGTCTATCTCCTTGTAGGCGCCCTCTGGATATTCGTTTCGGATAAATTCTTGGAATGGTTTGTTTACGATTATGCGACTGCAAATATCAATACCGCCATCCAAACGTACAAAGGATTACTTTTTGTTATTGTTACGGCATCCATTCTCTACTTACTTCTTTTGCGCCAGTTTTCAAAAATAAACCAAGAAGCTCATGAGCGGCATGTTGCGCAGTGTGCTGCCGCTGAACTTTCAGCCCGCTTACAGCATTACTTGGCGGTGAGCCCGACGCTCTTGTATGTGGTGAAAGTCACCGTTGATGGTGCCAAAGTGTTTGATCTCATCAGTCCGAATATTGAAAAAATATTGGGCTATTCTGTCAGTGATGCTATGAAACCAAGCTGGTGGCTGGATAATATTCACCCTCATGATCGCGAGAATGTTTTAGCGCGACAGAAAATTCTCTTTGAAAAAGGGTTTTTACGGCATGAGTATCGCTTTTTTTGTAAAAATGGCGACTATCTCTGGTTTCACGATACTCTGCGTCTGATAAAAAGCGAAGATGGGCAATCGCACCAAATTATCGGGGTATGGATTGATATAACTGATCGTAAAATAGCAGAGCAAAAGCTGCAGGATACTCTCCTGCGGCAACAATCAGAAATTGATGCTGCCGTCCGTAAATCACAAGAACAGGATATTGTTTTATTTGATCAGATCCGTCGCCAGTCATTGATGTCGTTACTGGTGAACTTAGCCCATCAGTGGCGGCAGCCACTGAGTGCTGCCAGTATCATGATTCAGAATATTGAAAGCGATGTGCTGCACGATGAAATAGATCCGGCGTATGTGTCGCAGCAGGTAGCGTTGGCCATTCAAACACTGGAAAAACTCTCGGGGACATTGACAACGTTTACGGCACTCTATGAGTCAAGTGATAAGGCGACCAGTATAGATTTTATCGAATCCATCGATATTGTCATGAGCATTGTCAACGCTAAAACACCTGCGATGGCGGCGGTACGGCTCCATCAAGAGGTTGCGCCTGATATTCAACTGTTTGCCTATCAGTCTGACGTCGTTGAATGTATTGCCGAATTTTTCTTGAACGCCAGTGCGATCGCTCACGAACGGGGAAGAGGCACCGTTCATATAACGCTTCGTGTGCAGTGGGAAGATGACGCCAAAACGCGTATTCGCATCACGATTCTCGATGATGCTGGCGGAATCCGCCCAGAAATATTTGATCAGCTATTTGTTCCATATACCACAACCTATTTCAAATCTCAGAATAAAGGGTTGGGGTTGTATACGATGAAACGGATAATCGAAGAGCGCTATCGTGGAGAGATTCACTGCAAAAACATGCCAGACGGTGCGATGTTTACGGTTGTGCTCCCATCAGAAATGCCATTAATGCAACAGGATCAGCCGCAACTTTTGCTTGATGCTGAATAAATGGTTTGGGGTCAAGAATACCCCAGCCAGCGCCAATAAAGTCAGCACCAGCATTGCGCGCGCACAAAAGGTCATTGAGCGAATCACCAATATAAACTGTTGCATGGAGCGGAACGCCAAAATGGCTTGCTACTTGTTCTAAAGGGTCGGCTGCTGGCTTTGGTGCCGTCGTTTCATCAACACAGACCGCAAAATGGAAAAATTTATCGAAGGCGAATTGCCGTGCAATCGTCTCGTACTTGAAGCGCATATTGTTGGTGACAATTCCCAGCGGTACAGTATTGACAAGTGACTGGAGTATTTGCGGTACGCCATCATACCAGCTCATGAAGTGTTCATACTTTTGGTACTGGGCATACCAGTAAAGAATGGCGGCATCGAGATCGCCTTGATACCCGAGATGGCGTAACGTCTCGCGTCCCGGATACCCCATTGCCCGCTGCAATTCGGCCTCATTCAACTCACGACCAATCAGATCGCGCGCGGTATCAGCCAAAGAGTGTAAAATCACTTTATGGCTGTCGATCAGCGTTCCATCAACATCAAAAACAATGGCTTGATAGTGGGGCTGGTGACTATGCAAGGGGGATAAGCTCCCGTTGTCGCTTGGTAAATTTCACCACATGCCGAAATCCGTAGGAAAGTGCCAATTGCCGTGCCATTTCGAAGTCTTGGGCAATATTATTCGGGTGATGCGCATCGCTGGAGATAATAATTGGCAATTCGTATTTCGCCACCAAACCGAAAATATCGAGCGATGGGTAAAGCTCTTTGACGGGTTTACGTAAACCAGCGGTATTGATTTCAAAAACGATGTCGTAGTCTTTCATCAGGCGAATCGTGCTTTCGTAGACCGGCATCATATTGATATGTGGCGAGGGACGATAGCCAAAGACTTTTATGACGTCGAAATGGCCAAGAATGTCAAACATCCGCGAACGGATCGCCATTTGCAGAATTTCATAGTAGCTGTAGTACGAATCGACCACATCACGTTCATTCCACTCGTGGATGAACTTTGCTAGATCAAAGCCCCAATCGTCAATCCAGTGTACACTGCCAATGATATAATCCCACTCCACACTGTTAAGGAATTGTCGAATCCCACTCTCTTTAGAAGGGACATAATCCATTTCGATACCGAGCTTCACCTGCAATCCCAGAGCTTTAGCTTGTTCTACGCAACTAACATATTGATTAAGGTCAAAATCGTGTTGATTCCCCCACTGGGTTGTCAGTAAATTGCGAGCTTGCACAAAACGGTATGCATGGTCGCTAAAACCAATTTCAGAAAGCCCGTGCTCCATTGCCGTTTTATGATAAACCTTGACCCACTCGACATCGTACGGGCCACTTTCAAGGTGTGTATGATAATCATGGAGTTGCATACGTGTCATCCATACTGTAAAGGGACGTTTCGGGTACTCTACACAGAGTTACATGCCAGCAGAAATTAACATACAATTGTCATGAGTGCACGGGGAACTCAACGGCTGACCACCGTGCCAACGATTCTCCGGTAGACAATCGGAATGACAAAAAGGGTAATCAGGGTCGAACTACAGAGTCCTCCGATGACTGCCCGTGCCATGGGGGCTTGTGCTTCTCCCCCCTCGCCCATACCAATTGCCAGCGGTAATAAGGCGAGCATAGTGGTTGCCGTGGTCATTAAAACCGGTCGAAAGCGCCGCATAGCAGATTTAACCGCTGCGGCGCGTGGTTCTTCTCCCGCTGCCTGCAATTCCATCGCGTGATCGACAATCAGGATAGCATTATTCACCACAATACCGGCCAGCATCATGAGGCCGATCATCGACTGCATATTTAGCGTACTTCCCGTACCCCAGAGGGCAAATATAGCACCAATAAAGGCCATCGGGACAGAAAACATGACGACAAGCGGCGCGCGCAGTGACTCGTAGAGCGCGGCAAGAATCATATACACGAGCAGGATCGCCAGAGAAATCATCCCGATCAGTTCACGAAATGCTTTTTGTTGTTCTTTGTAGTCCGACTCAATCGCAGCAGTGTACATGGTAGGAAGTTCGACTTCGTCCAAAAGCTTTTCAACGTCAGCGCCGATACTGCCGAGGTCACGCCCAGCCGTGTTGGCCAGAAGTGAGAGAAACCGCTGTTGATTGCGGCGCGAAATCAGTGGTGGCCCTTCGCTTTGGCGCAACTCAATAAGTTCGCGTAACACCACCGTGTGCCCACCATCGCTGGCAACCGGCATGTTGCCGATGCGATCCAGTACTCCTGTGCCACTCCCGGTCAGAATCAGATAGATGGGAATTTCTTCGCCACGTTGCCGTACCAAGGCGGCTTCGTATCCATCAAGCGCCGACTGGATGACCCGCATGAGATCAGGCACTTGCACGCCAAGCTGCATCGCACGTTCACGGTTGACCAGTAAGTGCGTCTCGGCGGTCGTGGAGAATTGACCCCGTTCAACATCGGTAATGCCTGGTACTTTGGTTAATTCACTTTCAATAATGTCGCCCCAGCGCTCCAATGCCGCAATTTCGTGTCCACGAATCACCACTTCAAGCTGATTGCTATCGCCCGTCGCACCCATGCGGAGGATAAACAACCCTTGGTCGGCACGCGTGCGTACTATCACACCCGCTGGCAGCTTCAACTCACGTCGCAGGTCAGTTGCGACCTGTTCGCTGCTGCGCTGCCGCTGGGTAGGCGATACCAGAGAAATGCGAAACTCACCGCGCCCATTGAGATCGGTACGAGTCATGTAATCTTTCATCTCGGGAATCAATTCTGCTAAACGTGTTTCAATAGCGAGCATATGCGGGTCGAGCGCTTCTATTTTTGTCCCTTGGCCCATTTCAACATTGATACGGACGCCACTTTCATCGGCGGCTGGCATAAACTCCCGACCCATCATGTTGGTCAATTGAAAGGCTATAATAAAAAGCACTGCAATGATGGCAAACACCACAAAACTGTGCCGTAGCGCTAGATCAAGGAGGAGTTCATATCGCCGTTGTAAGCGGTTAAAAAGCGATTCTAACACGCGACTCCACGCAGGGAGAGTTGTGTGATTTTGCCGTTTCCCTTTTTCGCTGGCATTGAATACCGGCACAAGCAGTAATGCGATAAGCAACGAACACATCAGTGCAAAGGCGACCACGTAGGCCATTTGCTGAAACATTATTCCTGAAATCCCTTCGGCCATAAAGAGCGGTAAGAAAATAACCAGCGTGGTCAACGTACTGGCGATAATCGCTGCCGTGACCGACGAGGCTCCCCGTGCCGCACTTTCACGCCACGCCAGAGAGGTTGTTCGTCGTATATGGGAAATATTCTCTTGAACAACAATGGAGTTATCGACCATCATCCCAATGCCGAGCGCGAGTCCGCCGAGTGTCATCAGGTTAAGGCTCAAACCAGAGAAATAAATTGGAACAAACGTCGCAATAACCGAAACCGGTATGGCGGTAGAAACGATGAGTGTACTGCGTATTTCGCGCAGGAAAAAGAGGATGACAAAGACGGCGAGCGATCCGCCATACATCATAGAAAAGGTAATATTCGCAATGGATTTTTGAATATACGATGAGGTGTCTATCATCGTGACGAGGGTAAATTGCGGGTAGAGCCGATTGATGCTTTCGATTTCTCGTTTGACGTTTTCGGCAACCTCTACGGTGTTGGTTCCATCTTGTTTGCGTACCGACAGGCGCACTCCGGTTTCGCCGTTAATGCGGGTTCTGCGTGTCTCCTTCTCGTATCCCGACTCAATCTGTGCGATGTCTTTCAGGCGAATTGCGTTATTGCCACGGTTGACGATCACCACTTCACCGATATCGTCGAGCGATTCTAGCGCCGTTGGGTAGCGTAACTGAAACTCATAGTCACCACGCTCAATTTCTCCAAAAGCATAGCTGCGGCTCGCCTCCTGAATCGCCCGTTCCACATGATTGAGGGTCAGGTTTAATCCCTCAAGAATCAGTGGGTCGATCTTAACCTGGAATTGGCGTGCCTGTCCGCCCCACACTTCGACACCAGCAACTCCAGGAATCCGCTCCAAACGGGCACCGATTTCATCTTCGGCAATGCGGCGCAATTCAGCTGGATCAAGATCGCGCGCGGAGGCTCCGAGAATCAATATTGGGAACGCCGAAACATCGAACTTGCGCAGTTGGGGGTGATCAGCACTTTCAGGAAGGAATCGGACGGCGCGATCAAGCCGATCGCGAATATCGTTGGCCGCACTATCAAGGTCAGTGCCCCAGGCAAAGCTCATCCGAATCGAACTGGTGCCGCGAGATGAGGTAGAGTTAATGGTTTCGATGCCGCTGATGATTGAAAGCGAGCGCTCCAGTGGAATGGTAATCAGCCGTTCCACTTCTTCAGGGCCGGCATCGGAATAGGTGGTGACAACGGTGAGGGTCGGGTAGGTGATATCCGGCATAAGGTCAATCGGCAGGCGATACAATGAAAGGAGCCCGAAAAAGACCACGATCATAATCCCCATAATGGTCGCAATCGGGCGACGCACCGCAAGGTGAGAAAGATTCATGGTTGGTTCGCTTTGGTAACGGTTACTTTTGTGCCGTGCATCAACCGTTCATGACCGGCAACAATAATTGCACCAGGCAGGTGCGGTTCGCGAATTTCTACCATTTTCCCATCATCGGCACCGATCACAATGGTGATAAAGTTGGCATTTTCCTTTTCGGCGTCGTACCAGAAAACCCCTTGTTCGCCATCACGCACTACAAGGGCATTCAGCGGCACCAATTGGGCTTCAACATCGGTTGTACCGACCCATACGGCTTGAACAAACATCCCGGGTGCAAACGCGCCGGCTTGGTTATCCAGCTCAATCTCAACCCGAGCATGACGCGATTGATCATCAAATGCGGGTGATTTGCGCTGAACAACGCCCCATGTGCGGATATCGGGACGGTGCGGGTCGATGATTTCGACAGAATCACCGGGGTTCAATGCGAGGTAATCCGCTTGGTTGAGGGATACCACTGCTGTCAGCGGATTGGCCTGTACTAATGAAAAAATGGCGGTTCCAGCATTGACAACGCTGCCACGGTTGGCCAGCAAACGGTCGATTTTACGAGGATAGGTTTCATCCCATGTCGCAATAATTTGTGTGTAGCTCACATGCAAACGGGCTTGTTCGACTTGTAACTGCTTTTGTTCTACTTGTGCTTGGGCAAGGCGCAACCGCGCTTCTTGCGCTTCCCATTCTGATTTTACCTGATCCAAATTGGCGACCGAGGTAATGTTTTGCTGCCGTAACGAACGAGCCCGTTCAAGGTTGTTCTGAGCGAGCCGTGTTTTAACGGCAATATCGTCTTTATTGGCAACGGCGATTTTCCACTCCGCTTCGGCTTGTGCCAGAGCAAGTTTTTGTTGTTGGTCATCGAGTTCGGCTAAGAGTTGGCCAGACGTCACTTCATCACCGATTTCCACATGCAGTGTTTGTAAGGTTGATGAAATTCGTGAAGCGATATGGAATCGCTCAGGAGATTCAAGCGTAGCACTAAAAGCACGGTGGGGCTTTATGGTTCCAGTCTTGACAGGTGCAACTTCTACGCGCGTTGCGCTCCGTGTGGCGCTGGGTGCTTGACCGGGTTTTGATAGATTTGCCAGACGATCCATGCCGAGTATGACGACAAGGACAACTAATACCAATACTGCGATATTCTTTTTCATTTCACTGTTCCTTTGATTGAAAAACGTGAGCAAAAACCATATCGACGGCACCATGATTTTTCTTCAAAAGTGCTTTTCCTTGTGTTCCCATATGTGTTGCAAGCGCTTCGTTACACAGAATGCCTTTGACCGATTCAAGCAGTTCAACTTGGGTCGTTACCCAGCAACCAGCTTCCCACTCTTTGACGATCCGTGCGATTTCACGAAAGTTTACCATATTGGGGCCGTACACAACGGGTTTACCGACAGAGCATGCTTCGAGTATATTGTGACCGCCAGTCGCGCCAAAGCTCCCGCCGACGAAGACGACATCGGCAATGCTATAGATTTTCAGCAATTCGCCAATGGTATCGACAATCAAGACATCCCCCGACTTCAGCCGTTTTTTCCGCGAAGGTAATTCCGTGCGCAATGCAGTGTGAAAGCCTGCTGCTTGAACGGCGTCCGCGAGCAGAGGTACTTTTTCCGGATGGCGTGGCGCAAAAATGGAAATAACTGAGTTACCCTCTGCCAATAAATTCCGGTGCAGTTCGATCATACACGCAAACTCGTCAGGGTGGATTGAGCCAGCGCAGAAAATAGGGATCGGATCTTCTGGGAGTTTAAACTCATCGTGAATGTACTCAAGGCGATGCTCTTCTTCATCTGACACCGCTAGATCAAACTTGAAATTTCCGGCTACCGCAACGCTGTCGGGGTCCGCTCCGATAGCGATAAATCGTTCTTTATCCTCTGCCGTTTGCGCAAAAATTTTGGTCTTCTGCAGCAGTGGGCCAAAAAACCAGCTCCATTGCAGGTAGCGCTTGTATGAACGATCCGATATGCGACCATTCACAATGACAACGGGAATTCCTATTCTATGCGCTTCAGTAATCAGGTTTGGCCAAATTTCGGTTTCAACAATAATCAGTTTTTCCGGTCGCACCGTTTGTAAAAACCAGCGGACAGAAAACGGAAAATCAAATGGCATATAGAGGGTTAACGCGACTTGATCAATGGTTTGTGCGATTAAATGTCCCGTATCCGTCACATTGGTAATGACGATTTTATAGTCAGAATCTGCTGCTATCCGTTTTAGCAAGGGGATCGCTGCGCGCGTTTCGCCAACGCTTACGGCGTGAATCAGTACCTTTGGTCCCATACTTTTCAGGATCCCACGTTTGCGTCCTGAAAAAAGTCCGAAACGTTGTAAAAAACTTCGGCGCATGCTGCGGCGAAGGAATAACGAACGAATAATAAAGTACGGCACGGCCAACGGAAAGAGGATCGTGAGGAGGATGTTGTAGAGAATCATACGTTCACATCTCGCAATGAGAGTCCAAGTGCGACAGCATACTTTGATATCCCTTGTTTCTGTATCGAACTGCATGCCTCAGAAAACGTTACCCCTTGCAATGCAGAAATATACTCAACTTGTGTTTCAAGGATATCTACCAGATGGTTGGCAAACGCCAGATTTGCCGCGCCACCCCCAGTGAGGATGCACTTGGTCAGTGGCGTGTCGTTATAACGTAAATTGCGATGTTGCAAGAGTTCGGCAGCTATTCTGTTGGCAAGTTCGATAAATTCATCATTGAGCATTTTATAAAAATCGTTTTCTTCGTCACTACCGAGTTCTCCGGAAATCATTTTTAGAGCGTCATTGTGTTCAACCTGGAAGAGTTCTTGGAATTTTTCGATGATAGAAAAGACCCCCAATGGAACCGAAGCGCTCCAATCAGGCTGACGATCCAGTATAAAAGAAAATTCGCAGGCGTGGTGACCGACGTTGAGCAGCAATAAGAGACCAGACGTTAACGAGGTACGTTCGTAGAGTTTTTCGACCGCAAACGTTGACACATCAATGGCGTGCACAGGAATGGTCAACTCTTCAAATATATTCAGAAAATTTGCCAGCATAAAGTTCTTCGTGGCAACAACATCGACGACACTCATTCCATCACGATTTCCATCGCGACCAATAAAGTCAACCGACGTGCCCGTCTGATACGCTTCTTCAAGGTATTGCACATAATCCCAGCGTGCCAGCTGGAGTGCTTCCTTCAGCGGGGTATGCGGATATTCGATAGAAGCAATATTTACCGTAGAGCGGGGAGCCGCAATCACGACATTGGAGTCGGAAACAGTGACTTTGCTCAGCAGACTTTTCAGCCCTTCCATGAAAAATTCGTGGTTAAGAATATCTCCACGACAGTACGCGCCATGACGCAGTACCGACTCGCCAAGGTGCGAGATGGTGATTTTATCCTTTATCCGCTCGCATGCGGCGCACTTCAGGCTGTAGCCACCAAAGTCTATTCCAATGGTTTTTTTGTTCATAAAAGCTTGTAAATCCGTTCTTTAATGGTTTGGAGGCGTTCTTCGGAAACGACCTTATGCCCGAGCAGATCGGTGACGTAAAAGACATCAACCACCTGCTCAACCTTGGTGGTGATATTAGCGGCATGGATAGAAAGACTCAACTGATAAAGTGCGGTTGCTAATTTATAGAGCAGTCCCGGTTTATCATTACAAAAAACCTCGATGACGGTACATTTTTGCGACTGGTCATTATGGATAGATATTGCAGGGAGGTTTTTCTTTGTAATCGGTTTCATACGCAGCCATGAGCGGGATACCGCCAATGCGGTTTTTCCAAGGAGCACTTCTTTCACGTACGTTTTCACATCGTGCCAAAATGCATCATCATCGGCCTGATACGCTTCCGTATAATGGACGGTGATGACATCAAGAATCATCCCATTTTGGAAGGTGTTAATTTTACACGTAATAATCCCGAGATTTTTCACCAGAATAGCGCCCGCAATATGACTAAAAATGCCAGGATAATCATAGCCTGCCACCAGAATATCGGTCGTTTGTGTTGCGGCGTTTGTGGTGTGCGTAATATGAATTCTTTCGCGCTGCTGCGTCAGCTCGCGTAGTGTTGCCACATGGCGATGGATTTCTGCCGGTGGGTAGCTGACAAGGTGCTCACGGTCGAACAGCGCAAACAGCTCTTCGTCAATGGCGCTGTACTCACGAACTTCTCGTTGCAAGCGTGCCAGACTTTGTTGTTGATAGGCGTCAGACGAACCACTGTCTATATACTCTGTTGCCGAGCGATAGAGCGTATCGAGTAAAGAACCTTTCCAATCCGTCCACACTCCGGGGCCGACTGCGCGGATATCGCAATTGCTTAATACATACAGGTGATCAAGTTTCTCCCGTGTATCAACTGTATCGCAAAAGATTTCAATTGTTTTCGGGTCGGAAAGATCCCGTCTTTGCGAAAGATTTGCCATCAATAAATGGTGACGGACAAGGAATTCTATCAAATTACGTTCGCGAAAACTCAGTCCCAACCGAGCAGCAATAGGTGGCACCATTTCCGCCCCTTTTCGTGAATGATCACCGCCGCGCCCTTTCCCAATATCGTGAAGCAGTAGAGAGAAAAGGAGAATTTCTCGACCGCCTAAACGGGATAAGGCACTGGCAAAGAGTGAACGACTCCCCAAGTGTTCTGGCGCAGCAAGGGTTTCAAACTCCGCAATGGTGCGGATGGTATGTTCATCGGTGGTGTAGTAGTGGTAGCGATCAAATTGCACAAGGCAATCAAGCGTTCCAAATTCAGGAATATAGCGCCCTAACACGCCACATCCGTGCATTTGACTCAAAGTGCGGGCGACGTTTGTATTGTATTTCATGATTGAACGAAAGACATGCGCGGCGGATGGATTGCTTCGTAATTGCGGAGTGATTATCCCAAGATTTCGGCGGATAAATCCTTTAAATTCTGGTGAAATATGGAGGTTTCGCCGCTGGGCAATGGAAAATACCTTCAAAATTCGCACAGGGTCTGAACGGAATAAATCGGGTGTCGCTGGGGCGGTTATTTCGTTGCCACGCTGGTAAAAGCCATCTGAAAGCTCACGCACCAGCAACGACCCGAATACCTGCTGACGCAGTTTTTCCGGAGCGCACCGCGCAATAATAATTTCGCTGGCGGCATGAATGCGGCGGGTGTTTTTATAGTAATCGTGCATGAACTCTTCAACGGCGAGTCGGCAACGCGCTTTTTCATCTTCATAGCCAAAGTTATTGGCAATCAATTGTTGGTTTTCAAAGGTCAAAACATCCTGTGGTCGGCCGCAGAGATAGTGTAACTCGTTGCGAACACGCCAGAGGAAATCACGACTTTTGCGGACATCGCCAATTGCAAACAGTTTCCAAATATCTTCTGTTGTTTTTTCTGGGTATTTGGCTTTCGCTATCCAAAAACAGGTATGGATATCGCGCAAACCGCCGATCCCTTCTTTCACATTCGGCTCTAACTGATAGAGGCTGACCGATTGCTTTTCGTGACGTACTTTACTTTCATTTATTTTTGCATTGATGAAATTTGCGACACTTTTATTCAAAACTTTTTTGGTAATCGTCGCATGAAAATGTTGCCATGTAAGCTCTGAACCACAAATGAGCCGTGCTTCCATAATGGCGGTACGAATGGTCACGTCAGAAAGTGCGTACGAGACACATTCATCCACACTGCGCACGGAATGCGAAACCTTCAAGCCGATATCCCAGCCCAGATACAATAAGCGATTCGCGACGAGCTCAATATAGGGACACACCTCGCGCGGGGCAACAATGAGCAGGTCGATATCGCTGTAGGGATTTAGCTCACCGCGTCCATATCCGCCTACCGCAATAATGGCTGGCAAGTAGTTTTCGCGTGTGCACATCGGGCGGTTAAAATCGGAGACAATTTCCCAGAGTTTGGCGAAAATAATATCAATGAGTGTTGTATTAAGGAGTACCACAAACTCGGGGTTGGAACCGTTCTGATGCAGGTTTTTGATGCGTCCGAAAGAGAATTTATAGAATTTCTTAAAGACATCTATGAGCGCATTGCGACGTTGTTGCCGCTGTTCACGCCGCGTGGCATATTCGTATTCAACGGACTTCAGCAGCGCCATTAGGCGCTGCTGAACCATAAAGTCAAGTTTCTGCTTTAAGTTACTGTGGAAGCGTAAGTCCATTTACGAAATTCCACGCAATGCGATAAAGAGCGGATTAAAGTTTTTCATCCCCTTTTCCTTCACGTAGCTCAGGATAGCGTTATAGCTTTCAAGGTTGAGTTCCAGCGGCGTATCGCGATTCATTTGTTCCATCGCTAACCGTTCGAGATAGTCAAAATTGGCGGCAATCAGCGTATTGCGCGCTTTCCGATCCCAGATATCGGCTACCGGCATAGCGTAAATCATAGCGCGGAAGGTGTCGGCATCAAGGAGTTTCTTCATCTCGATATAGTTGACAATGCTCTCGTCAAGGCTCTTACCGGACTGCGTGGTGATGTAGCATATGGACAACATGTCGGCAGTGAAACGGCTTTTTTCGATAAATTGTGCTACTTCTGGCAAATACTCGGCATACGGGTTCTGCTGCGTTGCATTCTTGATTTTCTCGCAGTAATCCGCTGGCAAATGCTGGTCGGCATTCTTAAAGAGTGAATCGAACATCGTAAACAATTCGGCATTCGCAGTGTTGCACTTCGGATCGATAACCCCTTTGGTGACCACCCAGCGGACTGCGCGACGTAAAGACGATTCAAAATCGATCACCATACGGTGTTGTAATTCCGATGGTTGCTGATTATCGAGGGCGAAAATCGACTGCACAATACTTGATGTCCCGAATAAATGCTCAAAGTACACATAGGTCTTCGCCACTTCAGCGACGCTGGCATTTGTGGTAGACGTGAGATTATAGACGAACATTGATCCCGCATAGTCAACAATGCGATTGGCAATCAGGGTGCACAGGATTTCGTTCTTCAGCTTATGCTGCATCATTTCGTCTGGGTAGAGTTCCAAAAGCTTTTTCGGGAAGTACGAGTGGTAGAGCGTGGTCAGCGAATCGTTCCATTCCAAATTGGCCGCTACGAGCTCGTTAAACAGATCCATCCGCGCGTAGGCCGAAATTTTGCACAAAATCGGTGCGGGAATTGATATGCCGCGCGTCGGATAGGCGACCAGTTCTTCTTCCAACGGAATGTTTTCCGTTACGCGATCCAGTAAACCTTTCCCTTCTAGGTACCCGACAAGGTCTGCCAGCAGGCGTGGGTTTTCGTAACTGGTGATGGTGTCGATCATGATCGACAATCCGTTTAGGTAGTTTGTTTCCAGTACAAGTTTACCAACTTCATCGGTCATCGAACTCAGCAAGGTATTGCGTTCATCGAAAGTCAATTTGCCATTATTCGTCACAATTTTCAGAAGTATTTTAATGTTTACTTCATGATCCGAAGCATTCACTCCGGCCGAGTTATCAATAGCATCGGAGAGGATTCGGCCACCACGCAACGCGTATTCAATCCGCCCTTCCTGAGTACAGCCAAGGTTACCACCTTCGCCAATAACTTTTGCCTGAATGTCAGCACCATTGACACGCACGTTGTCGTTTGCTTTGTCGCCCACTTCTTCGTTGGTCTGGAACGTCGCTTTCACGTACGTGCCAATACCACCATTCCATAACAAATCGACGGGAGCCTTGAGCATAATGCGGATCAATTCGTCCGGCGTGTAATTGCCTCGGCTCACGCCAAAAACTTTTGCTGCTTCAGTGCTTAATGCGATTTTTTTGTCAGAACGGTTGTAGATGCCGCCACCTTTGGAGATCAACTCAAGATTGTAGTCGCTCCATTGCGTACGTGGCGTGACAAACAGACGCTTGCGCTCTTCCCATGACGTTATCGTGTCGGGATCTGGGTCAATGAAAATGTGTTTATGATTGAAGGCTCCCACAAGCTTAATGGTTTTTGAGAGCAACATGCCGTTCCCAAACACATCGCCACTCATATCGCCAATACCTACGACGGTAAATGGTTCTTCCTGGATATTGATTCCTGTATTGCGGAAATGTCGTTTGACCGACTCCCACGCCCCTTTGGCGGTGATGCCCATCTTTTTATGGTCATATCCGTAACTGCCACCGCTGGCAAAAGCGTCGCCCAGCCAGAAGTTGTACTGTTCACTGACGGCGTTGGCGGTGTCCGAAAGGTGCGCGGTTCCCTTATCCGCTGCAACGACTAGGTACGGGTCGAGCTCGTCATAGCACACGACATTGTCGGGATGCACGGCTTCACCATCGATAATGTTGTCGGTAATTTCCAGTAAGGCTCCAATGTATGAGCGGTAGTATAGATCGGCCGCAGCACGTTGTTCTTCGGCATTTTGATATTTCCCTTTCAGGACAAAACCGCCTTTCGAACCGACGGGGACGATAACGGCATTTTTCGTCATTTGTGTGCTGACCAATCCCAATACTTCTGTACGAAAATCGTCAGGGCGATCCGACCAGCGCAATCCGCCACGGGCGACTTTTCCGCCCCGTAAATGGATGCCGTTCATTGAGCGCGAAAAGACGAAAATTTCGTAGAGCGGGCGTGGCAACGGCATGTCCATCACCTTAGCCGATTCGATTTTTACGGAGAGGACACGCTGTTGCGCATCCCCTTTGTAGTAAGACGTACGCAGGGTTGCTTCGCAAACGTTATGCAGACGGCGGATGATGTAGTCAGCAGTCAGCGAAACGACTTCGTCGATCTGCGATGCAATAGCCGCACTGGATTTCTCCAGCTCCAACAAGCGCTTTTCGTGGGACAGCTTCCGTTTCGTATTGAACTTTGCATCGAAATAATTCCAGCAGGCCGCCGATATTGATGAGTACGTTACCAGCGTTTCCCATACCGTCCGTTTGGTGTACTTGATGCCGACTTGGAAGATGTATTCCACATACATCCGTAGCACGTTAATGGCATTGTACGACATGTTTTCCAGAACACTTAACGCGTTGAGCGGATCGCTTTCAACCTCGGCATGGACAACGGCAAGAAAGGTTTCCCCAATCGTGCGACGATTCTGCAAGAGCAAATGAAATGAACTGTCACTGACACCAAGCGAAAAGCTCATCAGCATAATGGCGGGTTGCCCTGCAGGTAAAATATGGAACGTATTTTCTTCGATAACCTTGATCCCCATATGTTGAAAAATAGGGATTAAATCGACGAGGAGATGATTTTCCAGGCTATAAAAACGGAGTTGAACTTTGCCGTTCCCGTGCTCCGAAATTTCTACTTGGTCTTTGCCGGTTTGATAGAGTTTTTCGAAGAAAACCATATCTTCCGCAGCTTCACGCGGTGAATTGCTCGCCTTGTACGCTTCACTGAAACCAGACTGGAATTTTTTTAATAAGGCGTCTGCCTTAGAGCCCTGACCACTTTGTACTAACGATACCTGATCGGCCAACGCCCCGTGCCAGTCCATGGTCTGCGCGTCAATGTGTCGTTCGAGTGCCGAAATATCCACTTCAGAGACAGCATCACCCGGAACAAGGTAGATGTAGACTTTAATCGCTTCGGTACTGTCGCCAAAGTCGCGGTACTCAAATAAGGTGGCTTGAAAGGTGTCGCGAATCACGCGTAGCGCCGTGCGGAGCGAATTGATGCTGTAGTTCAGTGCCGGAAGAATGAGCAGCAGGCTTTGCCCACGGGCATTCAGGTTTTCAATATCGATGATTTTGACTTTTTCAAACGAAATAACATTCAATAAGTCGACAACAACTTTCTCCAGTAAGGCATCCTTGATGAAGAAAAGATCTTCTTTCGGGTAGTGGTTGAAAATTTCAAAAACCTTATTGTAGGAGTACGACTTATACAGAATTTTCCGCTTTTCAAGGACGCGGTTGATTTTACGCCGCAAATACGCGAAGGCGCCTACCGGCTCGGAATAGTACTTTGTCGCGTGGATACCAAGGAAAACGTGCTCTACAAAGCGTGTTTCGTTTACCTGCTGGCGGATGCCAAGGTACACCATGTTGCGTTGATCGTAGACTGGGCTGATGGCATTCGATTTATCCAAAGTGATGCAATGGTCGGAAGCAATCCGTTCTTGCAAATGGAGCGGAAGACAACTGAGAGGCGTTGGCTGCGAAAATTTTGATTGCGTGATGTCCTGCAAAATACCCAGCCCAGTACCGTCAACGACCTGAATGGTCTGTTTTTTGGGGTCGCTTTCCAGCACAATGCGGTACTGGCGATATCCGAGGAAAATAAAGTTATCCATCCGCAACCACTCAAAAAATTCCGCTGCATTTTTCCGTTCAATTTCGTCAATAGCTGCGGACGTGTTGAGGTACAGTTCGACTTCTTTCATCTTTTGCATCATTGGTTGGAAGTCGCGCACAACGTAGTCGAGCGAGCCAATCATCTGCTGCAAGTCGGTTACCAGAGATTGAAGTTGAACATCATTTTCAATAATTTCTGTCTGCAGCACAATGAAGGATTCCAACGATTTACTGACTGAGGGATCGTTGTAGTTGATATCGATAGTTTGGAGTACACCAGCAGCCGAACGACCTACATTCAATATAGGATGGATGGTAATATACGGTGTGATCCCTTTTTTGTTGAGATAAGAGTAGATACTTTTTAATAAAAACGGTTTGTCAGCGGTGTTGATAAGGATAACGCTGGAGTTGAAGATGCCGAAATCAAGTGCGTCTTGATCAGGTGTAAAGGCGTGAATGTTGGTTTGTCCGGGAGCGCGCTTCTGCAGAAATTCGAGAAAGTTTTTTACCTGAATGTGGAGCTGTTCTTCTGAAATAAAATCCAGATATTTGCGCGGGGCAGACTGGAACAAAATCGATAGTAAGTTATTAGCCAGACTCATCTGGTGCTCGCTCGGCCCTTTTTTTTGCTTGCGCAGCAGCTCAAGCGTGGCATCGAGTTTGTACTGTAAATTATCCCTGCTTTCACGATTGAGATCTTTCCGTAAAACGACTTTCGCCATATAGCCCTCCTCGTAAATATGCTGAGTGACAGAAGGTTGAATATATCGCTTTTAGGAACATTTTACAAACACGATTGTTCGAAAAAGAACACAAAAGCAACCGCGCAGCAGAGCGAACTCCGTGCGCGGTATGAGTACAGAGAAGAGGGGCTGTAGTGAGTGTACGGCAACCGCTACACGATAAGCGATCCAACTTGATACACAATAAAGGTAATAATCCAAGCAAAGACCGTCATGACAACCAATTGAAAAATTGGCCATTTCCACGAGTTGCTTTCCCGCTTTACTACCGCAAATGTTGCCATGCAGGGGGAAGAAATCAGGGCGAACAGCATGATACAATATCCGATAAGTGGCGAGTAGTTTTCGGCCAGTTTATCGCGAAGTGGAGTGCTTGCTTCATCCGCTTCTCCGAGTGAAAAGATAATCCCAAGTTGGGCGACAAACACTTCTTTCGCGGCAAAAGCACCGATAAAGGCCGTAGAAAGCTTCCAGTCAAATCCGAGTGGTGCCATGATAGGGGCAATCCCATGGCCAAGTTTGCCGAGGAGTGAATATTCTAAAAGTCTTTCTGCGCGGAGTTGCTCTAATTGTGCAATGGATTCCTCTTTTACCTCTTCAGAAAGGGTGACATCTGACTCTATCAGAGCAACTTCCTGTTCGACATATTCATCCGTCGCATGATCGTGCGGGAATACCGATAAAAACCAAAGGATAATAGAAATCGCCAGAATAATCGTCCCGGCTTTTCTCAGGTAAAGCCATGCCCGCTCGGTTGTGTAGAGCACAATGCTGTGCAGGGTTGGGATGCGATATGGAGGCAATTCCATCAGGAATTCAGAACTTTCACCACGAAAGAGCGTACGACGCAAAACCCACGCCCCCAGAACGGCGAGTAAGATCCCGATGATATAGATGCTGAAGAGGACGTTCGCATGAAGGTGTGACGGGAAAAACGCTGGAATAATCAAGACGTAAATCGGCAAACGTGCCCCGCAACTCATAAAGGGGATAACCATCATGGTGACAATTCGGTCGCGTTCACGTTCGAGAGTACGTGTGGCCATAATTGCGGGAACGGAACACCCAAATCCAGAAATCATCGGGATAAAGCTTTTCCCATGCAAGCCACATAAGTGCATGGTGCGATCCATCAGAAACGCCGCTCGCGCCATATAACCGGTACTTTCGAGAATCGCTAAGGCTAAGAAAAGGAAGATTACATTGGGGAGGAAAACAACAACACCGCCAACGCCGCCAATAATCCCGTCAATAATAAGCGAGCTTACCAGCGAATCTTCTGGCAGTACGCTCCCCGCAGCTTCTCCCAGCCAACCAAAGAAGATTTCAATCCATTCCATCGGTTTTTCGGAGAGCGTAAAGGTAAACTGAAACACCAAGTACATCATTCCAAGGAAAATCGGCAATCCCAGTAAGCGGTTTAGAAAAATATTGTCGATTTTTTCGGTGGCTGAGACGCGATTTTCCACGACCTTTTCGACGCTCTGGCGGTAGAGGCCCGAAATGAATCCATAGCGCTTTTCCGCTATCACCACCTGTGGCGAATCGTGATACACGGACTCTATTTGCGCTTGCGCTTCGGCTACTTTGGTAAACAGTGTGGCATCGGTTCCCAGATGGCGCTCAAAGGCAGCGCGAATTTCCTTATCATTTTCGAGTAACTTGAGTGCATACCAGCGCGATGGTGCATGGGCGAAGACGTCTGACGGCAAACCGTGCGATTCTAATAGCGGAACCAAGGCTTCAACGGCTTCAGAAATATGCGATCCATACTCTATGGTGAGTTTGGCTTTATGGGATGGTTGGGTGATGGCGGCTTGTAAGTCCGCTACTCCAGTTCCGTTCTTCGCCGAAATAGGAATAACGGGTAAACCCAGAATCTCTTCCATCATACGATAGTTGATGGTCAAGCCGGCAGCAGAGAGTTCGTCAGTCATATTGAGCGCCAAAACAACTGGCAACTCCATTTCCAACAACTGCACGGTCAGGTATAAGTTGCGTTCAAGATTTGTTGAGTCAAGGAGGTTGATAACCCAGCGGAAGTCTTCGTTCAGAATATGTTGGCGCGCTATCCGTTCTTCCAAGGAGGCGCATGAAAGGGAGTAAATACCCGGAAGGTCTGCCACCTGCACCCGCGCTGTGCCGCACTGCATGAAGCCTTCTTTTTTTTCGACGGTTACACCGGGATAGTTGCCAACTTTTTGATTTGAACCAGTAAGCTTATTGAAAAGGGTTGTTTTTCCGCAATTCGGATTTCCGGCAAGAGCAACTTTCATGCGAGTTCACCAAGAGTCACAATAATTTTTTCAGCTTCAGAACGACGTAGAGAAAGGAAAGAACCCTGAATTTTCACATCAATAGGGTCACCCATCGGTGCGACCTGAAACAACTCAAAGCGAGCACCAGGACGGATTCCCATTTCAATTAAGCGGTGCCGAAAGTCACCACCCGGCTGCAGCGAAGTAATCACTCCTTTGGCTCCGACCTTGAGTTCAGAAAGCTTTCGCTCAGACTTTGTTTCTGGTTGAGGCTGTGAACCAACCGCATCTCTTCCCATACGTCTCTCCTCAATTTCCCAAAATGTAAGGCGCGAATAACTAAATATACTATGTCTTTTAAGATGGCAAGAGGAATATTTCTGCTGGCACTGCTATGTTTTTCAGCAAAAAAAGCTTTTCGTGAATGATTATCCATTATAAAGTGCAACCCTGCTTTGCTTCTGATGTAACAAAAGGGAAACATTATGCGACAATTGCCGACACTATGTATCTGTGATTCAAAGCAAAAACCATTGCTTAGTAAGTGGTTTATAGCAATGGGCGCGGCCTTTTCCGTGTTATTCCTGTTGCACCATGCTAAGCCTGTCTTTGCGATAGAAACGCACAATCTCTTTCAGCATCATGGGGCCATCATGTTGCTGATTGATACCGAGACCGGCCAGATTATCCGCGCGAATCAGGCGGCAGTTGATTTCTATGGCTATCCCCTTGATGCACTGCAAGGTTTACTGATTTCACAGATCAATGCGCTCTCTTCAGATCAAATACGGGACGAAATGGCTGCTGCTGCCGCCCAAAACCGTAATTATTTCATATTTCCTCACCGGCTGGCGAATGGCGAAATGCGCACGGTGGAAGTGTATTCTTGGCCAATACACGATGGTGACACCACCAAGCTTTTTTCGATTATTCACGATGTTTCGGATAAAGTTGCTGCCGAAGCGCAACTCCTGGCGCAACATGCAGAAGTCGAAGCATTGGTTGTGGAGCGCACCGAATGGCTCGTTTGGGTTTTCGGTGTGGCGGTACTGCTTCAGGCAAGCATCATCATTCTGCTGTTTTTTGCTGTCCGACAACGCAAACAGTTTCTGGCTCGCTTGTCAGCCAGTGAAAAATATAATCGGGCACTCTTTGCCGACTCGCGTATCGCGCAAGTTGTTATCAATCCGATCTCAGGTCAATTTCGTGATTGTAATGAGGCGGCGATTGCTATCTATGGATTCACTTCGCGAAAAGATGTTCTGGGCAAGACTCCCCTCGACGTCTCTGCACCAATACAAGCGGATGGAACGCCATCCGAAATTGCTGCCCAAGCGCATATTGCACATGCTAAGCAACACGGCTCAGCCGTCTTCGAATGGCGTCATCGTCGCCCTGATGGTCACGTGTGGGATGCCGATACCCATTTGATGTTAGTGGAACATCAGGGGGAGCAACTGCTCCTCTTCAGTTTGATTGATATTACCAAACGCAAGCAAGCGGAAGCAGCGTTGCAAGAAACGTTGGCGACACTCCAGAGTCAGATTGATATGGCTATCCAGAAAACACGCGAGCAGGACAATATCATCTTTGAACAGAATCGACATAAGTCGCTGACGGATTTGCTGGTGAATCTCGCCCACCAGTGGCGCCAACCACTCAGTGCCGTTGCATTGACATTGCAGGAAATTGATGATGAATATCAAGCACTTATCCCCGCGGAGCAACTGGAGCCATTCAGAGCGACGCTGGATCGTGGTGTCGGTCAAATTATGTCGCTTTCTGAAACGCTAAACTATTTTACGTCACTTTATGAAAGCAATGAAACTCCAACCCTTGTTAACATTGCCGAAGCGTTAAAGCAGGGGTTAACTTATTTTGATATAAAGTATTACTATGACGGAGTGTTGATAGTAGAATCTTCGGGGCTGGATGCGTCGCTCGAACTGCGAGCACGCAAAAGCGATATGACCGAAATCCTTATTGAAGTCGTTCAGAATGCGTGTACTGCGGCGCACGATCAGCGGCTTGAAACGCTTATCATTACTGTTCGCGGCTCACGTCTGGAAAGTGGAGCGTTGTATATTGAGATCGAGGATAATGCGGGTGGAATCGACCAGAGCATTTTGCCGGTAATCTTTGCGCCGTACGCTACAACAGCGTTTAAAGAGCGCAATAAAGGGCTGGGGTTGTACATGCTGAAGCGGATTGTAGAAGAGCGATATCATGGAACAATTCAGGCGGGGAATACTCAAGAGGGTGCACGTATTGCGATTACTCTTGACAACCTCAGTGATGCGAACCTGACGCCGTGAATTCGTTGATTTTACCGAACAGCTTCGTTACGTCAATTGGCTTCGCCAAGACATCATTCATCCCTGCATCCAAGCACCGTTTCCAATCTTCTGCCGAAGTATAGGCCGTTAGTGCCAGCACTGGAATGTCTGAGTTGATGCCTTGGTGAGCGCCACTGCGTATCGCACGCGTTGCTTGCAAACCATCCATCACGGGCATTTCCACATCCATCAATACTAAATCAAACGATTCCCGTGCCAGCATATCCAGTGCCTCTTGCCCATTGATGGCTGATTCCGTGAGAAACTTGCGCCGCTGAAGCAATTTCATGACTAACTCAAGATTGACCTTATTGTCATCGACCAGCAGAATTTTTTTGGCATGCCCTTCCGCGTCATGCGTGGATGGAAGGTTGGCGGTATTTTCGGGAACCCGGGTAAAAGGAAGTTCAACCAGAAATGTCGATCCGCGCCCCAACTGACTCATAATCTGTATAGTACCATTGAGCGCTCGAATAACTTGACGGACAATCGAAAGCCCTAGCCCGGAACCACCAAAGCGGCGCGTTTCCGAATCGTCAATCTGCACAAAAGGGTCAAATATCTGTTCCTGACGACCCGCCGGAATCCCTATGCCACTGTCACGAATCGTGAAGACAAGCCAAAGCATTGGTGATGAATGGTCAGTATCCGGCTTGAGGGTAACCTCCAATTGTACCGATCCTGTATCGGTAAATTTTACAGCATTTGAGAGCAAATGGTACAGAATCTGGTGCACTCGTTCTGAATCACCTTTTAGCGTACGGGGTACCGCATCGGCAAGGTGAGTCGAGTAGGTCAGCCCTTTATCGGGTGTCAGGATGGCAAGTGTTTGCCAGACGGTATCAAGCAGTGGTGCAAGTTCAAATTCCTCTTGCTTGAATTGAATCGTGCCAGACTCTTGGTCGGCAAAGAGGAGTAAATCGCTGAGGAGCATGGCCAATGAACGTGCGGAATTGCGCGCGGTACGCAAGTGTTGTTTATGTTCTTCATTCACATCGTCTTGCAACGCTAATTCGATGGAACCAACAATCCCGTTAATTGGCGTGCGGAATTCATGACTCATGCGCGAAATAAACGAGCTTTTCAGGCGACTTGCCGCTTCGGCTGCTTCGCGCTGCTTGGTCTGGCTCTCAAGTAATGCCGCCTGAATCGTATGGTTCTCTTGTATCGTGTTCCATTCACGCATCGAACGGAGGATCGAACGAGGCATGGCAGAAAATGATTCGTTTGACTTTACGATATAATCGAGCGCGCCGCCCTTCATGGCGGCAACGGCCATCTTTTCATCACCATATGAGGTCATAATAAGAATGGGATAGGATCGTTTCTCTGGCTCATGGTTCAGGATTTCAAAAGCCGTACCATCTGGCAGTCGCATATCAATCAGGGCACAATCGGGAGTGTGTTCGGATTCCATCTGGAAGAACTCGCGTACTGTTTGCGCATGACGCACCGTAATCTGCGGCGTATCGCGTGAAATCGCACGAATAATGGCTGTTGCGTGCGCCACTTCATCTTCAAGTAGAATCAGGGAAAGTGGTGAAGAGTACATCTCGTTCTCCTTATAATGGATAGTCGAAGAAGCACAGTCATCTGCAATTGAGTAGCGATAAGTATGGGGCATTTAAAATGAATTAGCAACGAACAATATGGCCAAACAGAGCATCGTGTGATTTCTTTGCGATGTGCCTCTTTTCTCAGTAGTGACGCACTTGATGGTAAAAATAGTGCCACTCAGCGAAAGCTCGCTTGACTTCTTGCCGGATTCACCGATAGTAGCGGAGCACCATACTATAGAATGTAAAGACTGTTTGCGCGAGGTATCGCACGTGCGCTACGCCCATAAGCTTCCTCAAACCTCTTTTGTTGTGCTTGCGATCCTCTGGACTTTGATCATCTCAGGTATTGCGGCACTGCATAGCTATCAAGCGTACCAATCGGCATTGCAAGAAGTCGTTGCTGCCGCGCAGTACAGTTATGCCAAAGACCTTACCTACCGGCGTTGGGCGACGATACATGGTGGCGTCTACGTCCCGATCACTGAGCACACACCGCCCAACCCGTATCTGACCCATATTCTTGAGCGCGAAATAGAAACCCCAAGTGGCAGAAAATTAACCTTAATAAATCCAGCCTACATGACGCGTCAAGTGCATGAACTTTCTGACAGCACCTTTGGTACGCGTGGCCATATCACCAGCCTGAAACCGTTACGTCTTGAAAATGCTCCTGATAGTTGGGAGATCGTCGCCCTAGAGGCCTTTGAGGCGGGGGAAACTGAGCGGTGGTCGTTGGAGACAATCGGCGGCATCCCATTTTTGCGGTATATGCGCCCACTTATCGTAGAAGCAGGGTGTCTGAAATGCCACGCTCATCAAGGCTACCACGTAGGTGATATCCGTGGCGGTTTAAGTGTAAGTATTCCGTGGCAGACCCACCGAGAGTCACTGTACGCTTCGCTCTTTGTGTATGGTATAGGATACAGTGCGCTGTGGCTGTTCGGGATGTGCGGTATCTGGCTGCATCGCCAGAAAGTTCACCACACAGAAAGTGCTCTCCAAGCCAGAACGGTTGAGCTTGAACAGCGCAATAGCGAATTGGAGCGTTTTGCCTACACCATTTCACACGATTTGCGCACCCCGATTGTCACTATCCGCTCATTTTTGGGATACCTGAAAACCTCTTTGGAGCAAGGCAATCAACAGCGGATTCAGCAGGATGTGACGTATATTGAAAAGGCCGCCGAGCGGATGAGTATCCTCCTCGACGAACTGTTGCACTTATCCAAGGTTGGCGTGGTGATAGCTCCCGCACGGGATATCAAATTCCGTGACCTGATTGCCGAAGTGCTGGTAGCGCTCGAAAAGGATCTCACGGCACAGCAGATGCCACCCATCATACTGCACGGCGACGATATTCTGCTCCATGGCGATATCGAGCGACTGAGTGAGATTTGGGAAAATTTACTCGAAAACGCCATAAAGTTTATGGGGCATACCGATCAGCCACATGTGGAAATTGGCGTTACCACAACGAAAGGCGAAACCACTTTTTATGTGAAAGACAACGGGATTGGTATTTTGCCGCAGTACCACCAAAAGATTTTCGGGATTTTTGATAAACTTGATCCGCAAACAGCCGGTTCAGGAATCGGCCTTACGGTTACGAAACGGATTATTGAACTCTACGGTGGAGAAATCTGGGTTGAATCAAGCGGATCTGCAACGGGAACCTGTTTTTGGTTTACCTTACCGCTCGCACTCCAAGCAAGCAAATCATAAGGAGACACGAATTTATGCACGTCCAAGGTGAACCAATTGTTATTTTGCTGGCAGAAGATGATCCCGCGCATGCCGAAATTGTTCGGCGTAACCTTGAAACCGCGCAAGTTGCCAACCGCCTTGTGCATGTGGTTGACGGCCTTGAAGCGCTTGATTACCTGTATCAGCGCGAAAAGTACAGCGACCCTACCCTTGCTCCACGCCCAGGATTAGTCTTGCTTGATTTGCGTATGCCTAAAGTTGACGGACTGGAAGTGCTGCGTACCATCAAGGCCGACTCCTCACTGTGCAGTATTCCCACCGTGATTTTAACAACATCATCTGCTGAAATTGATATTGCCAAAGCCTACGAATGCAACGCCAATAGTTATCTGGTTAAACCCGTTCATTTTGCACAATTTGTCGAACTGATTCAGGCGCTTGGGTATTACTGGCTCATCTGGAACCGAACCAACAGGTAGCACATGGGATCCTGACTGTAAGAAAAAGAGGGACGCGCATGAAACGAATGTATCTGAAAAAATCTCTCCGTACGTGGTCTCTCGTGAAGATGTTTTTGTGCTGTTTCCTGCTTGTTCCTGTTATGGCGTGGGCACAAGTGCCCATCACGTCAGCGGCTGAAGACGACTACCCGCCATTCAGTATCGTGTATGCCGATGGCATTCCCAGCGGATTTTCAGTGGAGTTGTTACGTGCCGCATTGAAAGCCATGGGGCGTGACGTCACGTTTGCCACTGGAACGTGGAACGAAGTACGTGAACTGCTGGAAGCGGGTGAAATTCAGGTTCTGCCGCTCGTGGGGCGTACCCCTGAGCGCGAAGCGCTGTTCGATTTTACCTTCCCCTATATGACAATGCACGGTGCAATAATCACGCACGAAAACACCCGCGATATTCACACGATGGACGATCTGCGTGGCAAACGCGTTGCCGTGATGCTGGGTGATAATGTTGAAGAATACCTGCGGCGTGAAGATCGCGGCATAGATATACTCACCACGCCATCATTTGAAGACGCACTCCATCGCCTTTCTGCGGGAGAGTGCGATGCCGTTATTACCCTAAAACTGGTGGCACTCCGTTTAATTGCCGAAACGGGCTTGACGAATTTGCGTATCGCTCCGCGTCCGATCGAAGATTTTCAGCAGGATTTCAGCTTCGCGGTCAAGGATGGTGACCGTGCCACACTCGCATTGCTGAACGAAGGTCTGGCGTTGGTTATGGCGGATGGAACGTATAATCGCCTCCACGCAAACTGGTTTGCCGCCTTAGAGTTGCCACCGAAACAACGCTTTATTATTGGCGGGGATAAGGGGTATCCACCGTATGAGTATCTTGATGAGCGGGGCAACCCCACGGGTTTTGCGACGGAAATCAGCCGTGCTGTAGCGCAGGAGATGGGTCTGAACATTGAAGTGCGTCTTGGCTCGTGGAGTACGATACTCGAACAACTGAAAAATGGCGAAATCGATGCCATTCAGGGAATTTTTTCTTCGCCTGAGCGGGCAGAATATTTTGATTTCACCTCCCCATACCTTCTGACGCAATACGTGAGTGTTGTCCGTCGTGGAGAACTCAATCCTCCCGCATCTTTTGACGAACTCAAAGGGGTAAGCATTGTCTTGCAGCGGGGAGATCTCATTGTTGATCCGCTGATAAAAGCAGGGTTAGCAGATCAGATCACGTTTGTTGATGGGCCGGAAGAGGCTTTAAAAGCGGTTGCTTCTGGAATGTACGATACAACACTTATGGCGCGCCTGGTTGCCTTACATCACCGCGAAATCTGTAATCTCCCGCAACTTCACGTTGGTAAAGTGAGTTTTCTGGATGGCCATTACAGCATGGCCGTGCGCAAGGGGCAAAAAGCACTGTTAGCGAAGTTTCAGGAAGGGCTCCATATCATTGAAAGCAATGGCGAATACCATCGCCTGCGCGACAAATGGCTTGGTGTGTACCACAATGACCCTGAGACGCATGAAATAATTCTGCGCTATGCGGCTATGACGTTGATTCCGCTGGTTATTGTTCTGTTTATTATGTCGCTTTGGTCGTGGTCACTTCGTCGCCAAGTATCGCGGCGCACGGCTGAGTTGCAAGAGAGCGAATCGCGCAACCGTACTCTGCTCCGTGCGATCCCTGATTGTATTTTTGTGTTTGACCGCGAAGGAAACTTTCTCGACGTGCATGCGCCCAATGAACGTGCGCTTGCCGTAGCGCCACACGAATTTCTTGGACGCAATGTACGCGATGTTCTGCCAGAGCATATTGCCACGTTAACCCGTGAAAATCTCGCCAAAATTGAGAGAAAAGGGACGCTCCCACCCTATGTGTACCAGATGGATATTGATGGCGAGCACCGCATGTACGAAAGCCGTCTGGTGAGTAACTCGGCGGGACACTTTCTGGCGTTGGTAAGGGATATTACCGCATGGAAGCAGGCAGAAGCGACCTTACAGAAGAAAAACGAAGAGATGGAACGGTTCGTTTATACCATTTCGCACGACCTCAAAAGTCCACTGATTACCGTACAGTCCTTTCTGGGGCTGCTGCAACAAGATATCGCAGAGCAGCATCAGGAAAGGATCAATTCCGATATACAATTTATTCAAGGCGCTACCAATAAAATGGAGCAGTTATTAGGGGCATTGCTCCAGCTTTCGCGGGTTGGCCGAATAGATAACCCACCGGAAACACATACCGTACGTGCGTTAATAGACGTTTCATTGGCCGCACTGGCGGGCGCAATTCAGCAACAAAAAATTACGATTACCGTCGCCGCTGATATGGAGCTTCGTCTGCACGGAGATCCCCTACGGTTTGGACAAATTTGGCAAAATCTTATCGAAAATGCGATCAAATATATGGGAGATCAACCTGCCCCGCGCATTGAAATTGGCTGTGACCATGAGAAAGATGAAACCATCTTCTGGATTCGCGATAATGGGATGGGGATAGCGTCAGAGGATCTCGATCGGGTATTCGGTCTCTTTACGCAGCTTGATCCGAATAGCGAAGGGAGTGGGCTTGGTTTAGCGCTTGTTCATAAAATCGTGGAACTGAATGGCGGTCGCATCTGGGTTGAATCCGCCGGTCTTGGTCATGGCAGCTGCTTCCGCTTTACGCTCCCTTTGGCGGTGGTACACAAGTAACCGGTCGCACAACGAGCGCATTCGCCTGAGTTCTGCGCTGCTGGCATTTTGAACAAGCGTAAGCGAGGAGCACTCACTGCCTACTTTTCTGACAACACCCTCTGTGGTATTGTGCGATACAACTGAATTTTCTGGAGGGAACACATGAGTACGATTCACTTTATTGGCGGAGAAAAAGGCGGCGTGGGGAAGTCGGTTACGTCGCGACTTTTGGCGCAATACTATGTTGATACCCAGCAGCCTTTGATTGTTTTTGACTCAGACCGGTCACATGGTGCGTTGCTCCGTTTTTATAGCGAATTTTGCTTGCCGGTAAATCTGGATGATTTCGAAAGTTCGGATCAGATTATGGAAGCAGCGAGTGAAGATGACCGCGCGATTATTGTTGACCTTGCGGCGCAAACGGCTGCGGCACTGCAAAAATGGACGGCACAAAGTGACCTTCCTGGGTTGGCGCAAGAACTCGGTGTTCCCCTTTGGTACTGGCATGTTATGGATGATGGACGCGACACGCTCACCGTTCTTGACGACCTGCTCAATACGTTCGGTGATACCCTCGGCTACGTGATTGTGCGCAACCATGGGCGCGGCAAAGATTTTACCCCATTCAATACTTCCGAAGTATGTCAGCGTGCTATCGCTGCGAACGCCCGTTTTTTCGACCTTGGAGAACTCCACGGTAACACCATGAAGAAAATTGATCACCTTGGGATTAGCTTCTGGGCGGCTGCAAATAATAAAGATGCTGGACTTGGATTGCTCGAACGGCAACGGGTGCGGGTTTGGTTGAAAAATTGCTATAAACAACTCGAAGGGCTTGACTGTCTCCGTTCATGAAAACGTTGATTCCATTACTTGAAAATCACTATATCCATGAGCCACAAAAACTCCGTGACCACGTATGGCGTGTGCGCGAGGTGGCGTTGCGCCTTGCCGCCGTCCATCATATAGACCGTGATGCGTGCGAAGTAGCCGCGTTGGGGCACGATCTTTTTCGTGCCCGCCCACAGGAGTTTTACCGTGAACACGCCGCACATTTCAGGCTGTTGCGCCCTGAATATGCCGATGCGCCGCTGATGTATCACGGCGCGATTGCGGCGGCGTGGCTTCAGGCCGAACATGGCGTGGAAGATCAGGCTGTTTTGTTTGCTGTAGCCGATCACACCACTCTCAGCGCGCGTGCCGCATTGCTCCCGCTTGCGCAGAATATATTTCTGGCGGACAAGCTGGAGCCAGCCAAAAAAGGGCGTAATAATCAAAAGATTCTAACACTTGCCGAGACTGATCTCCGTCTCGCAACTCTCATGCTGGTGGAGCAGATGATTGATGGCATGGAACGTGAGGCGCGCTTCCCAGTTTCGCAGGATTTACGCGATGCGCACCGTATTCTGTCACACGCGAATCACACATGAAACCGGAACTCCTTGCTCCCGTAGGGACGCACGAAATGGCGTTGGCGGCTATTCATAACGGTGCCGATGCGCTTTACGTCGGTATGCCGGGCTACAACGCTCGTGGCCGCACGGCTGATTTTACGTTCGACGAACTCGCCACGCTTGGCGTACTCGCACGGCGGTACGGTGTGCGTCTGTATGTTGCGTGGAATATTCTGCTCTTTCAGGATGAACTCTCGCCGTTGCTCCCCGATCTTCTGCGACTGTGCGATCTTTCGCCAGATGCCATTATTGTGCAAGATGTTGGTCTCGCGCGCCTTATTCGTGCCGTTGCCCCGCAGCAGGGTATTCACGCTTCCACGCAGATGAGTGTCACTGCTGCGGAAGCGATTGCTTGCTATCAAGATCTCGATATCGCCCGTTTTATTTTGGCACGTGAGCTTTCGCTCGATGCCTTGCGACGTATTCGCCGTGAAACCGATGCGGAACTGGAAGTTTTTGTCCACGGTGCACTCTGCGTTGCGTATTCAGGGCAATGCCTGACATCGGAAAGCATTGGTGGACGTTCCGCCAATCGGGGGCAATGCGCCCAAAGTTGCCGTTTTGCTTATGACTTGATGGTAGACGGTCAACCGCGCACTCTCGGTGTCCGTCGCTATTTAGTCTCACCACACGATCTTTGCGGCTTGCGGCACATACCAGAGTTGGTGGCGATGGGGATCGAATCATTCAAAATCGAAGGTCGCCTGAAGTCGCCGGAACACATTGCCGCTGTTGTGGCGTCCTATCGCCGTGCTATTGATGCTGCCGTTTCGTCGACACTGGAACGTGATCCGTTGCAGGAAATAATGATGGAAGTAACGTTTTCGCGTGGTGTCGGGAGTGGCTGGCTGCAAGGGACGAATAATCAATCATTGGTATCTGCAACGTATAGTGCACATCGTGGTTTCCACCTCGGTACGGTTGAAAGTTGTGACAAGCGGAGTCTGGTTATTCAGGCCTCGCATCGGGTTGAACGTGGCGACGGCCTTCTGTTCGCTGGTGACGAGCGATGTTCCGAACATGGCGGCGCGATATACGATAGTACTGCGCTGGGAAAACAGCGCTATCGTATCGAAATGGCACGCGACTTCCCCCTGCACGCTGTCCGCGCTGGTGATGGTGTGTACTGGAATAGCGCTCCAGAACAGCAACGGCAGCTGCGACTCAGTTATCAGGATAAACATCGGCTGCGTCGCATTCCGGTTTCTTTCGAGGTGCAGGGAACGATTGGCACGCCGCTATCGCTCCGTGTCAGCGATCCTGAGGGGCGTACGGTTTGTGTGGAGTCAACGTCACAACTGGAATTGTCGCAAAAGGCACCGTTGACGGTTGAGAATGTGCGCCAGGCGTGTGGCACCTTGAGTGACACGGCATATCAGATTGATCAATTCCATGTCTTTATCGCCAATGATCTCTTTTTACATAGTCGCGAAATTAAGCAAATGCGGCGTTTAGCTCTGGAAATGCTTGATGCACAACGGATAGCCGCAACTCCATCGCACGTTGTTGCGCTCAGCGAGGCGCAACAGTGGCTGGCACCGTATCAGGTGACGGCCAAGAGTATGCCGCAGGTTACGACACCACGTCTCAATGTGCTGCTCCGTTTGCCGCAACAACTTGAAGCGCTGGCTGGGATGACGCTGGGTACGGTGTACCTTGATTTTGAATATGGGCAGGACTATGGCGCAGCCTTGCAACAACTGCGACAGATGGGGCATACAACGGCGATTGCCACGAACCGCATCCTGAAACCCGGTGAATGGCACTACCTGAAAACGTTGGCAGCGCTCAAGCCTGATGGATTTTTACTCCGCAATGCTGGTGCTTTGCAGTGGCTGAAACAGCATCAGTGGGATGGCGAGTACCGTGGCGATTTCAGTTTCAATATCACCAATGCCGTTGCGGCGAAGACGTATCAGAACTTTGGGCTTTCAACGCTTTGTCCCTCATATGATTTGAATCAATGGCAATTACTGGCATTGCTGCGGGCGGCTCCTGAGATATCATGGGAAGTGACGTTGCATCACCATATGCCCGCTTTTCATATGGATTTTTGCGTGTTTGCGGCGTTTTTAACGAATGCGGTTGGGTATCCGCAGTGCGGTACAATATGTGAACGGCATCGCGTGGCGTTGCGCGATCCTGAACAGGTAAGTCATCCGGTGAAAACCGACGAAGCGTGTCGCAATACGATGTTTCATGGCATTGCGCAGTCATCGGCATTTTTGATTCCTGATCTGAAGCAGCACGGTGTGAGAGAATATCGCATTGAGGCACTGTTTGATACCGCCGAACAGTTGCGCCAAAAACTCCAGTGTTATCAGGATCTCTTTGCCGGACGAATCGACAATGGTCAGCTCGTCCGTGAATTGCAAGTCAGTGAGCTTTGTGGCATTAATGAAGGGCAATTGATGAAAAACAAAGCGTATCGCAGTCGCAAACGCTAGAGAAATCAACACACCTTTGTAGTGCTCGCCTCATCAATCGCCAATTTTCCTATCGTAATGATAAATCGGGCGCCACTTTTACTGCTTTCGGCTTCTATTGAACCGCGATAACGGTTTTCGATAATATGGCGCAAATGATAGAGTCCAAGCCCTTTGCCTTGCCCTTTAAATGCAGTTGTGCTGTAAGGATCGAACAGGTACGGCAAGACCGCTGGATCAATTCCGCCCGCGGTATCATCGAAAATAAGCTGAATCCGTTCCGGTGTCAGCGCTCGTGCCGTAATTGTGCAACGAACGGAATCGAGTTTGCGGGATTGCGTAATGTTGATAACGTTTCCGATAAGCTCCAAGAACACTTCTACCATGTCACTTTCAATGGCATAGATCGTGAGTTCGTCGGGGATCTGCATGTCAATTTCGATTACTTGTAACCGGTCATTGGTAATATAGCTCAGTGCAGTGGTTATCAGTTGTTTGATGAAATAGAGCTTCGGTGCACTTTGTGAATCGTACATATTGGTGAGCACCGAAATGGTATTCGAAAGGCTGATAAGTTGATCCATCGCGTCAGTGGTATATTCGAGTGCGAGGTCGGTATCAATATCGTTTTGACGTATCATTTCGCCAATTTCTTGAATCATAATGCCGCAGACGTTTAATGGTTGGCGCCATTGGTGGGCAATATTTACCAGCAACTTAAACAGAGAGTGGCGTCGGTTTTGCTCAGCAATGATCGAATCTTTACTGCGGCATAAGTCAATGCCGCTGTCAATTTGCTGCTGCATGGTCATAAGGGTGATTTGTAGTTCCAGTTGAACCTTCTGTTGTTCGGTAATATCGTGAATCGCGACCAAAAGCATCTCATCATCGGGGGCGGCATTATGGTTAAAGAGTTTCCCCATTTGAGTACAGCCGACAATCCGAGCATAGAAAAATGCCCCTTTTGCTTGTGCGATCCGCACATCAATATGCTTCCCTTCAGGCGACTTAAAAAATGTGGAAAAACGACCGTGAAATATCGATTTATCTTCTGCATACACAAAGGTAACGAATGGCTTTCCTGCCATTTCTTGATATGGAGTGCCAACTTGATCGGCAAAGGTTTTATTCGCCTGAATGACCATACCATGCGACTCAATCAACAAAAAGCCTATGGGCGCAAAGTGGTACAGGTTCATTAAACGTTCATTGGCTTGGGCGAGTTCGAATTGTGCCTTCTGCAGCTCATCATTTTGAATCTCGAGTTCGACTTGCTGGACAGTCAGGTCGTGAATCAACTCACTTATTCCGGCAGGAAAATCTTCACTGTTGTAGCTTTTGTCGGCGGCCTGCAACATCTGTTCGGCTCGCTCTTGGAGCTTTCGCTTACGTTGCTCCCAATTTTCGCGTCTCATTTCTACTCCAAGTATGCATTATAAAGCTCAGGCTTTATGGGCATAACGTTTGTAACGATATCTTACTGGCACTAAAGTATAATTGATATTTTTCCATTGCAACGGTAAAGTAGCAAGCGGTGATGATTGAGAGATAGAAAGTTGTGAATCTTTTTTAAAATAGAGAATATCGACCGTTTCCGGCCGTATAGTAAGGTGGCTTTATGGGAAATAATGGTAATGCCTCAAATTCTGCTTCTGTATTACAGGATCAATTCCAGCAGTTTTTTACAGCATTTCCCACAGCGTTGATAGTTGTTGATGCGCATTACAAAATTGTGCAGGTCAATAATCGATTTCTTGCGATGTCTCATATTTCGCCGGAGCATATTGAACTGATGTTTCTGCGTGATATAATCGCCTCCGAATATCTTTCTGCGTTTGATGCATTTTTGGCGCAACGGCCACAAACAGCTCCTGCTGAAGAGAGTGTTTTTGTACAGCTCCGCATTGATTCTGTCCATATTCCCGTTAATCTTGCTGTGGTAACTCACTTTCCAACTGATTTACTCCGTGTACCACCTCGCTGCATTATGCTGATGGTAGAGGGGGCGCAAAGCGTTATTGATCAACTGAATGAACAGCACCGGCTGAATAAAATTTTTCATACCCGTGAACCGAAAAACACTCGCGAAGGGAGTGGTCAAAATCTTTTCACGCAGCAGGCTTCAGCGTTGATCGTTGAATATCAGGTCGAAGCGATGCAGAAACTTGCGTTGCGCGATCCATTAACCGGACTGCCGAATCGACGCATGCTGCAGGATGAATTATGTAAAACGATGGTAAATAATGAGCTGAATGATGGTGGCTACTGCGCGCTGATATTCGTTGATCTGGACAATTTTTGCACGCTGAACGAAGCACTTGGCATTATGGGCGGCGATATGATCCTCAAAATGTCTGCTCAGCGTATTCTGAACACGATCAACACCGATACGTGCTTTCTTGGTCGCTATGGTGCCGATGAATTTATGATTATCATGAAGCACATTGGCAATAATGTTGGGTACGCAACGGAACAAGTCGAAAATTTAGCGTTGCGCATTCGCGAAGCCATCTCACAGCCTGTTGGCGATGGGGAAGAAACACTGCATATCACCGCTGGTATCGGCATCGGGCTATTTCGTGGCCAGGAAATTACCGCCAGCGATTTGCTGCGTCGTGCTGACACGGCCATGTATTACGCGAAAGGCAACGGGCGCGAAATGCTCTGTTTCTTTAGCCCTGCGCTCCATTCTCAGCTCGAATACCGCGCTCGACTGAGTGCCGATCTTTTTGCCGCGCTACCAGACAATCAATTTCGTCTCTATTATCAACTCCAATTTAATCGCGAAGGGAAAATGTTCGGCGCCGAAGTATTGCTGCGTTGGGATCACCCGGAACGGGGCTTTATTGCGCCGGCAGATTTTATCGAGCTGGCCGAAGAGAATGGGTTAATTGTTCAGATCGGGTCGTGGGTGCTTGAAACCACCTNCCTGCCATACCCTGAAAGCATGGGAAAGCGATCCGCGACTTTCGCGGCTGCAACTCGCGGTGAACATTGGCAAACGTCATTTTCTGCAATCGGGATTTGTGCAGCAAATCTACGACCTTGTCCGCCTCGCTCAAATTCAACCACACAAATTAAAACTTGAAGTGACAGAATCAATCCTGGCGGAAAATATGCAACGTTCTATCCAGGTGTTAAAGGATCTCAGTGAAATAGGCGTTGGTGTTGCGCTTGACGATTTTGGCACCGGCTATTCGTCACTCAAGCACCTGAACGAACTTCCGCTGGAACAATTGAAAATTGATATCTCTTTTATTGCCAACTTGGATGATACCTTGAACAATAGTGGCGATATTGTCCAATCTATCATGGCAATCGCCGAGCATATGAACTTTCGGGTCGTTGCCGAAGGTGTTGAAACCGAAAGGCAATTTGAACAGTTGATTGAGTATGGGTGCCATGCCTTCCAAGGGTTTCTCTTCGATGAACCTGTACCGCTAAACCAACTGGAGAAACTGGCACACGATTTATCTGGAGAATAATGCATCTTAACTAGGGATTACTCTTGACTGTGAGCGGTAATGCTGGCAATTTATGTGCGGGTAAAATGTTTAGATAACCTTAACAAACAAGGAGTAGCTCATGAGTGAAAAGAAATTAACGACTACCGGTGGGGCTCCCGTTCCTGACAATCAAAATGTTCTGACTGCGGGAAAACGTGGGCCGATGTTGCTGCAAGATGTTTGGTTTTTAGAAAAACTGGCACATTTCGATCGCGAAGTGATACCCGAAAGACGGATGCACGCCAAAGGTTCCGGCGCTTTTGGGACGTTTACGGTCACACATGACATAACCCAGTATACAAAAGCGAAAATCTTTTCGGAAATCAACAAAAAAACCGAACTCTTTATTCGCTTTAGCACGGTTGCTGGTGAACGGGGAGCGGCAGACGCTGAACGCGATATTCGTGGCTTTGCAGTCAAATTCTATACCGAAGAAGGCAATTGGGATCTCGTCGGCAACAACACGCCGGTATTTTTCCTGCGCGATCCACTGAAGTTTCCTGATCTCAATCATGCCGTCAAACGCGACCCGCGCACCAACTTACGCAGTGCGCAGAATAACTGGGATTTTTGGACGTCGCTTCCAGAAGCGCTTCATCAGGTTACCATCACCATGAGCGAACGCGGTATTCCAGCAACGTATCGCCATATGCATGGATTTGGCAGCCATACCTTCAGTATGATCAATGCCAACAACGAGCGTGTGTGGGTCAAATTCCATCTCCGTTCGCAGCAAGGGATTAAAAACCTGACCGATGCCGAAGCAGAAGCTGTTATTGGTAAATGCCGTGAAAGCCACCAACGCGACCTGTACGACAGTATTGAAAATGGAGATTTTCCACGTTGGACCCTGTTGATTCAGGTTATGCCGGAAAAAGATGCGGCAACCTATCCCCATAACCCTTTTGATCTTACGAAGGTTTGGTATCATAAAGACTATCCATTGATCGAAGTGGGCGTGCTGGAGCTTAACCGCAATCCGGAAAACTACTTTGCAGATGTTGAACAAGCGGCGTTTAATCCTGGCAATGTGGTGCCGGGTATTAGCTTCTCGCCCGATAAAATGTTACAAGGGCGACTCTTCTCCTACGGTGATGCGCAACGTTATCGGTTAGGCGTCAATCACCACCAAATCCCAGTCAACAAGCCACGCTGTCCGTTCCACAGCTACCACCGAGACGGTGCTATGCGCACGGATGGCAATCATGGTGGCACGTTAGGGTATGAACCGAATAGCTATGGACAGTGGCAGCAGCAGCCGGAATTTGCCGAGCCACCACTATCGCTTGAAGGTGCGGCTGACCACTGGAACCATCGCGAAGATGACGACTATTACACGCAACCAGGGAAGTTGTTCCGCTTGATGTCACCAGCACAGCAGCACGTGTTGTTCGAAAACACCGCACGTGCGATGGGGGATGCCCCAAAAATGATTAAAGTTCGCCATATCGGTAACTGCTATAAAGCCGATCCGGCCTATGGCGAAGGTGTTGCCAAGGCGCTTGGCATCAGTATGAGTGACGTTCCTGTATAAGTTTTTTGCAACCAACATATCTTCAGGAGGCCTTTATGCATGAAAAAAGCATTACGTTATTAAATCAGGCAGTAGCCGACGAAATCACCGCCTTGCATCAGTATATGTATTTTCACTTTCACTGTGATGATCAGGGGTACGACTTACTGGCAATGCTCTTTAAGCGCACCGCGATTGAAGAAATGATTCATGTGGAAAAGCTGGCTGATCGCATTCTTTTTCTGGGTGGCGATATTGTGATGCAAGCGAGCGACCCTGTGAAGCCGATCAAAGATGTGGCAAAAATGTTAGAAATGGCTCGCCAAATGGAAGAGCACAGTGCGCTCGATTACAACCGCATGGCCAACGAATGTGGTGCGAATGCAGATTCCGCGACCAAGAAAATTTTTGAAGAGCTGGTGTTGGACGAAGAGCGTCATTTCGACCAATATGATAATGAAATTGATAACCTGAAGCGGTTTGGCGAAAATTACCTTGCGCTGCAGTCGATGGAACGGAGCAAGAGCCGTAGCGGAATGGGTGCACCCACCGCGCAATAATCCACGTTGTGACCAAGTACACTCGCAGAGCCAAAGCATGTTCGTCATGCTTTGGCTTACTGCGTTTATCGCAAAGAAATCACTTTGGTCGTGATATTTCGCTCGAAACCTCTCGTTGTATAGAGTAGTATTGATTCCTCAAAAAAAGGGAACTATTCAGCTTAATAACACCAGAGTATTTTCAAAGATTTTATGTCATTTCGAACGAAGCGAGAAATCTCAAAGGCGAGATTTCTCACATACGTTCGAGATGACGGGTAAAAGTGCTGAACAGTTACCAGTTTTTTCAAGGTTTTTTATGTCATTTCGAGCGAAGCGAGAAATCTCAAAGGCGAGATCTCTCACATACGTTCGAGATGACGGGTAAAAGTGCTGAATAGTTACAAATAAAGGTTAAAGGCCTGATATCAGGGTAGCATGCAGAGGTGGTAGGCGAGTGAAACAAGCAACGCAACAAGATCTTCTTTTACGCATGGTGTCTGTCCGTCCGTTCCGTTCGCATTTCTTTCTCGTTCTTCTCCTTGCCTCATTTTTCATCGTCAGTGCCGCGATTTTTTTTAATTTTATTCGCAATGGGCACCAACGAGACACCTTACACACCTACCAAGTGTCTCAAGACGTTGCTTGGGAAGCGGTCAGCCGTATTCATCAAAACACCATGCAAAGTTACTTTCGGCAGCATATTCTATCGGAAGATACGCTCAGTATACTGCGTATGGCACAGGATTCACACACACGTGATCGAGCCAGAGATCTCTTGTATCAGCATATAGCACCAACTTATAAGGAATTGCAGCGCCTTGGCTTAGGGCAATTACAATTTCACCTCCCGTCAAGTGTCAGTTTACTCCGCATGCATATGCCTGAGCGGTATGGCGATGATTTAAGCTCCATTCGCCCTTCTGTGCGGCGAGCGAACGAAACACGCTCGCCCGTGTATGCCTTTGAGACAGGAAGGGTTATTTCCGGCTTTCGTATGGTATTCCCTATTATAACCGCTGCGGACGAGCACCTTGGAACCGTTGAATTCAGTTTGCCTTTTGAAACACTCCGGCTCGAAATGCAGCACCTCTATCCTAAACGTGAATTTCAATTAATTCTGAATAGAGAATTCATTGATCCGATACTTTTTGAAGAGCTGCACCACTATTATGTAACGTGGACAGGAAATCCCGCCTATTTGGAAGAAGATCCCCTACGCATGTTGCCGTATGCCCCACCGCAGATGAGCAATACCAGCCGACTGAAATTGCAAACGCTGCGTACACATCAACCCTTCCAACAGGCTCTTGCCAGTCGCATTGGTGGTACTTTTCCGCTCACACATGATGGCGACAGCTTTGTGGTGATTCTCACGCCGATTCGTAACACGCACGATGTGGTTGTAGGGTATCTTATTTCGATTGAGTCTGCTCCAGAGCTGAAGCAGATTCAGGTCACATTTTGGATTCAGTACACCGTAGCTATGATCTTGATTTTGATTGCGGCGGCATTGCTCTATTCACTCTTATTGAGTCGTCAGCGGAGCCAGCAAGAAAAAAAATATCTCGAAGTTATTGCCAATACGATGGCGGAAGGGCTGTATGTCAGCAGTACGGCAGGGATTATTACAGCCATTAACCGTGCAGGCGCCGAAATTCTGGGATATACCCCATCCGAAGTCATCGGCCAGGATGGCCACGCACTCTTCCATACCCATTCTTGTAATAACTACCTTCCGCCAGAGCAGTGCCCTGTCATGACGGCCATCAAACGACAGGAACCATTTTTTGGCGAAGAGATATTCCGCCGTAAAGATGGTCAACTCATTCCAGTTCGTTTATCGGTGAAACCGTTTGCTGACAAACGTAGCGGCTCTGTTATTACCTTTAGCGATATTAGTGCGCTGAAAGATACCGAAGCGGCTTTGCGCCGCAGCATGGAAGAAGCTGAAGCAGCCAATCGCGCAAAGTCAGATTTTCTGGCCAATATGAGTCACGAAATCCGGACGCCAATGAACGCCATTATTGGTTTGGGTGAACTGGCCATTCAGGACAAAGATGGTTGCGGAAGCTGTAAAGATAGTGATGCCATTTTCCAAATTCACAGCTCGTCGCAGATGTTATTGGGTATTCTGAATAACATACTGGACTATTCTAAAATCGAAGCCGGAAAACTGGAACTCGACAACCATGTGTTTTCTCTGATCACTCCGTGCCAGCAAGCCATATCACTTTTTGAACGGGCAATTAGCGACAAAGGGATCCGCCTAGAACTGATATTCCCCCCAGAAGCGCATACCATGGTGGTCGGAGATTCCATCCGTTTCGGGCAAATTATAACCAACCTCATCAGCAACGCACTGAAATTTACCGAACACGGAAAAATCCGTTTTGAAATCACCGTTGTCGAACGTACGGCACAAAGTATCGCCTTTCACTTTTCTCTTTCCGATACCGGTATTGGGATGGATCAACAACAAGTCGCGCGCGTATTTCAACCATTTACACAAGCAGACACCTCCATTACGCGCCGTTTTGGTGGTACGGGATTGGGGTTAGCCATTGCGCACCACATGACGGACGCAATGGGTGGCACACTTGGCGTTACTTCGCAGCCGAACTTTGGCACGACGTTCTTTTTTACCCTGCGATTTGAATATGCCAAAGAGTTGGCGCAAGCACCACTCCATCTCCCTGTGGCAGCTCAGTCGCTGAGCGGCTGTGAAATACTCGTGGCTGAAGATAATGAAATTAACCAGCAGGTTGTCTGCCGCATGTTACAACGGGAAGGGATAGTCGTAACGGTGGCTCACAACGGAGCTGAAGCGGTACAGTATGCGCAAAACAAGGCATTTGCTTTGATCTTAATGGATCTACAAATGCCTATAATGGATGGGTACGAAGCGACACGCCGTATCCGAGAATTTGCCCCGTTCATCCCGATTATCGCACTCACGGCCGCAGCATTGGTCGAAGAGCGGGAAAAAGTATTGGCGTCTGGGATGAATGATCACCTGAGTAAACCAATTCGTTCTGAACACCTCATCCGTACGATTAGCTATTGGCTGGATATTGAACACACTGCTGGGAAAGGGCGATAGATGCCATACCCATTACCGTGCTCTCGATCACTTTGTGGTGAATCGGCAAGATGCACTCTACCGCAAGCCGCCGTGACGGTCGCTCGTAACATGTACGAAAAGCATATTATCCCTGCTGAAGATACACTTCGTGATTTGTATGATAACCGCTTCCTGCCACAAGATAAAGGGAGATAGCTATGCGACTGGTATGCAAAACATTCTGTAGTGTATTCATCGGTTTCGTGCTTCTGCCTGCATACGTGCAGGCGCACGATACATTGCGCTTAGGTGTCTTCGCGTATCGTTCCAAACCCTATCTTGAAAAACAACTGCTCACGTTTATCAACCACCTCAACGCGCAACTCAGCACGCTACAGGTAGAACTCTTGATTCTGACAAAGCCAGAAATGGAAGAAAAGCTGGCGCGCAATGAGTTAGATCTTATTTTTACCAACCCAAGCCACTACCTTGACTTGAGAAGCAGGAATTCATTTACCGGTGTGCTGGCCACGTTGCTGAGTTATGAAAAAGGGATCCTAACAAGCAGTCTCGGGGGAGTAATACTGACCCGCAATGACTCTGATGTTTTCACCCTGCAAGATATAAAGCAAAAACGGATTGCGACCCCTGGACGCACGTTCCTTGGAGGGTACCAGACGCAAGTCTTTGAACTCCAACAAGCCGGTATACATGTTCCAAGTGATGTCACGCTCGTACTTGCTGAGAATCAGGATGCAGTGGTCAATGCCGTTCTTAGCGGCCAAGCAGACGTTGGTTTTGTGCGCACCGGCATTCTAGAAAGTCTCATAAACGAGGGGCGAATAACGGAAGATCAGATTCGCGTCATCAATCAACAGAACTTTCCGGGATTTCCCTATGTAACCTCGACGCGGTTGTATCCCGAGTGGCCTTTTTTGGCGCTGCCGCATGTGGACGATCGTCATGTACGGCAAATTGCTTCCGTCTTGCTGGCAATGGATGAAAACGTGCTCTCCGCGCGTGAATCAAATATTGGTGGATTCAGTCCACCCGCCGACTATTTTCCGGTCGAACAATTAGCGCGTGCGCTACAAATTCCCCCGTATGATATCAAGCACGACATCACCCTGCATGATTTATGGGAACAATATCGCGTCACCAGTAGTACGGCATTTTTCTTCCTCGCTATTATTATCGTGTTGCTTTTCGCGCTTATCCGGCGCAATCACGCATTACAGACAACGTTATGCGAACTTGACGCAGAACGCCAAGCGCTGCGCGATGCCGATGACGTCTTACAAAAGACCAATCTGGAACTTTCCCAAGCCCTTGACTATGCACGCGATATGGCGCACCAAGCTGAAGCGGCCAATACGGCCAAATCGGAATTTCTTGCTAATATGAGTCACGAAATCCGCACTCCCTTAAACGCCATTATTGGCATCACCGAAATTTCGCAAGAACAGTGTCGCGACGAAAATACCAAGAAATTTTGTGCGAAAATAGGGCACGCGTCACACCTGTTGCTGGGAATTATTAACGACATTCTCGATTTTTCTAAGATCGAAGCGAGTAAAATTGAAATCGAACGCCAGCCATTTTCTTTACCGGAAATACCTCGCCTGATGCGCGATCTGTTTGCGCACACGGCATCGACCAAAAGGATCGAATTGATAAGCCATTTCGATCCACAGCTCCCTGCTGCCGTCATCGGAGATTCTGGACGTTTGGCACAGGTGTTGACGAATGTTATCGGCAATGCCGTTAAATTTACAAAAACTGGGTCAGTGACGTTTGATGTCACGCTGGCGGAACAGATCAATGAGACGGTGCTCGTCCGATTTACCGTACGCGATACCGGGATCGGGATGAAGCAAGAGCAACTCGCGCGACTTTTTTCGGCCTATACACAAGCCGACTCCTCTACCACGCGCCGCTATGGTGGAACAGGCCTTGGGCTAACGATAGCCAAACGGTTGACGGAGCTAATGGGTGGTACGATATCACTGACAAGTACATTCGGCGTCGGGACAGAAGTGGTGATAGCAATAGCGTTTCCCGTTGCTGACACGCAACCAATGCGCACGCCAGCCCTTGCCAAAATTGACCTGAGGGGAAAGAAAATTTTAGTTGTGGAAGATAATCCCCTGAATGTCGACGTAATCACGTATATTCTCCAACGGATGAACGCCGAGGTAATGCACGCCGAAAATGGCGCCATCGCCGTGAAAATGGTCGCCGAACAACCGGTTGACCTTATACTAATGGATTTGCAAATGCCTGTAATGGATGGGTTTGAAGCAACTCGGCACATTCGCTCGACCCATCAGACGTTACCGATTATAGCATTGACGGCTGCGGCGTTGGCTCACGACAGGGAGCGGGTGCTGGCAGCGGGAATGAACGACCACTTAGGCAAACCAATCGACCGCAATGCGTTATCTGCTGCGCTCCATCGTTGGTTGCTCAAAAATGATTATACTGGCGATACTACAACGGAGGCACGTACGTGACCTATTTAACGCTTTTTTTCCTGATTAGTGCGGCCATACTGCTTTTGGTGATCTTTGGTTTAGTGCGACATAACCAAAAAATCCGTGCCGTTCAGCAGCAGTTGGAAGCATCCTACGAAGAGATTCGCAAACTCAGCCTTGCCGTTGAACAAAGCCCTAATAGCGTTATTATTACCGATGTTGATCGCAATATCGTCTTTGTGAATAACACGTTTCTGAAAACCACTGGCTATACTACCGCCGAAGTCATAGGGAAAAATCCACGCATATTCCGCTCGGGGAAAACTGATATCGCCATGTACCGTGATATGTGGGCAACGCTCCAAAAAGGGAATACCTGGCGCGGGGAATTTGTGAACGTGCGCAAAGATGGCAGCGAATATACCGAGTTGGTGGCACTCTCGCCAATTTTTGACGAGCGCCGCAAACTCATCGGCTACCTCGCCATAAAACAGGACATTACGGAACGAAAAGAGTCAGAACAGCGGATTCATCAGCTCGCCTTTTACGATTCACTGACCGGAATACCGAATCGGGCACAATTTATGCTCCGCCTGTGGGACTTAAAGGAGAATGACCGCTTGGGAGCGATCATTCTGATTAATATTGACCGATTTAAGGTTGTGAACGCGGTGCGTGGCGAATATATCGGCGATATGCTTCTGTGCGCTTTGGCAAAGCGTGTCAATGCCGCTATTGAACATATTGAAAACGCGCACCTCTCGCGCATCGCAGCCGACGAATTTGCTTCGTTAATCACGTTCAATAGCTCAATAAGCCCACAACAAGCTCAGCAAAATATCGAACACTACACCAAAGTGATGTACGAAACGTGTACCGCCCCTTTTGGTTTAGAAATAGAATCGGTTTCGGTTACCGTCAGTATCGGTATTGCCCTTTTCCCTGACCCGTCAGACCTTACACCAGAAAATATCTTGAGCCGTGCCAATATTGCGTTGCACCATGCCAAGAAATTTGGTGGCAATCAGTGTGTGTTTTTTGCTTCGGACATGAAAGATAGTTATGCCGAAAATTTTTGGATTGAAAAAGAGCTGCGCAGTGCCATCCGCAATGGTCAGCTTTCCGTCTATTTACAGCCCAAAGTTCACGCCGATGGAAAAATGATGAGTGCCGAAGCGCTGGTGCGCTGGCGTCACCCCGAACGTGGCATGATTGCCCCATCGCTGTTTATCCCGGTGGCCGAACAAACAGACCTGATTGTGACGTTAAGCGAGTGGATTTTTGAAGAAGCCTTGCAAATCATCTCCCATTGTGCCGCTTCTGGATCACCACTCCACCTTTCCATTAACCTGAGTCCGCGCCACTTTCGGCAACACTATTTTGTAATGTGGTTTAAAACTCTGGTTGGTCTGAGTGGGGTAAATCCGGCACTCATCACTCTGGAAGTGACTGAAGGGCTGTTTATCGACAACCTCGAAGAAACTTCAGCGAAAATGAAAGAAATCTCGACCATGGGAGTAGGATTTTCCATCGATGACTTTGGCACGGGCTATTCGTCATTGGCGTACCTGAAACAACTTCCAGTACGCGAGTTAAAAATTGATAAAATTTTCATACAGGATGCGCCAGTTGATTCAGATGATGCTGCGCTGGTGGAAGCGATTCTGGCGGTTGCTGATCGCCTTGGGCTGCAAGTGGTCGCCGAAGGGGTGGAGACGCTGGAACAGGTTGAATTTTTAGCGAAACGGTGCGCGTCGCCGATTTTATATCAGGGATACTATTTTGGCAAACCAGAGCCAGCAGAAGTATGGGAGCAGGAATGGCTGATGCAACATCGGGTGTAATGTGCCACATAACATTGAAGAATAAAATTGGCTTGTTTGTCATCTTCGTGTTGTGTGGTCTGGCGGGAAATTGGTTCAAGTTTACCCTGTTTTTTAATGTCGATCTGATTTTTGGGAGTATTTTCGCATTTTTAGCGTGGAAAGCCCTTGGCGCACGGTATGGTTTGGTTGCAGCATTGGTCATCAGCACCATGACTTTTGTGCTTTGGAAACACCCCTACGCCATCGTGATTATGACCGCTGAAGTGGCGTGTACCATGTGGATTATGCAACGGAGTCGACGGCCATTAGTCATGGCTAACGTGCTGTATTGGGTTTGCATTGGCATTCCGCTAGTCTATTTTTTCTATCACATCATCATGCAGATTCCGCTGACCACCACCTACTTGATCATGCTCAAACAGGCGATCAACGGCATTGTCAATGCGTTACTGGCATGGTTTCTCTGTCGTGGAGCCATGCTCCTTACCCGTTGCCCCGAAGGGGTGGCATTGCGCGAACTTTTTTTTCATATTCTTGTGCTCTTCGTCCTCATCCCATCGTTGGCGTATCTGAGTTTTGAAGCGAAAAATGATTTCCAGACTATAGACCAGCATATACAACGTGACCTGACCAATTCTGGCCAACGAATGGCGCTCAGTATTTCCGTTTGGCTTCAAAGTAAACAGAAAATAGTCGAGTTCCTCGCGAACGCGTCGTTGACGCACACTCCCGAACGGATGCAACGCTATTTCGAACAATTTCGCCAGATAGAACCAGCCTTTATCCGCATGGGATTGTTTGATAGTCAAGCGACCGCTATCGCCTATTCGCCATTGAATGATCATGACGGTGAGCCATATATCGGGAAAAATTATGCCCATCGCCCCTACTTTGCCACATTGCAAAAGGATCAAAACTCGATGCTTTCTGGGGCACTCCATTCGCACGCGGGCGGAGCGGGTCATCCACCCGATATCATGCAGCTCGCACCAATCATTAAAGATGGGGAGTTTGCTGGCTATATTGCCGGCCTGCTCGATACATCAAGTATCCGCCGTTTTTTAGAAACCAATAACGAAACGCAAAGCATTCAATCGCTCTTTACTCTGGTTGATAAAGCCGGGGTAATTATTGCCACGTGTTGCGTTACCCAAAAAGAAGGGGAACGGTATCGGGAGCGTTCGCCCGATGGGATGACGCAAATCAGCGAAAATCTGTGGCAGTGGATCCCTGAAGCGAAACGGTTCAGCTCTATTATGGAACGGTGGCGTTCTTCGTACTATGCAACCCAAATTGCGATAGGGAACCATCAAGAGTGGATTCTTTGGCTGGAAGCACCCGTCGCACCTCATCAGGAGGCGTTAAATGCGAAATATACCGAACGACTTCTCTTTTTGTTTCTTTTCTTACTGTTGATCGTGCTTATCGCCGAAGGTATCAGTCGCCGTATTCTTGTTGCGATTGAAGAGCTTGGGGCACTGACCAAGAGTTTACCAGAACGTTTTTTTCGTGGTGAAACCACTGTCCATTGGCCAGTAACAACGATCCGCGAAGTAGATACACTGATTAAAAATTCCCGCGAAATGGCGGAATCGCTCGCGCGGCAACTCTTTCTTTCGCGCCAATCGAATCAGGAACTGGAACAGCACGTTCAGGAGCGGACGATTGCGTTACAACAAGCGAAAGAAGAAGCTGAATTGGCCAATAAAGCCAAAAGCGAATTTCTCGCCAATATGTCGCATGAAATCCGCACTCCGATGAATGCCATTTTAGGGTTGAGCGAACTCGCATTGGCCGAATCGCCCCCTGGCAAAGGGCGTGAACGGTTAGAAAGAATTCTGAGTTCTGGCCGTTTACTGCTTGGGATTTTGAACGATATCCTCGATTTTTCGAAAGTGGAAGCGGGAAAGCTTGAGCTTGATCCACGCCCTTTTTATCTGGACGGTGTGCTGAGTCAAATGCGGAATCTCTTTACACAATCCGCCTACGAAAAATCGCTCCATTTAGCCTTTGAAACCTCTATTCCACTGGATACGGCATATATTGGCGATGATTTGCGGCTGCAGCAGATTTTAATGAATCTTATCGGCAACGCGATAAAATTTACCGATCAGGGTGAAGTGCGCACAAAAATTACCCGCATTCGTCAAGAAGGCCATGTCTGCTGGCTTGCTTTTGCGATTCGTGACACCGGTATCGGTATTTCCGAGGAGCAACAGAGTCGTCTCTTTCAGGCCTTCAGCCAAGCCGACACCTCTACTATGCGCGATTACGGTGGCACTGGGTTGGGGTTAGTTATCTGTCAACGGCTTGTGTTGGCGATGGGTGGCGATGGGATAACGGTCGAAAGTACGCTGGGGATGGGATCGACGTTCCGTTTTGCACTCCCCTTTCAGGCCTGCCGCCCTGAACAAGAACGACAATTGCTGATGAGTAAAACGGTAGTCGATTCGGCACCGTTCTTTCCGCTTTGTGGACACGTTTTGCTGGTAGAGGATAACCCCATTAATCAAGAGGTTGCTTTGGAGCAATTACACAGTATCGGCGTGAGCGTTCGTGTGGCAAATAATGGAGTAGAAGCTCTTGATATGGTCAATGAAAACCACTTTGACGCCATCTTAATGGATATTCAGATGCCGGAAATGGACGGGTATGAAGCCACGAGACACATTCGCCGAACACACCCCGATGTGCCGATTATCGCCCTGACCGCTGCCGCCATGATCGAAGACAAACAAAAAGTTTTACAGGTCGGAATGAATGATCATTTAGGGAAACCTATCAATGCGCAGACGTTGCGCGCCACTCTGGCGCGCTGGTTGCCTCAAGAGACGCAGCCAAATGACGGAAAGTCTGCCGCAATCCAAAAGGCACACGTCACGAACGATGATGACGTTGTCGGTATGAATGTGGCGCTGGGTGTCGAGCGGTTGGGGGGAAATAGAGCCCTGTATCAGCGCCTCATTGGCGCCTTTGGCGAGCAGCTGCGCGAAACATTTCTGCCACAATTAGAGCCATTATTTCAATCACGAAATGCTTTAACGATGGAACAATGCAAGACGCTGGAAGCTTTTGCCCACACCCTGAAGGGGATTGCCGGTAACTTAGCACTGGAGGAGCTGGCGCGCGCCTCTTTTGAAGCAAATACCATACTCAAGCGTGGCGAATCACCTGAACCTCACATAGTAGAAACGCTCTACTCCAGCGTCAGGCAGGCGCAAGACGCCATCGTACAGTGGCTGGAAGCTCAACAGCAACCAACTGTGGAAGACGACGAAAGCAGTGTTGATCTTGAACGTGCTATCCCTTTACTGGAGACGATCCGCGATCAAGTGGCACGTGGCGAATGGGTTGAGTCGACCTTTTGGGAACCAGTTGGGAAGCTACTTCCCCATGCTATTCGTCAACAGTATTGGAGTGATATCGAACGGGCGCTGCGCAATGTTGCCTATCAAGAAGCGCATACACTGATAGATACGCTTTTGCTGGCGATACAAACCTCGGCCAGTGGGGCAGCGCAAGGGGGAACTCTATGAGCGCATTTCCGTACGGCACCATCGACTCGCCTGCGATGTTGCAACAAAAAATAGAAGAATTGCTCGCGACCAATGCCGAATTGGTGCTGAAGAATGAAGAACTAGAAAATATCATTGCCATTGCTTCGCACGATTTACGTTCTCCGCTGGTCAATATTCATAGGTTTAGCCAGCGACAGGAGAAATTGATGGGGTTTCTGCTGAATCGCCTTGCGTGTTCCGATGTGCCGGATGCGGTACGTGCCGACCTTGCATCGATGTTGCATGAAGAGATCCCGACAGCGCATACGTTTATACAATCAAGCACGCGAAAAATGGATTCATTGATCAATGGATTGCTGCGTATATCGCGCGCTGGTCGTACGCAACTTCAAAAACAGACGATAGATGTGAACGAGATGGTTCAACAAATTATCAATGCCATGACCATTCAACTGGAAGCAGCGGCGGCTCGCATCACGGTTGATCCGTTACCAACGTGTTATGGCGATATCGGTCAAATCAATCAGGTATTTACGAACTTACTCGATAACGCCATGAAGTATCGTTCGCCAGAACGTCCACTGGTGATTACGCTCTCGGGATCGGTGACCGAAAATGGTGCACTGTATGTCGTTGCTGACAATGGGATAGGTATTGCCAAGGAACATCACGCGAAAATTTGGCTCCCTTTTCACCAACTCAACCCTCGCCATGCTCAAGGGGGGGATGGAATCGGTTTGTCGCTCGTGCGTCGCATCCTCGACCGTCATCGCAGCCGTATCTGGGTCGAATCTAGGGAAAATGCCGGGAGCCGCTTTTTTGTCGAAATTCAACAAACACCGCAGGGGGGGATATGAGCGGCACTATTCTGGTTATTGAAGACGACTTGGGGATGGCCACGCTTGAAGCGGAGGCTATGATGTCCATAGGGCTCACCCCATGTATATTGACTGATGGTCGTAGCGCTTTGGAATGGTTACAGCGTCACGGCGTCGAGAGCGCATTGCTCATGCTGCTCGACCATTCATTACCAGATATGACGGGTATTCATTTTATCGATTCCCTGAAGGAACAGCATATAGCCTTCCCTCCATTTATTGTCATCACGGGCGCTGGCGATGAACAGGTAGCAGTGGATATGATGAAGCGTGGTGCGTATGATTATCTTGTTAAAAATACCGATTTCTTGCATCGTTTGCCGCATGTCGTCAACCATGTTTTGCATGAAGTTGGAATGAGTCGGCGTCTTTCCGTTACCGAACAGGAATTGGCCGATCAACTCCGCTGTTACCATTCTATCCTCAGCACGACACTGGATGGTTTCGCTATTTTGGATCAAAATGGAATCTTTCTCGATGTCAACCAAGCCTACTGCGATATGACGGGATATACTCGCGAGGAACTTCTTGGAGAGTCGCTGGCTATTGTAAAGCACCCATCTTTAAAGCCTGAACAGATACGAGAGCGGATGCAAAGTATTATAGATGCCGGACGAATGCGCTTTGAAGCGGTTGATGTCACGAAAGACGGGCGTACTATTACTGTCGAAATTAGTGCCACATATGAACCTCAACTGGGAGTTATTGCCTTTGTGCGTGATGTTACGGATCGCATGAGGGTTGAAGCAGCCCTGATTGCTGCCCGTGAAAATGCCGAAGCGGCGAATAAGGCGAAGAGCGATTTTCTGGCGAATATGTCTCACGAGATTCGTACTCCGATGAATGCCATTCTGGGGATGAGTGAATTAGCCTTGCGTGAAGCCCCCCAAGGGGTGTATCGCGAAAAACTTGGAAAAATCTACCGATCCGGCCTGCTTTTGTTGGGAATTCTGAACGATATTCTCGACTTTTCTAAAATTGAGGCGGGGATGCTGAAAATTGATCCGTATGCGTTTCATTTTTGTGCCTTGATTGACAACCTGAAAAGCCTCTACGAACATACTATTAAGGAAAAAGGGCTTCATTTTACCATAGACATTGGTGAGTCGCTTGACCAAGCGTTTATCGGTGATGAGCAGCGCTTGCGCCAAGTGTTGACGAATCTTATTGGCAATGCGTTAAAGTTCACGCATTACGGTGAAGTCCGTGTGTCCGTCCACGAGGTGCGACGCGATCAAACGACGGTATGGTTACAAATTGCTATCAGCGATACCGGAATTGGGATATCAGAAGAACAACGTGCTCGATTATTTACGGCCTTCAGTCAAGCAGATACATCGACCACGCGCGACTATGGCGGTACGGGGTTAGGGCTCATTATCAGCCAGCGTCTGGTTTGGGCGATGGAGGGGACAGATATTACTATTGTCAGTACCCCGAATGTTGGCTCGACATTTTCGTTTGTACTGCCGCTTCGCGTATGTGCGGAAACCTTTTCCCCATTGCCACCAGTGAGTAGTCCCGTCGTCATCGACTTCCCCACGTCGAAATTGAGCGGTCATGTGCTTCTGGTTGAAGATAACCAGATTAACCAAGAGGTGGCCAGTGAACAATTGCGTTTACTGGGTGTCACGTTCTCCATAGCAAATAATGGATTAGAAGCGGTTGCGATGGTTGAACGGGAACATTTTGACGCGATTTTGATGGATATTCAAATGCCAGTTATGGATGGGTACGAAGCGACACGGAACATCCGGTTGGGTCATCCCAAAATTCCGATCATTGCCCTGACGGCGGCCGCGATGATCGAGGATCGTCGAAAAGCGTTGCGCGTTGGGATGAGTGCTCATCTGAGTAAGCCAATCCATTTTGGTGAACTCTACGCATTGCTGGCGCAGTGGTTGCCACAGTCGGAAGCCAAGAAAGCTATCAACAGCACCACTCCGCCACTCTCTTTCACCTGCCAGAACACTGAATTTGCAAAGCTGAATGTTGATCGTGCCATTGCGAGGCTGGGGGGGAATACGCAGCTCCACCGCAACTTGCTTGCTGATTTTAACCGGATGTTACAGGGTACTTTTGTTCCTCAAATGCACCAGTTTCTCGTATACGGCGCTGAATTGACTGGCGCCCAACGCAATGACTTGCACACTTTTGCGCATACACTAAAAGGGGCAGCGGCGAATCTTTCCCTTGATACGCTCGCTGAGCTTGCGGCTCGTGTCGACGCTATGGCAAACAGCCAGCAAGCCATTGACGCGTGTTTGCTTGATGCGCTTTACCAAGGCATGAAGCAAATCCACCAAGACATAGATCTCTGGCTCATCTCAGGCGATCAGCGCGTCAAAAATGAAATTGACGAACGTGCTGTTGATGTGGAATATGTGACATGCGTGCTCCAAAAAATCTGTGCGCAGGCGCTTCAGGGTGAATGGATTTCGGCCGAAGAATGGGAGCCGCTTGCAAGTGCTCTACCCAACCATCTACGGCTGCAAAACTGGCCCGCGATTGAGTGTGCACTGCGTAATTTCCGGTATCAGGATGCGGCCACCTTGATCGATAAACTACTCGGGGATCTTTCGTCAGGTGGTGATACGTAGAGGAGAGCAGGGGAGTGAAAGGGGAAGAGGGATGAACAAAGAAAAACCCAAAATTCTCATTGTCGATGATATGCCGACCAATGTGGAAATTCTGGCAACGGCACTCAAAGACGAATATCATATCTTAGTCGCCACCGATGGCAATACGGCGCTATCCATGGCGCAGATGCATATTCCAGATTGTATTTTGCTGGATATAATTATGCCGGTGATGAATGGGTATGAAGTTTTACGGCGTCTAAAGGGGAATCCGCAAACAAATGGTATTCCGGTAATTTTTGTAACAGGAAAAAACGATGACAACGACGAAGAGATGGGACTGTCTATGGGGGCGGTCGACTACATTGTCAAGCCGTTTCGCGCCTCGTTAGTTCGTGCCCGTATCAAAACGCAAGTTCGTCTGCATTTTCAAGAACTCCGCTTATCGCAATTTAACGAAGAATTGCAGAACCGTGTGGCTGAAGAAATGGCGGCGCGTTCGGCTCTCGTTCATGAACGGGAAATCGAACAGCAAGTATTGATTCAGCAATCAAAAATGGCTGATTTAGGGAATATGATGGGGGCGATTGCGCATCAGTGGAAACAACCGCTGAATATTATAGGCATCGCAGCGGATGAGCTTTTAGAGAGTTTTGAGCTGCAAGAGCTTGACGAAGATCGGGTGCGCGAACTACACGATATGCTTGTCCGTCAGGTGCAGTTTATGGCGCAAACGGTGCAAGACTTTCAGGAGTTTTTTAAACCTTCAACCGAATGTGTGGCGTTCGATCTTACCAAAGCGGTGTGCGAGGTGATGGAGTTGCTTAAAGGGCAAATGATGCGATCGTACATAGAAGTAAACTTTTTACAGGAGATGCCTGTTATCATTCAAGGGTTTCCCAGTGAGTTTAAGCAGGTCATCCTAAATATACTCAATAATGCACGCGATGCCTTGCTTGAAAATACTCCTGCGCAACGCACGATTACAATAGCGGTACAGACAACAGATACAGAATATCGGCTGCTTATTTGCGATAATGCCGGAGGCATTCCGAATCACTTGCTGCCAAACGGGATATTTGAGCCGTTTGTGTCGACCAAAGGAAAAAAGGGAACTGGTATCGGTCTTTCCTTGGCGCGCAAAATCATTGAAAAGATGAACGGTACGATTACAGCAGCCAATATTGATGGAGGCGCGGAATTTACACTTACCCTGCCGCGCTAAGCCTTCAGTAAGGAAATATGATGGATATTTTTGACGACGAAATGACCAGCGATGAGCTGTACCGCCTTGCTATTACCGCTACCGGCTTAGGGGTGTGGGAATGGAATGTGCAAGACGATGCCATAACGTGGGATCGTAATTGCTGGGACATGCTTGGCTATTCGTGTTTCAGTCACGTGATGCATTATAGTGACTGGAAAACGATGATCCATCCAGATGACGTACCTCATGTTGAAGCTGAAGTTCAGCGGCAGCTCTTGTGTGGTGCCGACTTTACCGTTGAATTTCGGTACCAGACGTCGGAAGCGCGTTGGTTGTGGGTGCAAGGACAAGGAAAAGTTGTGTCGCGTGATGCCGCCGGCCAACCATTGCGCGTGGTTGGTACCCATGCCAATATCCAAAAACGTAAAGAAGCGGAGCTGGCTCTTCACGAAACGAATGATCAATTACAAGCAGCACTGCAACGGGCAAATGAACTGGCGATCGCTGCTGAGGCGGCGAATACAGCGAAAAGTGAATTTTTATCCAATATGAGTCACGAAATCCGTACGCCGATGAACGCTATTCTTGGTTTAAGTGAACTGGCATTGCGCGAGGCTCCCGCCGGAAAATGTCGCGAACAATTGGGAAAAATCTACCACTCTGGCCTCGCCCTACTGGGTATCCTGAATGATATTCTTGATTTGTCAAAAATTGAAGCGGGAGAACTCACGCTTGATCCACGCCCCTTTTCTTTACGTGCGCTACTGGAGCAGTTGCAAGGGCTTTTTGCGCCAATGGCACATGAGAAAGCACTCCATTTGGCGTTCGAGGTTGATACACATCTTGACTCCTCATATATCGGCGACGATATGCGGTTGCGCCAAGTGCTCAGTAACCTGATAAGCAACGCCATTAAATTCACTTCCCATGGAGAGGTGCGCGTTCACGTTCATTGTTTGCGGATTGATCAAAATATACGCTGGATTTCTTTTGCGATTCACGACAGCGGTATTGGTATTTCGGCAACGCAACAAACGCGCCTTTTTAAAGCATTCAGTCAAGCTGACACTTCAACCACTCGCGAATATGGCGGAACAGGGCTGGGGTTGATTATCAGTCAGCGCTTGGTCTGGGCGATGGGTGGAAGCGATATCCGCATCCGAAGTGAGTTAAATAAGGGATCGACGTTTTATTTTGATGTGCCACTGCTATTTTGTACCAAGGAGACGTTGCGGCAAGGCATGGCTCACACGAAGGTAACTCTCGAAAAACACCAACGGTTATCCGGTCATGTATTATTGGCTGAAGATAATCCCATCAACCAAGAGGTTTCGCGCGAACAACTGCGCCGGATGGGGATTCGTGTTACAATCGTGAACAATGGTGCGGAGGCGGTGGCTGCCCATTCTTTGGGGAGTTTTGATGCCATTTTGATGGATATTCAAATGCCAGTTATGGATGGTTACGAGGCAACACGGCGCATTCGCGAGGTAGATACTGCAATCCCGATTCTTGCGCTTACTGCCGCAGCTCTGGTTGAAGATCGTCAAAAAACAGTAGAAGCTGGTATGAATGCTCATCTTGGTAAACCGGTTCATGCGGCGGAGTTATACGCTACACTGGCTCAGTGGTTACCGTTAGCATCGCTTGCCGCTGATAATGAAAAGAAAGTTGATGAGTCACATTAAGATGTGCTACAAGTGCATTTGTTCACTAATTACTTGTTGGCAATGATTGCATTGCCGAATAACCCTCTATAACCGCAAGGCACAGTAAGGTGTTGCATGGAAAAGGGTAACGAAATAACTTTCGCAATAAAAGATGAAGAAACGGTACGCCGGAGATTCATTGTAATTGTTGTGCTGTGGTGCTTCCTTATTGGTGGTTCATACGTATGGAATCTCCATAATCAACGGGTTACAACACATAAAATTGCCGAAATGGTTGCTGAGGCCAATTTTAATAAAGATTTAGCCTTCCGGTATTGGGCTACAGCCCATGGCGGCGTGTATGTTCCTGCCACAGAAAAAACACCACCAAACCCGTACCTTACTCATATCGAAAACCGTGATATTACCACTCCATGGGGTGTGGAGCTAACCCTAATGAATCCGGCGTATATGCTCCGTCAGATGTTACAAGACATGAGCTCCGCCGATACTATTATGGGGAGTATCACCAGTCTCAAACCATTGAATCCAATCAATACTCCTGATGAGTGGCAACGGAGTGCGTTACTCCAGTTTGATGCTGGTGTTGCTGAAGTAGCGGAGATTTCCCATATAAATCAACTCCCATATATGCGCTATATGCGACCAATGGTAACCGAAGTTGGGTGTCTCAAGTGTCACCTTCATCAGGGGTATGAGGTTGGCCAGATACGTGGTGGAATCAGTGTCAGTGTTCCGCTGGAACCATACTATGCTATGGAAAAAGAGGCCTCTTCGTTCTTGATTGTTTCGCACAGTGCTATTTTCTTTGTCGGCCTGATTTTCTTATCGTTCACCTACCGCACCATCCAGAAACGGATTCGCGAAAATGCTTCATATCAGCAACATTTGCAGTATGCCAAACAGGTTGCAGATAATGCAAGCCGAGCAAAAAGCGAGTTTTTAGCGAACATGTCGCATGAAATTCGCACCCCAATGAATGCGATTTTGGGATTGAGCGAATTGGCGTTGCAAGAATTACCGCCTGGTAAAGGGCGCGATAAAACCGAAAAAATTTACAGCTCTGGTCGTTTGCTCTTAGGGATTCTGAATAATATTCTTGATTTTTCAAAAATTGAAGCAGGTGAATTGCACATTGATACGCACCCCTTTTCGCTGTGTGTGCTGATCGATCAGCTGCAAAGCCTGTTTTACCAGCTTGCAGAGCAGAAAGGGATTACCCTTTCGCTTGAGGCCGAAGCGGGGTTAGCCAATACCTATCTGGGTGATGATCTTCGGTTGCGTCAGGTGCTCACGAATTTACTTGGGAATGCGCTGAAATTTACGGAAAGTGGCTCTGTCGCGCTCCACGTTGCGCTGCTCAGTCATGAAAATAACAGAGAGTTGCTCCGTTTTTCCATTAACGACACGGGAGTTGGCATATCCGAAGCGCAGCAACAACGACTCTTCCGAGCGTTCAGTCAGGCAGATACGTCAACATCACGCGAATATGGCGGAACTGGACTGGGTTTAATTATCAGCCAAAAACTGGTTTCGGCGATGGGGGGAAGCCAGATACGGATCAATAGCACGTTGGGAGTGGGTTCGACCTTCAGCTTCGATCTTCCGCTGCAAATGTGCTCGGCACAACAGGCTCAACTGCTGAGTGACACGAAACACAAACCGCATACAACCCCACTGGCGGGGCATGTTCTTTTGGCGGAAGACAATGCTATCAACCAAGAAGTAGCGCGTGAACAGCTGCGGCGCATTGGAATACGGACAACGTTGGCGAGTAATGGTGCGGAGGCGGTGGAGTTAGCCAAGCACGGGAATTTCGATATTATTTTAATGGACATTCAAATGCCAATTATGGATGGCTACGAAGCTGCGCGACTCATTCGATCACAGAATCCGCATGTTCCTATTATTGCCTTAACGGCTGCGGCGATGATTGAAGATAAGCAAAAAGCACTTCAGGCTGGGATGAATGCCCATATTGGCAAGCCGATCAACATTGATGAACTTCATACTGTGCTGAGCCAGTGGTTGTCGTAGATCATCGGCGGATGCGTGCTGCTTATTCGCCCTACAGATAAACACAGATCGGTCATTTCGAACGAGCGGCAGCGAAGAGAAATCCCAAGTGAGAAGGCAAGATCTCTCACTTCGTTCGAGATGACAGGTTTACTTCATGGTTACTTTTTCAGCTCACTCAACTATCCCGCTCGGCGATTTCATAACTTTGCACAATTTTTTCTACCAATGGGTGACGCACAACGTCACGCGCGGTGAAATAGGTAAATGATATTTCCGCGACATTAGCCAGAACTTGTGCCGCGTGAATCAGGCCGCTGGGAACACGTGGTGGCAGGTCGATTTGTGATATGTCGCCATTGATTGACATGCGCGACGCGAGGCCAAAGCGGGTCAAGAACATTTTCATCTGCTCACGGGTGCAGTTCTGCGCTTCATCCAGTACTATAAAAGCACCTGAAAGGGTTCTGCCGCGCATAAAGGCAATGGGAGCAATTTCGATAGTTTTGCGCAAAAGGAGCTTTTCAACTTTTTCCACACCCAACATTTCGTGCAAAGCATCATAGACAGGGCGCATGTAGGGATCGACTTTTTCGGTAAGGTCACCGGGGAGGTAGCCGAGTTTTTCGCCAGCCTCTACGGCGGGGCGGGTTAAAATAATCCGTTCCACGGTTCCGGCGAGCAGTGCTTCAACCGCGCAGGCAATCGCCAAGTAGGTTTTCCCCGTACCCGCTGGCCCAATGCCGAACGATATTTCGCGGGTGCGCAGAGCGTGTAAATACTTTTTTTGTGATGGATTACGCGGGATAATTGATTTGCGGCCTGCCCGCACAACTTCCGGCGTACAGTGTTGAAGTGACCCGATGTGTTCAGCGTTGATTGATTCGCCGCGTAAGAGCCGTTCGCCAATTTGTTGAAAAAGGGCAGCGGCTTCTTGAACGTCAGTTTCACGGTTCCCGTTAATTTGGAGTGAGCTACCGTTGCCAACAATTCGTACGTTGCAGTTGCGCTCAACGGCGCGGAGGTAACTGTCTTGTGGGCCAAGGATAGAGGTGGATAATTGCGGGTCAAAGTGGAGTTCTTGTTGTGTCACGTGCATCCTACTGTTGATCGGTTTTGTTCGCTGTTAGACCTTTACATCATAGCATACCTTTGCGATACTGAAAAAAATTTTATGGAGTCCGTGTCATGCGTATCACGAACAAAGAAGTTTGCCATATTGCAACACTGTCGCGCCTCTCACTGTCTGAGACAGAAATAGAAAAATATCGTCAGGATTTGAACGCCATTCTTGACTATGTGGAGACTTTGCAAGGGTTGGATACCGAAGGGATTGAACCGACGATACAAGCGCTGAGCTGTGGTAATGTGATGCGCGACGATGTTGTCACCCCTTCATTGGCGATGGCGGCGGTGGTTTGCAATGCCCCTGCGCACGCTTTAGATCACTTCCGCGTTCCTCCGGTTATCGAATAATACTGAATTTTTCCCCATTTTATCCTGCAAGGAGTTTTCATGACTGAGTATTCGCTTACTGCGTTGCGTCAGGCTCTTGATGCTGGTCAGCTCACCAGCGTTTCACTTACGAACCAGTACCTGCAACGTGCTACATCAATGAACGATACCCTCGAAATGTATAATTGTTTTAACCCTGCGGCGCTGGAAGAGGCGGCTGAGGCTGATAAAAGAATCGCGGGTGGCGAACGTTCACCACTACTGGGCATACCGGTTGCGATTAAGGATAACATCAATGTCCGTGGTTTGCCGACGACGTGTTCGTCTAAGATGCTCGAAAATCATCAGAGTGTCTACGATGCAACCGTGATTGAGCAGCTCAAGGCTGCGGGTGCGGTTATGCTGGGCAAAACAACGATGGATGAATTTGCAATGGGGTCGTCGAATGAAACGGCGCTCCGAATGAAAGCCAAAAACCCTTGGGATAGTACGCGCGTAGCGGGTGGTTCTTCCGGAGGTTCTGCGGCAGCGGTCGCGGCGGGATGCGCTCCAATTGCGCTTGGCAGTGACACGGGCGGTTCGATCCGCCAACCCGCGTCGTTTTGTGGCGTGGTCGGATTGAAGCCAACGTACGGTATTGTTTCTCGGTATGGATTAGTGGCGTTTGCGTCCAGCTTAGATCAGATTGGCCCGCTGGCAAATTCTACGGAAGATGCGGCGATTCTGCTCGATGCGATTGCCGGGAGTGATGTGCGCGATTCAACCAGCATTACGTTTGCAAAACCGAGTTATCGCGCGGCAATTGGTCGTGATGTGGCGGGAATGACGGTTGGTTTGCCGCGTGAGTATTTTATCGACGGCATTCAGCCTGATGTCCGCGCGGCGGTGATGCAGAGCGTGGAACTTTTGCGCCAGCAAGGGGTAAAGGTAGAGGAAATATCGCTGCCGCATACGCAATATGCGATTGCAACGTACTATGTTATTGCTACTGCGGAGGCGAGTTCGAATCTGGCACGATTTGATGGGGTGCGCTACACGCACCGTTCTGATCTGCCGGGTGGCTTGAAAGAGATGTATTTCAATAGCCGTTCCGAAGGGTTTGGCGATGAAGTGAAGCGGCGGATTATGCTGGGAACGTATGTGCTTTCGAGTGGCTACTATGATGCGTACTACCGCAAAGCGCAGAGGGTTCGCACACTGATTGCGCGGGATTTCCAGGAAGCTTTCAAGCAGGTTGATGCCATTCTCACGCCGACAGTACCTGGAACGGCCTTTGCGAGTGGCGCGCGCAGTGCCAATCCATTAGAGATGTATCTTGAGGATATTTTTACGATTTCTTGCAACTTGGCGGGTATTCCGGGAATAAGTCTGCCGTGTGGGTGTGATAGTCAGGGGTTGCCAATCGGTGTTCAGCTGTATGCTGATTTACTCCAGGAAGAGAAACTTTTGTCGCTGGCCTCCGCGATTGAGCGCCACGTGAAATTTGAGATCACACCCGCAAAAAACTCTTTGGAGTGGTAAATGGTCATTGTACTGGACGATGACTTCTATTTTATCAACCATGTCCAATTTCTGTGTAGGGGGAAATCGATCCCCTGCACACCGTATTCGTCGCCGCAAGAACTGTTTCATGCGGCGCGCAGACCTGAGTTTGCCAAAGCGAAAGTGCTGATTATTAACTATGCCATGTCGGAAATGAATGGTTTTAAGATCTTCCGCCAGATCGAAGAGTACTGTCCCAGCTCGCTCGTGGTGTATGTGCTGAAATCTTCGCAAAATAGCACGCCAGAAATCAGCGAAGTGGTGGTTTCTGAGAGGAGCGTGAAGGTTGCGTCGAAAAATCATATCAATTCACTGATGCGGGAAATAGAGCTGTTGTATCAGAATGAAGTGCCAAAACTGGAAGCATCAAAGCCGGTGCTTCCTCGTCATATCGGGATCATCATGGATGGTAACGGCAGGTGGGCGCAGCAAAAAGGGGTTGAACGGACGGAAGGGCATCGGCAGGGACTTGAAGTAGCGAAAACACTTATTCAGCATGCCGCACGGAAAGGAATACGATACCTGACGCTCTATGCGTTCAGTACCGAAAATTGGCAGCGCGACCCGAAGGAGGTGGCTTTCCTCAATCTCGCGCTCAAGCAATATCTATTGAGTGAGCGCACAACAATGATGGAAAATAATATCCGTTTTTACCCGATTGGCCGTATTGACGATTTCAATGAAGATGTCCAAGAGCTTTTACGCGTAACTATCGAAGCAACACGTGGGAATACAGGAATGACATTGGTCTTGGCGGTTTCATACGGCGGCCAAACCGAAATTATTGATGCTATGCAGTTAATCGGGAAAAAGATCCAAAATAATCAACTGTTACCCGAAGAGATAACCCATCAGACCTTACTTGATCATCTCTATTTCCCTGAATTAAAAGAGTGTGATTTTGTCATTCGCACCAGTGGTGAATGTCGCTTGAGTAACTTTCTTACCTACCAGTCGGCGTACAGCGAGTTGTATTTTACGCCCATCCTTTGGCCGGATTTTACCCCGCAACATTTTGACGAAGCTCTTGACGTCTATCGTTCGCGTGAGCGCAGATTTGGCCGTGAAACAGCCATTCGATTCGGATAAGGACGCAAGAAACGGTCAAGTTTTTCCATGAATACGCCGAAACTATAAGACAGTAAAAATTGTCGAATGGGAGTGGCTGCATGATTCCAGCATGGAAAGAACAGCTTGTAAGTTTGGTCAATCAATTACCCGAAAACACCCCGCCAGAAGATGCACTGCAGGCGATTAGTATTTTTTTTCAAAACAAAAAACCGGTTTCTCATGATGACGCCTTTGTTCTTTTAGAGCAGTGGTTGGAGTTGAACGCGAAACAGAGCCGATCCGCTTGACCCCATCGGTGATATGCTGCTTGTTGCGAAAATGAGACACTTTTTGATTGCAATTCGCTTGTTCTGAAACTATTATCCGTCATTAAACTTTGTCGGTCGGGTACTTTTGTGAAAACAGAACATGCGAAATTAGATGAGTTGCGCAGCAATATTGACAAGATAGATGATCAAGTCTTGCAGCTGCTGAACCTTCGGGCACAGCAAGCGGTCGAGGTTGGTAAGTATAAGTCTGGTCCGGCTGCCGAGTTTTATGTCCCATCTCGGGAGAAGCAGATTTACACGCGCCTCCTGAAAGCGAATGAAGGGCCGATGCCTGATGATGCCATACGGGCGGTGTTTCGCGAGATTATATCTGCCTGCCTGAATTTAGAACAACCCCTCACCATTGCCTTTCTTGGCCCTGAAGCAACATTTACCCATGTTGCGAGTATGGAGCATTTCGGGCAAAGTGCGCGTTATTCCCCTTCACCGACCATTCGCGATGTATTTGGTCAAGTTGAACGTGGCCATGCCCATTATGGTGTTGTGCCAATTGAGAACTCTACTGAGGGGGTTGTCAACTACACGCTTGATTCGCTGGTCGATACCAATCTCGCTATTTGCGCTGAAATTGAGATGGGCATAACACATCATCTGATGAGCACAAGTGGAAAAATCGAGCTCGTGCGCCGTGTTTATTCTCATCCTCACGCTATTGCGCAATGCCGCCAATGGCTCGAAATGAATCTTCCCAAGGTTGAGCTTATTGATATCACGAGCACCTCGCGAGCAGCACAACTTGCTAGTGAACACGAGGATGCTGCGGCAATTTGCTCCGAGCTTGCGGGCAAGCATTACCAAATGACACCTATTGTCAAAAAAATTGAGGATAATCCGAATAACTTCACCCGCTTTATTATCGTTGGTAATAATAAAGCCCGAAAGTCGGGGAATGATAAGACGAGCATCGTGTTTGCGCTCAATCATGCGGTTGGTCAACTTCATGGTGCACTACGCATTTTAAGCGATAACAGCATTAACCTGACGAAAATTGAATCGCGCCCGTCAAAAATTAAGACGTGGGAATATTTGTTCCACGTTGATTTTGAAGGGCATTTGGAAGACGAAAACGTCCACACGGCGTTACGTGAGCTTGAAATGAAAAGTATTTTCCTGAAAGTTCTTGGGTCATATCCCAAAAGCATCCGTACGAGAGAAAGAGGTTAGTTGTGCGCGTCAGCAAAAACATTGAAGAGCTTATTCCGTATCAACCTGGAAAACCCATTAAAGAAGTGGAACGTGAACTTGGCGTCAAAGAGTGCATCAAGCTTGCATCGAATGAAAACCCATTTGGCACATCACCAAAAGCGTTGCAAGCCGTTACCGCTTTATTGAGCAATGCGAATCGCTATCCTGAAGGCGGTTGTTTTTATCTCAAACAAAAGTTAGCGAAATACCTTGGTGTTGCCGAAAACTCACTTGTTTTCGGTAATGGTTCCAATGAAATTATTGAATTGTTGATTCGCACGTTTGTCCAACCTGGCGAAGAGGTGCTCTACTTTGACCCATCGTTTGCGGTGTACCCGATTATCGCCAAAGCGGCAGATCGTGACTTTCGTGGCGTCCCGCTGCGCAAAGATACTTTTGAAATGAATCCAGATGATTTACTGGCCGCCATTCAACCGCAGACGAAAGTGATTTTTTTGACGACACCCAATAACCCAGTTGGGAATTATATTCCACGGGCAGATTTGGAAAAAATTATTCTTGGCACCCCGCAACATATCATCATAGCTGTCGATGAGGCGTATATTGAATATGCGACGGAGCCTGAGTGTCAATCGGTTATTGATCTTGTCGCCACGCATGAAAATGTGATTGTGCTGCGTACATTTTCTAAAGCGTATGGCCTGAGTGGTTACCGCATTGGGTACAGTGTCAGCTCGCCACAAGTGGCTGATTACCTAAATCGGGTACGTCAACCGTTTAACGTAAACTTACTGGCGCAAACAGCGGCAGAAGCAGCGCTGGATGATGATGAGTTCCTTGCGGTGACGCTCAACGGCAATAGCGCTGGGATGAATTGCATTACCAACCATTTGCGAGAACTTGGTATTAGTTGGGTTCCATCGCAAGCCAATTTTATCCTGATTGATGCGCGGGGCAACGGGGCCGATGTTTTCCAGGGATTATTGCGTGAAGGGGTGATTGTGCGCCATATTCCGCATCCAATGATTCGTGACTATATCCGCGTGACAATCGGAACGGCGGCGGAGAATAAAACTTTTCTGACGAAATTCGAGCAGGTGTTACGCACACTTGGGCGGTTGTAATGGTTCTGTCATTTTTTGTGGTAGCTAGCGTGCAATAATGGTTCAATTACAACGGTGCGCAGTAATCGGACTTGGGTTAATTGGCGGTTCCTTTGCGGCTGCCCTAAAAAGTCATGGTTTAGCGGCGTGCGTTGTTGGTGTTGACAGCAATGCCGAAGCGCTCCGAGAAGCGTTAATGTATGGGTATATCGACGAAGCGGTGGAAATGGGCAGTGGTTCCGTACTGGCGAGTTGCGAAGTTGTCTTTGTCGCTACGCCGGTGCGTTCTATGTCGAAAATTTTCGCTCAATTGAATGTCATATTGCCACCGACGGCTTTGGTAGTCGATTTTGGCAGTGTCAAAGGCGAACTGGCTTGGGCATTGAATCAAGGAATATCTTTCCGGTACCTCCCTGCTCATCCGATTGCTGGGGGGGAACGGAGCGGGATACATGCGGCACAAAGCACCCTTTTCCAGGGAAAAAAGTTCATTATCTGCCCGTTTGATCGCGAGGCATACGCGTCTGATATTGCGTTGATGGAACAGCTTATTCTGGTCATTGGCGGTCAGAGTGAAGTCATGGATACGGCGGAGCATGATACGATTTTCGCGGCCGTCAGTCACCTGCCCCATGTGGTGGCATATGCGCTCGTCAATGCATTGCGGACGATGGAAAGCTGTTCGGGCATTAAGCTTGGGCACTATCCCGGTGCTGGCTTTCGCGATTTTACCCGCATCGCTTCGAGTGATGAAGTGATGTGGAGCGATATTGCGCTAACGAACCGTACGGAAATTCTTCACGCTCTTGACGCTTTTGAAGAGACTTTAGGCGGCATTCGTCAAGCAATTGAACAGCACGATGAGGCGTATTTGCTCGCAACCTTTCGCCATGCGCGGGAATATCGCGATCAAATCGTCAAGAATATGGCTGAGAGACAAAAAACTACTGTGTGAACGAAGCGAGGTCAGCGTTATGCTCCAAGGCTCTATTTCTGTGGCATCGGATAAATCCATCACGCATCGTGCGATTATGTTTTCGTCTTTGGCAAAAGGGACTTCTGTCATCGAAAACCCGTTGATGGGCGATGATAACCTTTCCACGGTAGCCGCGTTTGAAGCGATGGGTGTAACGGTGGAGAAATTTGAAAAAAAACTCGTTATTCATTCACCCGGTTCGCATGCCTTACATGAGCCGAAGGATTTTCTTGATTTTGGCAATAGCGGCACGACGACACGTTTGATGCTGGGGATTCTTTCAGGTCTGCCGTTTTTCTGTGCCATTACTGGTGATCAATACTTGCGTAAACGTCCGATGATGCGTGTGGTTGCGCCACTGCGTCAAATGGGGGCTCATATTGATGGAAGAGAGGGAGGAAAGTTGCTGCCGCTTTCTATCCGTGGCGGAGCATTGGTTGGACAAACTTTTACGACGCAAGTGGCGTCTGCGCAGGTAAAAAGTGCGCTCCTTCTCGCTGGGGCTTTTGCGAAAGGGACAACGGTGATTACTGAACCGGAAAAGTCACGCGATCACACGGAGCGGATGTTACCTTTCTACGGCGTTCCGGTCGAGGTCGTGGGCAACACGTGTTCCATCACCGGTGGCGCGGAGTTTCGTCCGGCCAACATCACGGTTCCGGGCGATATCAGCTCGGCGGCGTTCTTTCTGGTTGCGGCGACGGTCACTCCAGGGAGTTCTATCACCATCGAAAATGTCGGAGTTAATCCCAGCCGTACGGGCGTTATCGAAGCGCTCCATGCCATGAATGCGGCGGTGGTTTTGCGTAATACGCGCGATGTGTGCGGTGAACCAGTGGCCGACCTTGAAGTTCGCTATACTGATCAGTTACAAGCTGTCGAAATTGGCGGTTCATTGATTCCTCGTTTAATCGACGAAATACCTGCGTTAGCGGTAGCCATGAGTTTTGCACGTGGAACGTCAGTCGTGCGCGATGCACAGGAGCTGCGGGTCAAGGAAACGGATCGTATCAAAACCACGTTGTCGAATTTGCAAGCACTGGGTGTACAGTGCGAGGAACGCGAGGATGGTTTTGCTATTCATGGGAATCCAGATTGGAAGCCTTCGGGCACTATCCAGTTAGATGCCTATGGCGACCATCGCATTGGGATGAGTGCGCTCCTCTTTAAGTTGCTTCATCCGCATGCTATTCGGGTGCGTGATACTGAGTGTATTTCGGTTTCGTTTCCCAATTTTGAAACTCTCATGCAATCACTTCAGAGCAAGGGGTAATACGTGCAAGAGAAACCTGTTCGCATAGCACTTGACGGGCCTGGTGGATCTGGGAAAAGTACCGTCGGCAAACGGATCGCAAAGCAGTATGGCTTTACGTATATCGATACGGGTGCCATGTATCGTTGTGTTGCGTTGCGCGTGCGACAAATGGGTATCGAGATGCAGACTATCGAATATACGGCGGCTATGGAAAATCTTTCGATTGAATTTCGCTGGGAAGAAAATCAACAACGGGTGCTTTTGAACGGCGTCGACGTAACGCAAGAAATTCGGATGCCTGACAATGCCAGAGTGACCTCTTTGGTCGCACAAGTTCCAGAAATCCGTAGCGCGCTCGTCGAAATGCAACGTCAGTTGGCGCAAGCAAAAAGTGTGGTGATGGATGGGCGTGATATTGGGTCAGTCGTCATTCCTGATGCTGAATTAAAATTTTTCATGGATGCTTCGCCGGAAACACGCGCCCAAAGGCGTTTTGAGGAGCTTCAGCAACAAGGGGTATCGGTTACTTTTGACGATGTTTTACGCGATATTCAACAGCGTGACTACGATGATTGCCATCGTGAATTTTCACCCTTGATTCAGGTGGCCGACGCGATTGTCATTGATACGACCAACTATGATATTGATGGCGTAACCAAGCTTATCGCGGAACATATCGACAGCATTCTGTGCCGTCAGGAGCACTAAATGAAACTTGAAGTCGGCAAACATGCTGGTTTTTGTTTTGGGGTAAAGCGCGCTATTCAGGTAGCGTTTGACTCAGGAGAAAAGTACAGTGGAGTGGTGCGAACTCTCGGGCCAATTATTCATAATCCACAGGTGGTACAGGAGCTTGAAGCTGCGGGTATTGCGGTCGCGCAAAATCTGGAGGAGATCCCTACCGATACGGGTATGGTGATTATCCGTTCTCACGGTGTTGGTCCACAGATCTATGAGTCAGCAAACGCACGAAATTTAGCGTTGGTTGACGCAACATGCCCTTTTGTGAAAAAAATTCATTCAATTGTCGCACAAATGGATGATGAAGGTTATGATATTGTTGTGCTTGGCGAAGCAGATCACCCCGAAGTTATAGGTATTTGTGCCTATGTTACGAATGGTCGGGTTTTTGTTATCGATGAACCGGAGAAAATTCGCGATATACGGTTAGGACGTAAGGTTGCGCTATTGGCACAAACAACCCAAGAAACGCGACAGTTCTCCGCACTGTTAGCGATTCTTGGTGAAAAAAATAATTGTGAGATTCGGAGCTTTAATACGATTTGCGATGCAACGGGAGTTCGTCAGCAGGAAGCTATCAGGCTCGCGCAACAGAGCGATATTGTAATTATTGTTGGTGGGAAAAAATCTGCCAACACGACGCGTTTAGCGGCTATCTGCCAAGAGATTCAACCATCTACTTATCATGTAGAAACGGTGCACGAGTTAGATGCTGCTTGGTTCACAGGAAAAACACGTGCTGGAATTACCGCCGGCGCAAGTACTCCTGAGAGCGAAATTAACAAAGTTGTTGCGTGGGTTCAGGCTATTGGTCAATAGGTTTACTTTCAAACAGTAAAGCGTTACTGTTTAAAGATAGAGACAATGCAATTTTGTGAGGAGGACGTCAATGATGGACAACGATTACAAACCACATGAAGAAGCGGGTGAAGATTTTGCTGCCATGCTGGAGCAGGATTTCCGTCAACGCGAAGAGTCTGGGCGAATTGTAGAAGCGACGGTTGTGCAGAAAAATGACAATGAAGTTCTGCTCGACATTGGAGAAAAAGTAGAAGGCATCCTCAGCCGTGAAGAGATGGATGGTGCTGAGTTTGATGCATTGCAAGCAGGTAGTAAGCTCGATGTTTTTAATACAGGTCGAACCGAGGGAAATAACGGGTTTATCCGAGTCAGCAAGCAAAAGGCTGACCAGCGCAAAGGATGGGATACGCTCGTCGCTGGTTTTGAACAGGGTGAGCCATTTGAAGGGACTATTTCTGGTGTTGTCAACCGTGGGTTTAATGTAGACATTAAGGGAGTTAAGGCATTTTTGCCTATTTCGCAAGCGGATATCCGTCAAATTCGTGAAACACCAGAAGAAATGGCGAAGTATGTCGGCCTGACGGATATGTTCAAAATTATTAACCTTTCTCCGAAGCGTCACAATGTTGTGGTATCGCGCCGAGCTTTTCTGGAAGAGACCAAAGAGAAGCTAAAATCACAAATTATCGACAAAATAAAAGTCGGTGAATTGATCACTGGTAAGGTGAAAAACATTACTGAATATGGTGTTTTTGTTGACCTCGGCGGCATTGACGGCTTGCTACACATTACAGATATATCGTGGGGACGCGTGTCGCATCCTTCCGCTATGTTTAAAGAAGGTGATTCGGTTGAAGTTGTTGTGCTCGACTTCAATCGTTCTGCCGAGCGGGTTTCGCTTGGATATAAGCAAAAAACTGAAGATCCTTGGTTAAAGGTAAGCGAGCGCTACCAACCTGGAAGTATAGTAAAAGGCAAGGTCGTCAGTTTTGTCGATTATGGCGCCTTTGTTGAAATTGAGTGTGGCATTGAAGGGTTGATCCATATCAGTGAAATGAGCTGGACGAGCCGTGTCCGTTCGCCGTCACAGGTATTGGCAATAGGCGATTCGGTTGAAGTGCGACTCCTCGCCATTGACCCAGAGAATCGTCGTTTATCACTCAGTTTGCGTGGTGTAACACCGAACCCTTGGGATGTTGTCGGTGAGAAGTATCCGATTGGAACTACCGTTTCTGGCAAAATTAAGAATATTACAGATTTCGGTGCTTTCCTTGGCCTTGAAGAGGGAATTGATGGGTTGATTCATATTTCCGACATGTCATGGACGCGCAACAACCACCCTTCTGAAGTGGTAAAAGTTGGCGACCATGTAGAGGCAAAAGTGCTGGCCTTTGACAGAGTCAAAGAGCGTTTAAGCCTTGGGTTGAAACAATTGCAATCAAATCCTTGGGAGCTGGTGGAAAATCGCTACCCGATTGGCGCGATGGTCAGCGGTGAAGTTGTTAACCTCACTGATTTTGGTGCCTTTGTAAAGCTAGAGGATGGGGTTGAGGGCTTGTTGCATGTTTCAGAAATTTCTATGAACCGCATTGAGCGTCCAAGTGACGTGCTTTCTATTGGTCAGCAGGTCGAAGCACAAGTGATCAAGTTAAGTAAAGAAGATCGCCGCATCGGTCTCAGCATGAAGCAAAATGAGAATTTTGTGGACGAAAGTACTGACTAACAGCATGTTTCTTCAAAAAAGCAGGAGTTTTGCTCCTGCTTTTTTATTATCTGTTTTTGCAAAAAAACGCTTAAGTCTTGAAATGAAATATCCGAGACGTATAAAGAAGAGTCAGCTACTGTGCGAGCGGAAGGAGAAGAAATCATGTCAAGTATAAATTTCACTGGGTTATCCAGCGGTCTGGATACTTCCAGCATGATTAAAATTCAAGTAGAAGCTCGCGGCAAGCGGCTCAATAGAATGCTGGATCAAAAAGAATTGCTCGACTTGCAACGGCAGGCGTTTCAAACGGTGAGTAATGATCTTATGACGCTCCGCTCACAATTGCTCGACCTTCGCTTGCAGTCCACGTTTTATAATCGTGACGTTACTCTAAGCAATAATAGCATGGCTTCGGCAAAAGCCGCACCTGATGCGCCGAAAATATCGCACACGCTCGAAGTGAACCAACTAGCGAAAGGCGCAACCGCGTCGAGTTTTTATACCCGTGCGTCAATATCCGCTGCTGTAGTGCCAAATACTTCCAACATTACCGGTGTTTCTACGAGTTATCCCGGTATGCTGGAAGGGAAACACGATATTGCCATTCAAACAATCTCTGCCGGAGGCACTTCGTTCGCTACCGCAAAAAATACCCTTTCCCTTGATAATAAACCAGTCATGAAGGCGGTATCGGGTGCTGATGTAGAAGGTGCCGAAGGGATGTTTGGTGGATCGATCACTATAGGTGAAACCCTGAATGTAACCGTGAACGGTACTCAGGTTGCGGTTACATTTGATCAGGCCTTCAGTGCTTCCAGTACATTGACTTCAGTTGCCAATTATCTTGATAAGTCAATCAATGCTGCGGTAAATGCACAACGTGGCACGCAAGATATCCGGTATATTGCTGTCGGTAACTCTGCTAACGACTGGACAAGTAGCGACGATTACTTAACGATTTACAATACTGAAGTCGCTATAGGCGAAACGCTTACTGTAGATGGTGGCAGTGCAGCGAATGCCCTTGGTTTTGGACTCGGCGGAACTGCAAAAACGGTTACTGCTATCGAGAAAAACACCTTTGTGGAAGTAGTTTCCGCCTCTGCCACCGCCTACACTGCACTGCGAACAACGATGGGATCAAGTGCAGAGGGGTTGATGGGAGGGGACTTCACCTTTGCAGTTGCATCTGGAAGTACTATCCAAGACGGAAGTTTACGCATTATAACCAATAGTGGCATGCGTTTTGGCGAAACGACCAGTACGACGGTAAAGGGTGCTACAAATATTGGAACCATTGATACCACTAAGTCGCTTTCAACAGCGGGGTTTACGAACTACGATAGTAATAAAATCAAAGGATTTTTCACTGTCAACGGAGTGAAGATTGAATTACTGAAAGATCCTGACCCGAATGATCCCAGTGATGATCCGAATCCCACCGTCCAGGAGCTACTGGCAGCGATTAATGGCTCTGGCGCTGGAGTAACGGCTTCGTATGACGCGACGAATGGCAGGTTCCTGCTCACTTCCAACACACCTGGTGCTTCATCCGTGACAGTAGGTGATTCGACAGATACGTCTAATTTTCTCACAATGGCCGGTCTAACAGCAGTTTCCGGTGCCCAAACAACGGCGGGAAGTAGCCCTAGTGCGGTTGATCCAACGGTTACTGGGCTAGGATTCGGCAAAGGTATTTTTACTATAAACGGAGTAAGTATCTATGTCGACAATAAATACGATTCAATAAATGATGTCATTCGGAAAATAAATAATTCTGGTGCTGGTGTAACAGCAAGTTTTGATGTTAACTCGAATAAGCTACATCTCTCGAGCGAATTGGGAAAAAACACAACCAATGCCAGTAAGATTCAGATCGGTTCTGCCAATGATACGAGTAACTTTCTTGGGTTTGCCAATTTAGCAGCTAATTTTAGCAATCCAACTACGACGGTACAGGAAATTGGTACGAAAGGTCAGGATGCTGTTTTTCAGTATGATGGTGTTGTATATGTGAAAAACACCAACGAAATCGAAAAACTACCGGGTGGTATTGATTTGACCCTAAAAGGGGTGACCGCGTCGACCGAATCTATTACGGTTGCAGGCAACACCGACAATACCGTTGACAGAATCGCAAAATTTATTGCGCTCTACAATAAAGCTATGGAGTACATAAACCCGTTCCGTTTAAGTGATGACGATAGAAAATATCTGAAGCCACTTGATGCTGAATCGGTTCAAAGCATGACCTTCAGTCAGCAAGATCAGTATGAAGAGAAATACCGTTCGTTTAACATGCAGGAGACACTCCGCAAAAGCTCTGAGATGAAGGGTCTTTCGGCCAATATGAAGCGGCTTGTGACAGGGTATTATGGCGATGCCGGTTCAACGGTAAAAAGCCTTGGAGATATTGGCATTACGCTGGCTGGCCGTAATGATTATAAAGTGCTTATGAAGGGGATGTTATTACTTGATTCGACGGATGAAGAGGAAATTAAAGCTGCTTTGCAAAATAATGGTGTCTTTATGGCAGCCATTGCTGAAAACGAAGAGGAAGTATTTAATCTTTTCAGCCGTGTAGATGACAATGGAGATTCCTACGGTATTGCACGTAAAATGCAGGATATGATCGAAGGTTATGTATTCACCGATGGTGTTTTGAATAATAAACTCCGCGTTGGTGGGCTTATGAGTCGCGATGCTGACTCGTTAACAAAAAATATCACTCGTGAAAAAAAACGTCTTGATGCCTATGAAGCATCACTGAAGCGTCAGTATGCAGCGCTGGAGAAACGGATGTCTGAACTGCAGTCACAATCATCTGCACTGTTAAGCTTTGCGGGACTACCAAGTGGGTAAACGCTTGATAAAGTCAGAAATTCTTGTATGATGATAAACTCTAAATCGAGGTTGCTATGTCTGTAAAAGATCCCTATGGTGCATATAAGCGCAATGAAATTCAAGGCGCTTCACAAGGAAGATTGATCATACTTTTATACGATGGAGCAATACGCTTTCTGAATCAGTCTATTGTGGCTATTGAGAAAAAAGATATTGGTGCGGCGCACGAAAACATCATGCGAGCCGAGAATATCATCGCAGAGTTGATGAACTCGTTAAATATGGATGCGGGCGAAGTCGCCCAAAATCTCCTTCGATTGTATGAATTTATGATCTGGCATTTGATTCAGGGGAACAAGGACAAGGATAAGGATAAAATTACTGAGGTAATTGGTATGCTTGGCGATCTTCGAGTCGCATGGCAGCAGATTGTTGGTGGTAAGGTTGACGGGGAAAATGCCGTGCCTCCGGTTCAAAACGGTGGCGAGACAGCTCCGAAAAAACTTAACATATCGCTTTAATCAAGGAGGAAGACAATGAATGTCGATGCACTTGGCGGTGGGTATGTCAAGCGCTCTCCAGTGAAGCTCCCGGAGGATTCCAGGGGGGCGGCTCGGGAAAGTGGCAAGAGTGACGCCGCAGAAAAAAGTAAGCAGCTCAGGGATGAAGTAACCATTGAAAACCGACTTTCCGGAATGAGCTCGATTCGTGATGTAGAAATTGCGAAAACGCTCCTGAAAGATACTATTCGGGATATGGTTGGAAATTCACAAAAGGCACTCGATGCCTACAAGGATGCAAACGGGTCATCACTCGGTAAGCTCTTGTAAAAAAATGAATTCAGGCTGCAGGGAAGCAGAAAGCTGAATAAGACTGTTCAAGGTCTTGGTGTGCATGGATGCCACTTGTCTTTCCTTTTCTCCAGCCAAGTCAGCATTTTATCTTCTGACGAGGTGATTATGGAGTCCATTTTTGTGCTCATGTTTCTGTAAATGGAGTAAGATCATCATCTTACTCCATTTTTTTATTCAATTCTTTTGCATCATCACCGTAAGAGTAGTATATTCACACACTCTATGAGTATGATAAGTGCGCTTGCATGCTCTTACTGCCTGGATTATCTGGAGTCGCATTGATGCAGAGTACCGAGAACACCTGGCTAGACCTCTTTCGATCAGCGTTTGATACCATAGAAGAAGGTATATTCATTATACGTCGTTCCGGTTTTAAAATAGTATATGCGAACAAAAAAGCTTCGCGTATTTTCAACATGAAACCGCGTGAACTCGCTCAAAAAACCTGCCACTATATACTTTTCAATAAACTTACTAAATGTGATGATTGCCCGATTGAAGCTATGTATGCGGCTGATATGGCGCAAGTGCGTGATGTTAAATATGTCGATTATCGCTCATTTCAGCGTAATCTTGTTTGTCGCTACAGCGCCTTGAATGAGGAGTATTTCCTCATGAGCAATAGTGACCAAACAAAAGAAAAAAGTCTTATCAACACGATTACGTCACAAGCCAAAGAGATGAAGGCAAAGAACGTCGTCCTGAATTTGCGCAAAAAAGAAGTAGAAAAAAAACAGGAATTTCTCACGAATGTTATTAACGGTATCCGTGAAGGAATCATGGTTGTCGACAAAAGTTATCGCGTGGAATTGGCCAATCAAATGCTTATTACTGTTCTAGGAAGCTCTATAGAAGGGGAATCATATCCTCCATGCTATACACTGGCGTATCAACGCTCAACCCCTTGCCCTGATTGCCCTATGTTGCCTGAACATATCTCCAAGAACGTTTCGGCGCGGCAAATTGTTGATCCACATACCAAAGAAGAAAAAAATATTACGGTGCAATTTACACGCACTGCTACAGGATTGATCGAATCACTACGTGATACTACAAAAGAAAAAAATCTTTTAACAATGATCAAGAATCAACAGGCTCAATTGACTGCTACGAATGAACAGCTTGAGATAGCCCAACAACATATTGACGAAGAACTGCGTCAAGTAGGCGAACTGCAACACAGCTTACTGCCAACCGTATTGCCAGATGATGATCGTTTTGATATGGCGACGTTTTATACCCCAGCAACGCAAGCGGGGGGGGATTACTACGACTTCCTAGAGATGTCAAATGGCGATATAGGCATTCTTGTTGCCGATGTTAGTGGTCATGGGCTACCGGCAGCCGTTATTATGGCCATGACGCGCGTAATTCAACGTTCATTGGCGATGGACGAACCAAGCCCAGCGGAAGCCTTAGATAAAGTCAACTCTATGCTTTGTGAGAATATTTACACAAATGACTTTGTCACAATGTTCTATATTATTCTGGAAAAAGAGTCACTGAGTGCCCGTTATTCATCAGCCGGACATAATCCACTCATACATTATCGTCTTGCTTCGAATAGTTTTGAAAAATATACAAGTAAAGGGTTCTTTCTTGGGGCTTTTGATATCGGTGGATACGAGGAAGGATCCTTTCATTTTGAGCCTGGCGATATATTGCTTTTATATACTGATGGACTGGTAGAAGCGATGAATCGAGATCGGGAACAATTTGGGTATGATCGTGTAGAAGCGATTTTGCGCGAAGATGCATCAAAGGGGGCTCAAGAAATCATGGATAAAATGGTGAGTGAAGTAAAACGCTTTGCGGATGGAGTCCCTTTTGATGACGATATGACAATGGTTGTGGTGAAGGTTAACGTTAACGTGTGAGTCGCGGAGTTCTCGAATACGAAATAAAGAAGGAGTGATGTATGAACAAGAGTGTAAAAAATGGTGTTATCATTTTCAGTCTGAGCGGTGATATCGAAGCAACTGCGGGTAAAAAATTAAACAGCGCTATTCGCAGTGCACTCGGCAATGATGGGAAAAATGTACTCTTGAATTTTCAAGATGTCAGCTATATGAACAGTGCTGGACTGAGAGAACTGATCGATATTGTAAAGTATTGCAATAAAAGCAACTTTAAATTGAAGATATCGAATCTTCCAGAAGATATTTGCGAGATGTTTGAATTTACCAACCTTACGCGCGTTTTTTCGATACACACAACAGAGTCACAAGCTCTTACCTCTTTTTAGGATAATCAGGTATGTCTATTTCGGTGAAAAAAGAAGAAAATCAGTCTGTTTTTACGCTTTCAGGAGATTTTACCGCTGAATTAGGTCGCGAACTGAACAGTGCTGTTTTTCAAATTGACGCCGAACTTGAAAGCATTGTTTTAGATTTTACTGAAGTGCACTACATTAACAGTTCTGGCATCTCAATGCTGATTGAACTCTACAAAAAAACACGACCGCATTCGTTGAAGATAGTGGTTCGTTCACTCCCTGTTGAAGTAAGAGAATTCTTTATGCATGCTCGTCTTAATGAGCTCTTTACGATTGAAGGGGCGAGCAATAGTAATACCGTTGAACAATACATCGATCTCTTTCAAAGCGCTGATAATCGGGATGAAGCAATTGAAGCGCTGGTCAAAATGGAAAATTCTGTTTTGCCACAACTCCACCAAGCTCTGCTTTCTGAGAATGAGCTTATTCGTGCCGGTGCCATTGTTACCCTTGGTCACCTAGACGATACTGCTTCGGTAAGTACTATCAGTCATTTGCTTTTGCATGATGAATCTTCTGACGTACGGCAGAGTGCGGCTTTTTCGCTCGGACTACTTATGGATGAGCAAGCCGTTCCAGCTCTGGCGCAATCGTTAAAAGATAGTGTCAGTGAAGTTGCCGAAACGGCTGGTCGCTCTCTTGGAATCATTGGATCCGAACCCGCTATTCACGCACTTTGCCAGTCGCTGCGTGATGATTCGCCGCGGGTTCGTGGTGTTGCCGCTCATTCATTGGGGATGATTTCGCATCACGCAGCATTAGGTGACATTGAACGCTTAACCCAAGATAGCGACTCATGGGTACGGATGTGTAGCGTACAGGCACTCGGATGGATGCGCGCACAACATTCTGCACCCGTGATCATTGAAGCATTGCGTGATCAAAATATGATGGTGCGTGAAGCTGCTGCCGCCAGCCTTGGACGGATTAAAGCACCAAACTCTGTCGAGCCTCTCAGTCAAGGGTTATCGGATGAAAATATGTGGGTCGCATTTTTCGCCGCCAAAGCTCTTGGGCAGATTGGCAATCCTGCCGCAATTCCATTTTTAATCAATGCATTTACCTCGACAGAATATGAAAATGTCCGAATTGCCTCACTGTGGGCGCTTCGTGAACTTAAAGCGACAGAGGCAGAGACATATTTTATTGAGGCGTTTGAAGAACCGAACGAAGATATTCGTAAAGAAGCACTGTGGGGGATTGCAAGCATAAATCACCCGAAAACTATCGAGTTCGTTTTGCGAGCTCTTTCGGACGTACGCTGGATTGTTCGCTATGCCGCATTACAAATCATCGCCCAACTAAAGCTGTATATTCTTGAGTCAGATTTGCGTCTTTTGCTTGCGGAAGAAAAAGAAGACATTGTTCGTTGTGAGATCAGTCGTGTATTAGTTGAAATTGCACGGAGTGAGCCATGAATTTACTTGGTGCACAAGTTATAAAACTCTCGGATGAAGAATTTAAGCTTTTTCGCGATATGGTGTATGAATACAGCGGAATACTTTTTCAAGACCACAAGCGATATATTATAGAAAATAGACTTTCCAAAAGGCTGAAGCAGCTTAACTTTTCGACATTTAAAGACTACTATTACTTCCTTAAGTATGACCGTAAAAGAGACGATGAGCTCGTAGAGGTCATGAACCTTCTCACTATCAATGAAACCTATTTTTTTCGTGAGCCAGGCCAGCTTCGTCATATGATTCAGGTTGGCATACCAGAAGTGCTAAAAACGAAAACTGACCGCACTCTACGGATCTGGTCAGCGGCCTGCTCAACTGGAGAAGAGCCCTATAGTATGAGTATTTTGATCAAGGAGAGTGGCGTTCTCCCTGCCGGATATAAGTTGGAAATTGTCGGGACTGACTTAAGTGCCAATGCGGTTGAAAAAGCGCGTGAAGCAAAATATCGCAAAATTTCATTCCGTAGTACAGATGCCAAATATATGCGCCATTTTGTCTCGCAAGGTTTAGAGTATCAAGTGAATAGTGATATCCGTCTGCCGGTGCGCATTGAACGGGCAAACTTATTAAATCCTTTGGATATGTCGCGTTATAAAAATATTGACATTATATTTTGTCGTAACGTACTTATTTATTTCGATAAAGAGTCTAAACAAAAAGTTATAGACAGTTTTCAGAAGGCGTTACAGCCTAAAGGATACTTGTACATTGGGCATTCTGAAACACTCTATGGTATCAGCGAAGCGTTTCGGATGAGCAATTTCGGAGAAGGTGTTGTCTATACGAAAAAGTAATGGTTTTGTTTTGTGAGGTGCCCCGATGAACCCACTTGGCCCTATTGCACACATCAATATTATTGGTAAAATCAACATGGTGGAAAAGTTGCAGGACGCGATGGATAATCGCCAGCAGCAAACTGCCGAGAAGATTGTGGCTGATGCCGTGCAGCAAAAACAAAAAGAAATGATGGAAACAGTCAAATCTATCGAAGAAACAGGTGATAAAGAAGTTGACGATCGTGAGGGGCGCGAAAAGCAAGAATCATCAAATCGTAATAAAAAGAAACAACATGATAAAGACGAAGATACTAAAGGAAATCGTGCCCCAACGGGTCATATCGATTTCCTTGCTTAGCCTTTTCCTTACTAATCAAATATGAAGGTTGTTATGTTAAAAATAGGACAAGTCCTCGAAATCAAGTTGCGTGATCGTCAAGGGTTTGATGTGTGGACAAGTGCGGTTGTAACAAAGTATTCTGACTCTATTGCTATCGTTACGCTTGATTCATATCCTCATGTTGATTTTAGCGCTCTTTCTTCCCGTGATGACTATGTTGTATCGGTAAACTGGTTTTCTCACAGCCTCTTTCACGTCACAAATGGCCATATTGCCGGTAAATTAAAAGAGCAAGTATTTGGGATTAAAATTGACGAAGCATCGTTGGTTCGGCATGAATATGCCTCTATCGAAGATCGACTCGAAATACCATATCGTACTTTGGAGAAAGCTGAGTATTTTGCTATACGTAAAACCTTTGCCAAGCATGCTCCTGTGCAGACGCTTGTTCCAAAATACCTTGAGAACAATGATGATATCCCTGCGGCACTCCTTAAATTTCTTGGCGACATCAACTATAAGCTCGATCGCATTCTGCGTATTATCGAATCAAAAGATACGACCCCAATGGAGTTAAATAAAAATACGGTAACGTCGATAGTTGGAGGTGGTTATTTAGTAACTTCTGATGCGGTAGAAGGTGAATTCTATCTCGTTAAATGCAGCCTTCCTGTTTACCCTTACCGTGAATTTTATGCACTAGGAAAAGGCGAAATGATGCCTGCAGGAAAGATAGGGATCATCTTCAGTTTTATGCAGGAAGAAGACCGTGAAGAGTTGATTAAGTTTATATTTGAGCGGCAACGTACCATATTAAAAGCGCAAAGGAATCGTTAACGTGTACGAGCTGCTTTTATTGTTTTTAGCCTTAACATGTATTTTTTTGATTGGTATAACTCTGTATCTCCTTGTGGTCGTGCGCCGCATTCGGAATAGCCTTGGCGGTCATTCAGTGTACGAGCTGGAGATGCTGAATAATTCATTAGAAACATTGGTACAACGTGCAGACGACTCTTCACTAACACTGACAGAAGAAATTAAACGTGAAGAGTTTATTCTCAAAGAATTGCTAAATCTTATTGATAAACGGAAACGTGAGCTTGAAGATTTAATTGCCAACTATGACCAGCATAAGCAGACAGGTAGTAAAGAGCAGGAAAAAGACATCAGATCAGATGTTCTGTTCTATCTCGAAAAAGGATTTACCTCGAAAGAGATTGCCGAAAAACTTGGCAAACCAGTCAGTGAAATATCATTACTTTGCAAAATACTTTCACAAAATAAAATAACGGTATAACCGAGCTATTGTGGATATTTCCCCACTCATCAAGCAAGTAGAGCTTGTATCCAGTGATCTCAAGGTTGGTGAACTTCGAGCTGGGTCGCGGTTTGAAATCCAGGTAAGGGCACACCAGGGTGGCAATCAGCTTGCTGTAATTTTGGGCGGAAAAGAGATGGTAGCGAGCAGCGAAACCACCCTTGCTCCTGGCCGGTATATGGTTGAAGTGCAAAGCACCACACCGCAACTGGTACTTAAATTACTTCCTCAAACGACGACAGTACCTCAAAATCTTATGCATAAACCGCACATGACGGCGTTACCCCCTTTTTTTGACACAAATGCTTCTGTGATTCGTCAACCACTTCCGCTGCCAACAACACTTACTCTGCCACTGTTTCAAACATCTGTATCTCAAGCACCAACTATTCAGGTTCCAACGCCTCAAGCTCCAATTGCTCAAACTCCTACCGTTCAAGCACCTACAGTTTCTGCACCAGCTGCTCAGACTCCTACGGCTCAACCACCTACAGTTCCTGCACCAGCTGTTCAAGCGCCAACGCTTCAAACTCCTACAGTTCCTGCACCAGCTGTTCAAACGCCAACGGCTCAAGCTCCTACAATTCAAACACCAGCTGCTCAAACGCCAACGCCTCAAGCACCTACAGTTCAAGCACCCGCAACTCAAGCGCCAACGGTTCAAGCACCTACAGTTCAAACACCAGCAACTCAAGTGCCAACGGCTCAAGCACCTATATCACCAATTGTTCCAGCGTCTCCACCGCTGATTATAAATTCGCTACATACACCTACTCAAGTGACCATGCCAATGCTTCCACTTGCTACGGAGATATTAACGATTATTGGACGCCCTTTAGAGCAGGCCATTCTCGATCTCAGTGCTTTAGCACGTGAGGCAACTGCCACTCAACGCGCGGCTTCTCCAGAGAGCGCTATTATTTCAAGTAAGTTAGACTGGAAAAATCTTCAGCACGTTATTGCTAATAGTGGTCTTTTCATGGAGCGGCGGCTGTTTACTGGTGAAAAGGGGATTGAAGATGATCTCAAAATTAAGTTGATGAAGTTGGTGAGGAAATTTTCTGAAAGTGAACAAATCATGGGGGCGCTAACGCGCAAAATTAACTTTCTTACGAAAGAGCAAGTGGCAAATCTTGTTCTTAAAGAAAATGGAATTTTTTTGATCGACATACCACTTCCAACTGATAAAGAAATTCGACAAATAAAAATTCGTTATCGAAAACGTGGGAAAAATTCACCCGAATTGGACAGTGACATCCTTTCTATATATGTAAATATGACGCAACTTGGTGAGGTAAAAGCCAATATATTTTTGGCGCGGGATGCTATGCAAATTGCCCTTTTTTCACAGCAACCGAATACGCATAAACTACTCGAAAAAACAGCCCCTCTCTTAGCGCTAACCATCAAGCAAGAAACAGGCAAAGAAGTGCAAATGCGTTGCGTGCTTGCTGATGGCCATTTGTATGCTGAATTTGATGAAAATTTAGTGCTTCTCGAAGCAATGCGGGGATTGCGCAATACTACATCTGACGAGTAAGTGCTGCGCACGAAATTTATCTATTATCAGTTAGGCGGTAGATAATCTCGTTATACAGGAGCCAATACTGTGGCGCGATGATGACGGAGTCATCTGACTGGCGCAAGAGAACACCTTGCGTGAGCAATGCGGCGATTTGGTTCTGTGTTGCCACTGGCTGTTGTGCGATCTCAACGGGCGTTATTCCGGTAGAGGTGCGGAGTGGCAATATGAGCGCTTCGTACCGTATATCCACTGGCGAAAGAAATTCGTCGATATCGAGTGGCAAAAGCCCATTTGCAGCAATGTACCCTGATAGGTTGGCTTGGTTGCGATAACGCGTTTTTGCCCCTTTACCGCACGCACCTGGACCAAAAGCATAGATAGTGGCAGCACGCCAATAGAGTGAATTATGGAAGCTTTCTTTGCCAGCTTTGGCGAAATTAGAAATTTCGTACCACGTAAAACCGTTTTGTTGGAGATACTCTGCGGCTCGGTTGAAACATTCAACTTGAAAATCTTCATCTATTGAAAGGCTTAGTTGATGCGTTTCGCTCAGCGTCAGCACATAGAGCGAAATATGGTCAACAAACGTGTAGTATGAAATATCACGAATCGTTTGGTCTGTATTTGCCCCTGGTATTCCAGTGATAAAATCTACAGAAACATTCATGCCACGGCCTTGTGCCGTGAGCAGTACCTCGTCAATATTTTTACTCTCGCAACACCTATCAATCCGCCTTAAAAGGTCAACGTTCGTTGTCTGTATGCCGACGCTGATGCGGTTGATTCCAGCATCCTGCAATCGCACCATTTGATCGTGTGTCAGGTTTGGATTGCATTCTAAAGTTACTTCAATGGGGGGAAATCCAATCTTCGCCGTCACGAGCCCAACTAACTGTTGTATTTGCTGAGTAGACAGGAGAGATGGCGTACCTCCACCAAAATAAAGTGAATACGGCGCATTTGGGGGAGGAACAAATTCAGTCGCGGAGATTTGTTGTATGAGTGCTTGCACAAAAGGGACGATGGTCTGATCAGAGGGTACTTCAGAATAAAAACTACAATACCCACATTTGGATTGGCAAAAGGGGATATGTATGTATATCCCCCACGATGCGGTTACTTTACTGGGCAGCAAGTTCTTCGAGCTTTTTTCGTGCCAAAGTCGCTGAAGGTGTACCAGCAAAGGAATCGACGGTATACATCAAAATATCGATAGCTTCGCTGCGTTTACCCATCATCTCTAACGAGTATCCTTTTTTAAGATAACTATCAGACACTTTATTCCCTGTCGGATAATTGCGGGTTACTTTGTCAAAATAGTCATACGCTGTCGTATAATCTTTCTGAGCATAGTAAATTTCACCAGCCCAATAAAGTGAATTATCGGCGAGCGAAGATTGAGGGAAATTGCGATATACCTGATCAAAAGCGATTAAGGCGCGCTGTGGATCGTTAGCACGGTAGTACGTTAATGCTTGGTTATATAATGCAGTCGGTTCACCACTCATATCAGAAAATGTATCCCGTGAAGGCGTGGTAATCGGTGCTTCATTCGGTAGCATAGCTTTGTCAGCGGTAGTACCTTCTGGGCTAAGTGCAGAGGGCAATCCAGTGTCAGTAGCAGAGGTCGGAGAAGAAGGAGAAAGAGGAGTTGATGACGGCGACGTAATTGCCGGGGGACGAACACCCGCAGATGGCAGAGGTGCCGCTGGCTTTACTGCTGCCGTTGCTGGAGGAACGGACTTTGATGGTGCAGCAGACGGTGCTGGACGGGATGTTTGTGTGGAAGTGGAACGAGATGAAGCGGACGGCGCGCCTTGCATCTCAGATTGCATGGTGCCGAGTACATTGCGTAGATAATCTAAATTTACGGTATTGTTATTGACTTGCTGACGTAGCGCCATTAAGTCACGCGCAAGCGCTTGATTCAGTGCATGTAAGTTTGCATTATCCATGCGAAGGTGTTCAAGTTGAACTCCCACAGGTGCTGTCTCATTCAGGACTTGCTGCCGTTGCTGATCGACCGTTTGACCCTCTCCAAATGGCACCATGCAACCTTGCAATGTTGCAGCGAGTAAAAGAACCATGGTAAGGCGGGTCATCGCATGTAGTGTCATGCAAACCTCCATAAAGTGTATTTTTCATTATCATAAGTAAAACTCTGTTACAAATGCTCTTTGGACTATATAATAAAATTGCACAATATGCAGGGAAAATTACTCTAAACCATATTCGCGGATTTTATAGTGCAAGGTTCGACGTGCAATACCGAGTAATTCAGCTGCTTTTGATTTATTCCCATCGGTTTTTCGCAAGGCCTCAATAATAAGGTTTTTTTCGTTATCTTTTATCGAAACAGTTTTTTGACCGCTTTGCATGGCGTGAGAAGCCAGCTCAGGGAGGTGTGTGACATCAAGCATTTGTGTGCGGCACAGAATGATGGCACGTTCCACTATGTTTTCTAATTCTCTGATGTTTCCCGGGAAAGAGTACGACTTTAGTTTTGTCAGAAAGCTATCTGAGTATCCTTGAATCAGCTTGCCAAACCGCGCCGCATATTTTTCTATGAAGAACGAAATAAGCAGAGGCAACTCTTCGCGACGTTCGCGAAGTGGTGGAATCTCAACGGGAAAAACATTCAGGCGAAAAAAAAGATCTTCTCGAAATGATCCGTCTTCGACCATTTTTTTGAGGTCTCTATTGGTTGCGGCAATTATGCGCACATCGACGTGAACACTTTGAGTGCCACCCACTCTTTCAATAACTCTTTCCTGAATCGCTCGTAACAACTTTGCTTGTGCAGCAGGCGGAAGCTCACCCACTTCATCAAGGAGCAGAGTCCCTCCACTGGCTTGTTCGAATTTTCCTTGTTTGCGGGCGGCAGCACCGGTAAAAGCACCTTTTTCATGGCCAAATAATTCGGATTCGATAAGGTTTTCGTTTAGGGCGGCGCAGTTAACCGCAAGAAAATTCCCTTTCGCCCGCGGCGAATTTTCGTGGATAGACTGAGCAATAATCTCTTTACCAGTTCCCGATTCTCCAAGGACTAAGACAGAAGCATCAGTAGGGGCAACCATTTCTAGCAAAGAAAGCACTTTGCCTAATCCTGAAGGGGACCATACACCGTGAAAGGTATATGAAGAAACTACAGAGACTTCTGCCTTAGTGAAACCCTTTTTTAGAATACGCTGCAGTACTTTTAAAAGCTCATCAGAGTCGACTGGTTTGCCTAAAAAATCTGTTGCACCAAGTTTCATGGCTGAAACAGCTGTTTTGACAGTTGAGTACGCCGTAATGATAATAACTGGCGTAATATCGCCTGTTTTGCGTAGCGCGCCAAGGAACGTCAACCCATCCATCACGTCCATTTGAACATCAAGTAAGATGGCATCAAACGGTTGCTGTGCAATGATTGAGAGAGCGTCTTCACCATGTATAGCCTCTTCTACGGTATAGCCAGCATCTTCAAGGTGAATCCGCAACATATAACGGTGCGTTTTTTCATCATCAACTATAAGTATTCGTTTCATGAGCGCTCCTGAGGTTCAAAACATATTGCAATAGAAAAAGGATTTACTGAGTGTACCCCAAGCGTAAATCCGTGCTGTTCAATGATTTTCTTACTAATTGCGAGACCTAACCCTGATCCTTGCGACTTGGTCGTGTAAAAAGGTTCAAAAATTTTATTTTTGTCGATTTGTGTACCCTCAGGGATCTGATTTATAATAAGAATTTCCCGTTCGGTAACGCGCAACTCAATAGGAGCCCCTTCAGGCGAACCTTGAATGCTATTAAGTAACAAATTTACAAGAACTTGAAGGAGTTTTTCAGGGTCTATTTGACGGTCAGATACCACATTGGCAAAGTGAGTTTGCAGAGTGATGTTTTTGCTTTGCATATCGTAATAGACAATCTGAGCGGCTCTTTGAGCTAATTCTGCTGGATTGACCGATTTGGTTTCAAGTGGGATATCTTTTCCATATGCCATGAAGTCTTCAACGATTTTATTCAGTCGGCCGGTCTCATTCAGGGCATTTTCTAAGACCTCTTGCACCTGACCATCGGGTGTTTTTTTAATGGCAAAACGGATCAAGCCTGACATCGCACTTAAAGGGTTACGGATTTCATGAGCCAGAATATTTGAAAAACTTCCCAATTCGGCGTCTTTTTCAGCACGACGAAGTCTTTCCTGACTAATTTGGTACAATTTAATAAGCTTAATACTGTAGTAAAAGGTGATAAGTAAAATAATTTGCACAGCAATCATTTGAAACATATTAAAAAGTTGCTTGTGCTTGAGGACGTTTAGGTTGCTTTTATCAAGTACCAGTAAAATAGTGAGTTCCTGCACTGGTACGTCGCCTTCAAAGTGAAAACGGGGATGCATGCGCCAGATGTTGTCTGACTCGCGAGAAGGAGAAACAAGTGGCACAATCGGATTGAATGGCTTGTAAAAATAGAACAAGTCTTCTGTTTCAACCACAAGCTCTTCGCGATTTTGATTTACCATCAAATAGGCTTGATCAATGGTTCCAAGTGACAAGAGCACTTTTCCGTTGCGGTCAAAAATGATAAAATTACGAATGCTTTCCTGCCTCGAAAGGTCTTGCAGGAAAATCCGCATACTCTCCATAGAGTGTTGCGAGTACACACGAAAAACTCGATTGCCACTTTCAAACGAATGGATAATCGTCCTGCCAAGACCTATCATGCTACTTCTAAAAGCGTCCACGCTCCGGTATGCCGACACACCATGAATTACTACCGCTGAAGCATTCAATATAATAGCTAAGAGAAGAATAATTTTTATTTTTCGAAGAAAAAGGTTCATCGGCTCGCTCGCATAGCTATAATCAGCTAATAGTTATTATTAACGTATGAGTGTATTCAGTTCAAAAATTGGCAAGAGAGTAGCGGCCATAATAACGGCAACGAGAGTCCCAATTAAGAGAATCATAAGTGGCTCGATAATAGCCAGAAAAGCATCTATGACGCGCATAGCTTCCATTTGATAAATAATTGCAACCCTATGGATCATATCTGGTAAATTTCCGGCTTTTCGACCAGTTCCCACCATATTGACAAAAAGATCAGGGAAAACCGCAGCATTTTTGAGTGCGGCATCGACATTCATCCCCTGAACAACTCGTTGTGCTACTTCAATGATTTTTTCTTGCACATAAATATTTCCCGACACTGCGGCAGATTGTTCCAAAGCGCGCACAAGAGGAACTCCTCCACTGAGCATAGAAGAAAGCGTATTGCCAAACCGGGCAAGAATGGTTTTAACAAGTAAATTACCGATGATCGGAAGACGGAGCAAGATTTTAGCAACCCAGCGCTGCCAGCTAAGATTTTTCTTGTAAAGAAACACAAAAAGAGTCGTTCCGGCAACGATGACAAAGAAGAGCAATATCCCATACGCGGCCAAGAAATCACTTGCAGCAAGGACAATTTGCGTGATCATCGGCAACGTGGCTTTCGCCCCTTCAAATACTTGAGTAACCATCGGCACTACAGACGTTAACATGAACACGACAACGGCAATTCCAACCATAAACACAGCTGAAGGATAGGCGAGCGCGGAAAGGAGCTTGGCATTTACTTCACGACGACGGTTCATTGTTTCGGCTAATGAGTTGAGTACCGATTCAAGGTTACCTGAGCTTTCCGCAGCACGGATTAACGATACAATGGTGTCGTCAAAAATATGAGGATAGTGCCCAAGCGTATCAGAAAAGGTTGAACCGCCACGAATACCCGACGATATATTGGCAAATACACCAGAAAGCGTTTGATTTGGTTCAGAAGCAGCCAGTGCGTCAAGGGCATCGACTAAAGGCATATTACTCGCAACCAATGAAGCCAACTGTGTAAAGCTCAATGGGAGTGCTTTTTTTAATCCGCGATGGGAACCAAACTGCTTGCGTAATAACGAAGAACCACGCGCTTCTGCAATCGTTTCGAGAAATAATCCGCTCGATTTAAGCTTTCGTATCGCGTGCGTTTCGCTTTCCGCTTCAATACGTCCTTTAGTTGCTTTGCCGTTGGTATCAAATGCGGTATACCGATATAAAGACATGTTTACTCCGATGTAACCCGTAAAATCTCTTTAACCGATGTAATACCCTGAGCCGCTTTTTGCAAACCGTCAACCATTAACGTGACTAACCCATTGGCTACCGCATGTTGCAGCAAAGTTGCTTCGTCATCTGTACGACTCATAATGCTTTTATCTTCGGTACCCGGCACAAACAATTCATAAATGCCTATTCGGCCGCGATACCCTGTCTGCATGCACTCTTCACAGCCAGAAGATTCTTTAAATAGCTCAGGATCTAACCCATAACTCATGACCAACTCGCGCTCTTTGCCAAAAAGCTGTGCTGGAACTTGACAATGCGGACAGAGTCGGCGAACCAGACGTTGTGCTAATGACGCTACGAGGGTTGAAGCAATTAAATATTTTTCGACACCCATATCGGCTAAACGTGTGACAACACCAACTGATGAATTTGTATGCAGTGTTGCCATGACAAGGTGACCGGTAAGCGACGCTTGGATGGCAACGGTTGCCGTTTCCAAGTCGCGGATTTCACCGACCATAATGACATCAGGATCTTGACGCAAGAAAGAGCGCAAACCATTCGCGAATGTAAGGCCAATTTTTGGGTTCACCTGAACCTGTGAAATGCCTTCAATTCGATATTCAACCGGATCTTCAATCGTCAAAATGTTGCGTTCTGGACTTTTTAGTTCACGCAGCGCAGCATACAGAGTGGTGGTTTTTCCTGAACCGGTCGGACCTGTGACGAGAATAATACCATTCGGCTGGAAAATGGCTCGTTGAAAGCGTTCTTTTTGCGAACCAGTAAAACCGACATGCTCAAGTGTCAGATCAGTTCCAGCTCCTTCGAGTAAGCGTAAAACAACACGTTCACCAAATGATGACGGGATGGTTGAAATTCGAAGATCCGTATGGTTATTCCCCATTTTTACACGCATGCGGCCATCTTGTGGTAGGCGGCTTTCCGCAACATTTAGCGCTGCCAAAACCTTTATGCGAGTAATAACTGGTTGGTGCGCTTTTTTGGGAAGCGTTGCCACGTCATGTAAAACACCGTCTATACGAAAGCGCAACTTTGAAAACTTTTCATATGGTTCGATATGAATATCACTTGAACCACGTGATAACGCCCGGGAAATAGCCGAAGCAACCCAATGAATGACTGGAGCATCATCTTGAGACGATTCCAGAAGATTTTCTGCTTCTTCAAAGTCATCAATTTCCTCAATCGCTGAAAGTACGTTTTCCTGCCCGACGCCAGCTTCATTAAGAATACGCGACTCAAAGGTAGAGAGCTTTTCATAGCCGACCACTTGAACATCTACGGCCTCGCGTAAAGCAAACGCTGCAAACTCGCCTTTATGGCGATCTTCTTCTGTTGCCACAAAAATAATAGGTTGCCCTTTTGCATTGCGTCCAGCGCAGATAGCGGTATTTGGAATGTGAAAGTGTGCTTCCTGAGACATTTAGCGCGACTCGTTATTCAGGAACTCAGTCGCAGGGTTGACAATGTTACGTTCTTTATAGATCTCCGGAGTGATTTCAAAAACATCCTGATAAATTTTTTGATAGAAGTCGTCATAGCGATCGAGCATCGTTTTGGTAACAATATCTGAATCATATGCCGTATTAACAATATAGGGCGTAACAAATACGAGAAGATTTTTCTTGTCCGTCGATCCGCTCGTGTTACGAAACGCATATCCGAGCACTGGTAGATCTACGAGGCAGGGGACTTCCTGTTTGACAGTATTTGTATCGTTATCAATCAAGCCGCTGATCACAATTGTGTTAGCATCAGGTACCATAACGTTGGTGTTGGTCGAACGTTTCAGCGTAATTGGTTGCGTTGATGAGGCTGACTGAGCCGCAACTTTGATAATTTCCTGATAAATATTGTGCTTTACCATGCCATCTTGGCTGATTTGTGGTTTTACACGAAGACGAATACCGACATCTTTATATTCATACGTTTGAATAGGATTATTGTTGCTGTCAAATTTTTCACTGGTTACATATGGACGGTTTTCCCCGACAAATATTTCTGCTTCCTGATTATTGATGGTCAATATTTTTGGATTTGAAAGGATGTTAATATAGCTCTTCGTTTTTAAGGCATTCACTAAGGCTGTAATGGTTGGGAAAGTAAACCCCTGATAGGTTATAGAGTTACCAATAAAGCCGAGGCTGAGTCCAGCAGGCACAGAAGGTATTTTGCCAGACATAAGCTCGGTAGCAAAAGCGGATGACGATACGCCAGCCCCTGACATGTTCGAGCTTCCCAGCGCAACATTATTGTTATCCCCACCACCAGCGGTCCATGAAACACCAAAGGCATCAGAGTGCGTAACGCTGGTTTCGATAACAAGGGCTTCAATATAAACTTGCTTTTGCGGTTGATCGAGTTTTTCAATTACTTGGCGGATATTGTCATAATCTGTTTGTTCGCAATTGACTACCACAGCGTTAATGGCAAGGTCGGCAGTGAAATTTACTGGTTTCCCTGCACTCGTAAGTTCTTTGAAAACAGCCGTTAAAACTTTTACCACCTCTTCAGAATTGGCAAATTTTAACGGCGTTACATACACCCCATTCGAACGCTGAATAAATGCTTGATCCATTTGTGCGCTCAACCGCTTTAAGGTGGCAACTTCCTGAGCAGAACCGTATATGTAGAGGCGATTTTCTTCACGCAATGGCATAATAACAGCGTCTTTAATGCCGGCTTTGGGGAAAAGCAATTTCAGGCGTTCTGCCATATCAAAGGATGAATAGTGCTGGGGGGAAAGTGTTTCAAATCGGTTATCATCGGCAAAATTGTCGAGCTTAGCGAGCAACGATTTCACGCGCATGACATTGGTGGTGTTATCCACGATCATCATCATGTTCCGGTTGGGGATAGGGGCAATATAAGCACGTGCCGATACAATTGGCTTGATAAGATTCACCACATCTGCAATCGCGAGGTACGTCGTGCGTAAGAACATTACTTGTGTACCGCTTGCCTCTTCAATAGCGCCAACGGCAGCACCGGCATAGCGCGGGGCTTCTGTATTTGCAGTAAGAATCAGCATATTCCCATCGCGTGCGGCGGCATACCCATATATTTCAAGGATAGTATCGAGGATTTGTAAGACATCTTCACGGCTGGCATCACCAGGAGAGTAGACGGTTATTTTTCCTTTAACATTATCAACATTATAAACAAGGTTTAACCCTGCATAGTCGGCAGCGAATTTAATAAACTCTTTAATGTCAACCTGATTGAAGTTTAACTTTGTATTCGCTGATGCGGTCTGCCATGCAATTCCAAAAACAATCAAAGAAACAACAACACACTTAGCCAAATTTCTTAAAACAAAACACTTCATCGTTTCACCTCTATTACGACCGTCTGTCGTTGTTTTTCGCGCTCTATGTCAATGGAAAAGAAATTCCGTTTGTCGAGTGATTCAAGAATCAAGAAAAGATCGCGTGGCGTTGTCACCTCTACTCCATTCACACGTTTAATAATGTCACCTTTCTGTAGCACAGCCCCAAAGACGGATCTGCGGTCAACCCAATTTACAAAATATCCACCTGCGTTACTCGGGTGTATAGCAACTTTGCTCATCAATAAATTAGGATTGCTGATCATGGCTCGGGCTTCTGCCAGCTCGATCTGAGCGCGTCCACGATTAAAGGTGACTTCCTGGTCTGTTGCAGCGCCTTGTGATACCGATTGCTCGACCTTGCTTTCGAAAGGTTCAAGAATTAAACCGCCAGTAAAATGGACGTTTTCAGGGGTGATAAGGTCAACTGTTTGGCCATCAATCGAGTCGCCGTGTTTGTAATAGCCAACGTGGCCACCCCGTTCAGCAAAGAAAAACGATTCTTTCGGTGGTGCTTGCCAAATAATTCCCAACAAGGTGATTGGAACTTTCGGCGCAACAGGTGTTGCTATGGCAGCTTCCTGAGCAGCAACTTCTTCTGCATTGGGTGTTATTGCAGTTACTAGTGGAGCAGAGGCAAGCGACATTGGGTTGATGCGAAGAAAACCATCTGGCATTAAAAATGGTTGAGTAGACGAAAATGAATGCTGACTTGAGGCGGAAGTGAATTGGGTATTTTGAAGGAAATAAATATTGGTACCTTCGGCGATAACCAAGGAAATTGAATAGGGGATAGCGAGATAAAAAATAAGGATATGAATAAGTTTCTTTGATCGGTTCACACGCGTTTTCCTTTTCTTTCAGTACTCATAGGGAGAAACAATACACAAATACAGTTTTTTTCGCAATTACATTCATGGCCTATGGGCAGCCAGTTTATCTCCTTGGATTCGTTTTTGAAACCATGTATTATTCGTGCGCACAACGACAAGGATGAACGTCCTTGCAGAGAAGTTTTGCAGAAGGAACGCCATGTTAAAAGTAGTGCGAAGTTGGTACGAAGATCATTTTTCAAATCCCCAAGTTGCGATCTTGACCATTTCTCTAGTCATAGGATTTAGTATCGTTATTTTTTTGGGAAATCTGTTAATGCCATTCTTTGCCGCATTAGTGTTAGCGTATCTACTCGACGGTATAATTACTTTCCTGCAGAGATTTAAGGTGCCTCGGAATTTCGGTGTGGTGACCGTATTTATTTTCTTTATGGGTTTTATTGGGTTGTTTGTTTTTACTGTTGTTCCTGTCGCGACACGCCAACTTACACAACTGGCGCGTGAGTTACCTACTATGGTGCTTTCTTTACAAAGCGTCTTACTTAGTCTTCCTGAAAAGTACCCAGAATTTATCAGTCCGCAACAAGTTCGTTCCTTGATCGAAACTACCATTGCTGAATTTGGAAATATTAGCCAACATATTGTATCTTTATCACTTGCATCGGTTACAGGAGCAATTGCTTTCCTTGTTTACCTTGTATTGGTGCCCTTAATGATTTTCTTTATGTTGAAAGATAAAAACAATCTTATCGTTTGGTTTACCCGCTTCTTACCTTACGAAAGATCGCTCTTGAATGGGGTATGGGAAGATGTCAATAGTAAAATTGCCAGCTATATCCGTGGAAAAGCAACAGAAATTTTTATTGTGTGGGTAGTTACATTTGTGACGTTTAAGTTTCTTGGCTTAAACTTCACCATGCTTCTTTCCTTGCTGGTAGGATTTTCCGTGCTTGTGCCATATGTTGGCGCCACGGTAGTAACGTTTCCAATTGCGTTTATCGCATATTTCCAATGGGGGATTGGGGATCAGTTTTTCTACATCATGATTGCTTACGCCATCATTCAGTTCCTTGATGGTAACATCCTCGTTCCATTACTTTTTTCGGAAATGGTCAACATTCATCCTATAGCAATTATTGTGGCCATATTAGTGTTTGGAGGGGTATGGGGATTCTGGGGAATTTTCTTTTCTATTCCCTTGGCAACACTAGTCCAAGCAATTATACGGGCTTGGCCTGATAGGAAAGTGCTTCTGCGGGAGTCTTCTCATATTATTCATAATTGATATCATTATCAATCCTGCGTTATGTCACTATAAGAACCTATTGTCATTTCGAATGCTGTTTGGAAATGTAAAATAATAGTTTTATCTCTATGGATAATGGACTAGAATGGTGGTCAGATTGAGCCGAAAAAAGATTGTAGCGAGGTAGAGTATGAAAAAATTAGCCATTTTGTTTGGTAAGGATGCAGGCGACACCCGTTCCCTTGGGCAAATTCTTCCCTTTGCGCTCTCAATTCTCTGCGGAGTTATTTTTTACCCGCTTTCAGGATATTTCTATCACGACAATTTTTTCCTAGCTCTCGTCTGTTTTGGAATTGCCTGCGCTGGGATGCTTGGCGGGATTATGGTTCTGTGGATATCAAGAGTTGATTACCCAATGGCGTGCCTTAACCAGCAAGTTAGACCAATTGTAGATAATGGTGATTTATGCAAACCATGGGCTCCTGCTCCCTCCTCTTACTGGGCTCTTCCATGGCGTTCACTCGAATTGATGTATGGTAAGTTGCGCGAAGTTATCGGGCAAATCAATGATCATAGTGTTATTACGGCCATTGCTTCAGCCCGTTTATCAAAGAGTGCGGAAGAATCGGTCAGCGCGAACGAAGATACCGCTCAAGAAAGTCTCGCGGTTGCCCGCGCTGCAGAAGAGTTAAGTCAGACAGTACAGGATATCACTCGTAGTATAGCCAATCTTCAGCGCAATACCGAAGAAGCTGATAATTATTCAAAAAATGCTGTTGGTCATTCGAAAACAGTGGTAGGTGCAATGGCTGGAATTGCGAAGTCGGTCGATGAATCGGTGAAAACTCTTAACGAACTGAGTCAATCTGCTGCGAAGATTGGCGATGTTATCGTCACTATCAATGAAATTGCAGAGCAAACCAACTTACTGGCGCTCAATGCTGCTATTGAAGCCGCACGTGCAGGAGAACATGGACGTGGATTTGCTGTCGTTGCCGATGAAGTTCGCAAACTAGCCGAAAAAACCACGCAAGCAACATCAGGTATCTCTGAAAATCTCCGACTTATCCGTGAAGGATCGCTTCAGGCTGCAAAATCGACAGCAAACTCGCAACATGCCGTGGTAAGCTCACAAGAGTCGGTGAACGAAATCAATTCAATTATCCAGAATATGGGCAATTTAAATAGTTCGATTTCAGAAAGTACCCTCTCAATATCTTCTGCGGTAGAAGAGCAGTCTGCTACCGTGCGGGATATTTACAAGAGACTCGATGTTATCTCGCATAAATCGGAATCGCTGCGCGATTTAAGTATGGATTTTGCTGAACAAACAAGAATGTTAACCATTTCCAATGAAGAACTTTTAGCAATGACCTCAAGCTTTGACACCCCAGATTTCTCCAGTGGAGTCAGGAGAAAAGTGCGTGAAGTATCACATGATGCGACCGCTTTAATGGAGGAGTATCTCAATTCAGGCAAGCTATCACAAAGCCAATTGTTTTCGACAGAATACCGCAAAATGCCCAATGTTAATCCCGCAAAACATATCGCCCCTTTCACGGAACTTTTAGAGCAGGGGTTTGCGTCTATCCAGCGCGAATTATTTGATGAGGCAACCATGGCATACTTGATTATCATCAACCGTGATGGCCTCAATATTGTGCACAATGACAAGTACAATAAGCCGCTGACTGGTAATCCAGATGTTGATATCGTGAATAACCGCTCACGGAGAATTTTCTTCACGACCGATATGGAAAAGCAAAGTGCACGGAACGATAAAGGGATTTTACAACAAACCTATATTCGAGATACCGGCGAAGTGTTAACGGACGTTTCGTTCCCGATTTTCGTGAACGGAAAACATTGGGGGGTCGCACGTGGAGGTTTTGGCGTTAACGCGCTGAAGCAAATGCGCCCTGATCTCGATCAGAAATTACTCGATAAATTGGGCGGCACCACCGGCCGTACAAAGCCTAAAGGATTACAGCTCATTTCTAAATAAATTTGATTACGGGTAGCTTTTTGCTACCCGTTTCTTTAGCTTTTATGATATTTGTAATGAAATAGATTATTTCATTACAAATATGGAGTAACCATGTCGCACGTCACGATCGTAAAAAATTTCACCAATTATTTACGTTTTGAAAAAGGGTGCTCGTCACCAACAATCGAAAAATACCAGTTCGAATTGCGGAAGTACTTCACGTATCTGGATTCAGAAAAACTGGCATATAGTTCCGTTTCACATATTGATTTAAGATCGTATATGTACGCTCGAGCAGGGAACTTAAAAAAGCCGACTTATGCGACTATTTTGGCAATTTTGAAATCATTCTATTCTTTTTTGCATACAGAACAAATAATGGAGAAAAACCCGACCGAAAAGTTATTATTTCCCAAGCAGTCAAGAAGAGATCACTTGCCACACTGTCTTGATGTATCGGAACAAAGTACCTTGCGCGAAATGCTGGTGCAGACCAAAAGAAACTTCACCAATGACCGGAATCGAGCGATAATCGCCATGTTCATATATACAGGGATACGAACGTCTGAGCTTTGTACGTTGACGAGAATGCACTATTCGCAAACAACTTCTTCCATTACGATTACTCGTAAAGGAGGCAAGCAACAGGTAATTCCGCTGCCCAAAACCCTTGTTACAATACTTGAGCAGTTTTGGCTGCCCTGGATGGCAAAAATATCATCAGAATGGTTTTTTTCGCAAAAAGGTGGCAAGCCGATGAACCCTCGTATTATTTGGCATCTCGTTTCAAAAGAACTGAAAGCGCTACAATGCAATGAACAACGCAAGTGCGGGGCGCACGTATTGCGCCATACGTTCGCAACAAATCTTGTTCGAAAAAGAGCGCAATTGATTGAAATTCAGCACCTACTTGGACATTCAGATGTAAAGATGACACAAATCTATACGCATGTTTCTCCGGAATCTTTGCGTGATACAATTCAATTGCTTGACGAATAGGAGTACTATGATGACTCACTCAGACCATGCACCATTGGTTGATATGGCAATAACCTACGGATTACTCAAGTATGATACGCACGACCAACTTTCCCACATGCCAATCGTGCTTGATCCATATTTAGTTTCTCAATTGAACATAGATACAATGAAAAACAGCTCGCAAATTTACGCCGATTTGCTTATGACATTGCCTCAGGCATTCCTTGAGAAATATCTTGAGCCACTTTTACTGAACGATCCTTTCATTAATGTGCTGTTGCGTATCTTGCGCAGCTCCCCCGAGAATGCACAGCCTTATCGACAAGCAATTGGGAGAAATGATTTTTTTATTGCATCATCTGGCACTCCGAAGCAGGTAGAATTCAATACGGTCTCGGTAAGCTTTCCCATGATGTCTGAATGCATGGTAAATTTTCATACATTTCTCGAGTCAACGAAAGCGATATCGCGTCTTCCTCTTGAAAATCCTATTGCAAAAGAAATTACACAGTGCTTTCTCGATATGTTTCAGTATTATGCTTTTCCGAATAGCGTCTTGCTTATGGTTGTTCAGCCCAATGAGAGAAATATTTTTGATCAGCTTGCTATCGAAAAATTACTTTTTAGGCAAGCGGGAATACGTGCGGTGCGGGCGACCCTTGAAGATATCGGCAGGTATGGCATTCTTCGTCATGGACATATGTATTATAATAACTTCCATGTAGGCGTAGCATATTTTCGTGCTGGATATGCGCCGGAAGATTATCAGAGTGAAGAGGCTATTCAGGGGAGAATTCTTCTAGAGAATTCTGATGCTATTAAAATTCCTGACATGCAATATCAACTCGCTGGCATGAAAGTGATTCAGGCCGTATTGACCGACGAGTCCATATTGCAATCACACTTGAGCTGTAATCAAAGTCGAGAATATCTTGCCGCCACTTCAGTGTACACTCGCCCCCTTGACAACAAGGATGCCTATGAAAAAGTTTTTCGGCACCCTGATAATTTTGTTGTAAAACCACAGCGTGAAGGTGGGGGAAATAATTTTTTTGGTACTGCTATTTCGTCTTTACTGAATGATCCATCAATAGATTTTTCAACGTACGTGGCAATGGAGCGAATACATCCTGAGTTGCATAATGCACAATTAGTTATAAACAATAAAGTACAGCCTCCCGTGCCTTGCGCCAGTGAAATTGGTTGGTATACACTGACGCATGCCATGCATGGAGCAATCAACACAGATATCGCTGGTTACTTAGTTCGCACAAAACCAGCAACAGAAAATGAGGGTGGCGTTTGTGCAGGATATGCAGCACTGAACTCATTGACGTTGAAATAAAAAAANTTTTTTAATCTACTTGATTTCGAAGAAAAGTTGGAATGTCGTAATAATCGTGTTCTTCCGAACCGCCAAGCATTCTATGGATATTTTTAATATCGGTGCTTTGATTTTTACGAATCTCTTTAATGGAGATAAATTCTGAACTCATTTTTGGTTTATGATCACGGTTTGCATCACCATTTTCGTGAGAGCGAGCCGATGCTGTTGTGCGTAGAGGGGTGACATCATCAATAATCATTGTGTCATTAGAGCTTGCGAATGGTTGTCTGTTGTTTTGCCCTTCATCATCGGAAAAAAGTGACCGCGAGAAGTCATCTGTAACTGATTTTTTAGCAGCATGTTGCGGCATTTCAGTAGAAGTATTTTGTGCTTTTGGCATCACATCATCCTGACTGGTCGGTGGCATCTGCGCTGGAGCAGTTGCTACAGCTGCAGGCGCCTCTGGAGCAATGCGCGTAACGCGAGGAGTACTTGGCGCTGGCGTAGAGGCAGCAACCTCAGGCTCTTTCGCATGGTTTTTCACGTATCCAGGGATGCCACTTTCAGGTGGGAGTTCGAAACCAGTAGCGACAACTGTTACTTTAATGCGATCCTGTAAGTCGGGATTGAAGACATTGCCGTATATCACATCTGCATCTCCGGCCGCTTCAGTTACTAACTTTGTAACAGCTTGCAGTTCAACCATCGTGATGTCCATACTGCTCGTAATGTTTAAGAGGACTTTTTTCGCGCCAGCAATCTTAATATCATTCAAGAGAGGACTAGAAATAGCTTTACGGGCAGCTTCGACCGCTCTATTGTCCCCTTCGGCTTCGCCAGTTCCCATAAGGGCAAGGCCAGAGTTGGCCATAACCGTGCGAACGTCAGCAAAGTCGATATTAACTTGTCCAACCACGTTAATCGAGTCTGAAATCCCCTGTACGGCTTGCTTGAGCACATCGTCAGCCATGAGATAGGCTTCAGTGACTTTCATATTCTTATCGCATACTTCAAACAAGCGTTGATTCGGTATGGCAATAATACTGTCAGCCCATTCAGATATTTCCATATACCCTTTTTGCGCGACTTGCAGGCGACGACGGCCTTCAAACGAAAAAGGCATAGTTGCCACAGCAATGGTCAAAGCCCCAAGTTCTTTTGCAATTTTAGCAATAACTGGCGCTGCGCCAGTTCCGGTTCCGCCACCCAAACCAAGGGTTACAAAAACCATGTCGGCACCAGCAAGCGCTTCGCGAATGCGCTCCATATCCTCTTCTGCTGCTTTTTTACCAACTTCAGGATTTGCGCCGGCGCCAAGTCCACGAGTGAGTTTTGACCCAATTTGCAGTTTGACGGGCGCTTTTGCAATTCCAAGCGCCCTTTGATCGGTATTGGCAACAACGAACTCTACTCCTTCGAGTCGAGCATCAATCATGTTGTTCACCGCATTACCGCCAGCTCCACCAACACCAATAACTTTTATACGAGCCCCTGGCGAGCTGAACTCTTCTTCATCAGGTAAAATTAACGTCATGGTTTCCCCCGAGAGTATACGTTACTAGAAAAACTCACCAAATAGCTTCTTTAACTTCCCCGTAACACTTTGGCCAGGTCGCGAAGGCTCTTCTCTTTTGGAAGTATTTTCCGCATAAAAAGAAGAATTTTCCGACCATGCGTAGAGCACCAGTCCAACCGCAGTAGCATATTCAAGATCACTTACTACGTCAACAAGGCCACCAAAGTTAGTTGGTGAGCCGATACGGACTTCAGTGCCAAACACTTTTGACGCCGCTTTCTGACTACCTTCCATTTTGCAAGCGCCACCCGTTATTACAATACCACTGGCAATCAAATCCTCAAAACCCGCGTTTTGAATCTCTTTATTGACAGCGCTAAAAATTTCATTCGCACGAGGTCCGATTATCTGGCTCAATACATACTTCGAAAGCCTTCGCGGATCTCTTCCTCCAACACCGGGCACTTCGACAATTTCGCTTGAAAGCTCGTCACAAGTATACGCACTTCCGTGTTTAATCTTTATATTTTCAGCATCTTTTTGCGGGGTTCGAAGAGCGATCGTGATATCATTTGTTATGTTGATCCCGCCAAAGGGAATATTACACGTATGCCAAATGCTCCCTTCAACAAAAATTGCCATATCTGTCGTGCCGCCACCAATATCTATGACCGCTACGCCAAGATCCTTTTCGTCAGAAGAGAGTACGGAGTGAGAGGTAGCCAATTGACTGAGCACAATTCCAGAGATATTTAAGCCTGCTCGGTTGCAACTTTTTACGAGGTTTTCGACAGAACTACGTGATGCCGTAACGATATGAACTTCAACCTCAAGGCGGACACCACTCATCCCCATTGGTTTTTTAATTGAGTCTTGTCCATCAACGATATATTCCTGTGGAAGCACATGGAGGATCTGACGGTCAAGCGGTATATCAACGGCCTTAGCTGATTCGATGACGCGAACGACATCTTCTTCACGCACTTCACGATTCTTAATGGCAATAACACCACGTGAATTTGTCCCTTTAATATGCGAACCGCCAATGCTTACAAAAACATCACGAACCGTCACACCAGCCATAAGTTCAGCTTCGTTAACGGCTTTACGGATAGCCTCTACGGTTAGGTCAATGTTGACTACGACACCTTTGCGAATCCCTTTTGATTCAGCTCTTCCAGTGCCAATTACATTGATGGAATTGTCGGAGCGAACCTGTGCGATTACAACACATACTTTGGTGGTGCCAATGTCAAGTCCAACGATAATGTTTGTGTTTTCAGCGATTTCTCTTGGCATCATCCACCACACCTTCTTGAATATAAACGACACCGTTTTCTAAATAAACTCTATAGCGCTGATAGGGAGTAAGAACGTTATTTGCCAAATGTTTCAATGTGCGAACCTTATCGGGGAATTTTTGATCACCAAGATAAACCCTCTGCCAATCATTAGCAAGAACAATGCCGCTTTTATCTATAAGCAGATTGTAAATACTGAGAAGTTGCTCATTAAGGTGTTGTGCAATGGAATAGAGCAACGGGGTCTGCGTAACAATATCGCGGAATGACAACTGCTGGTACGTTGAGTGAATAACAGGAAGCTGTATGTTGTCATATTGCAGCTTTTGTTCAAGTCGGTTGTTGAGCAATTCCATTACGTACCCATCAGAGGATACATAATACACGTCACCGTGATCATTGCGCAACTTGTACCCCGGTCTAAATTCCGTTAAAACCACCCGCAGCACTCCAGTGTACTTACGGTAGATGGCTACACTCTTAACCCACGGAATTTGCGATACCTCTTGAGCAACAGTATTGATATCGAGCGAAAGGATATCTTGTCCGGCATATTTTGTAAATAGCGAAGCAATAGTTTCTTCGTCAACAAAATGGTTGTTTTTTAACTCAACCGCGCGGAGATCAAAAATGGCACTTTGGTAGTAAAACCAATAAAAACCAAACCCAAAGACACCAAAAAAGAATGTTGCAATAATTCCAGTAATAATTTGACGCTTAACATCCACGTTTATTCAATGTTTCCAGTATGTTACGGTGTACAAGTTCGGCGTAGCTTATTCCTGCCAACCCTGCAGCTTTCGGAATTAAGCTTGTTGCGGTCATACCCGGATTTGTATTGATCTCCAGAAAATAGGCAACTTCATCGACGATAATAAAATCGACGCGAAAACACCCCTGAAGATCGAGTGCGCGGCGCAGTTTCTGAGATTGACCCTGAATACTGCAACATAATTCTGAGGAAATCTGCGCGGGAACATCGTATTGCGTTTTTCCTTGTGAATATTTCGCTTCATAATTATAAAACCGCTCATGCGGAACAATGCCAACAGGAGGCAAGGCGGTTCTCCCAATAAAGCCCACCGTCACCTCATATCCTTTAACATATGCTTCTACAAGTACTTTCCTGTCAAGTTCAAAGCAAATATCCATTGCGCGCTGAAACTGTGCGTCATTTTCAACTATTTCAACACCGATACTCGAACCCTGACACGCCGCTTTTACAACGACTGGATATCCCAGCGGTGACGTGTTCGGCAGAGCATGACAATCCCTTTGTTCTTGGTAATATACAAAATAATTGGGCGTTGACATGCCACAGCCGATCGCAACTTTTTTTGAAATATCCTTGTCCATCGACACGCCACTCCCCATCACACCAGTGCCAGTGTAGGGGATGCCCAGCATATCGAAATACCCTTGAATAACGCCGTTTTCACCAATTGAACCGTGCAGAGTGTTATAAGCAATATCAATGGATTCTAACTTACTGGAAAAAAACGGGTCTGACGGATCAAGCTCAATGACTCGGTAGTTATACTCGCGTAGCGCCTGGGCAATACCCGCACCGCTTCGCAATGAAACCTCACGCTCATGAGAATTACCACCCATCAGCAGCCCAACCGTCACTTCCGAAGGAACTGACATTACTTAACCTCCGTGCATTGAATACGCAAAAAATACATCTTACACTAAATTCTCTTGTAGGAAACTTTCCAAGCGATCCATCGCATCGTGAATCATGTCAACTTGCGGTAAGAAGACCACGCGGAAGTGACGTTCACTCAGATAGTTAAAGCCGCGTCCCATAACAAGGAGAACTTTTTTGTCGCTCAGGAAACGATAGCAGAAGTCTTCATCGTTTTTAAAGCGGAAACGACGCAAATCAATCGACGGGAAAATATAGAGCGCCCCCTCAGGTTTTGTGACGCTCACCCCTTCGATAGCACTCAATCTTTCATAGGTTGCGTTCCGCTGGTTGTGCAGTCTGCCGCCTTCAGCAGTTAATTCGAAAATAGATTGAACCCCACCAAGAGCTGTCTGAATTCCCCACTGACCAGGAACATTGGAGCACAGACGCATACTCGCCAGCAAGGTAAGCCCATCAACATAGTCTGTGGCTTCTTTTACTGGCCCGCTTAAATACATCCACCCAACGCGGAAACCTGCAGCACGGTATACTTTACTTAACCCGCCGAAAGTCACAGTTAACACATCAGTAGAAAGCGCCGCTGCTGGATGATGCGCCGCGCCGTCATAGGTGATTTTGTTGTAAATTTCGTCCGCAAAGAGGACTAACTTATGCTGGCGACATAAGTCAACGATCTCTAGTAGATCTTCACGCCCGTACACAGCACCAGTAGGATTATTCGGGTTGATGATGACAATCGCACGTGTGCGCGGGGTGATTTTCGCCTCTATGTCGGCTACATTCGGGCTCCAGTTGCGCTCTTCATCGCAAAGGTAATGCACCGCTTTGCCACCTGAAAGGCGCACTGCCGCCGTCCAAAGCGGATAGTCTGGAGACGGAAGGAGCACTTCATCGCCAGGATTGAGCAGTGCTTCCATAGACATCATAATCAATTCACTAACACCGTTTCCAATGAACACATTGTCAATATGCACATCGCGCACCCCTTGAAGCTGGGTGTCATTGACGATAGCTTCACGAGCAGGAAAAATACCCTTCGACTGGCAATAGCCCTCTGCTGACAGCAAGTTACGCACTATCGCCTGATTGATTGTTTCTGGAACACGAAAACCGAACTGCGCCGGATTGCCGATATTGAGTTCGATAATATTGTGACCCGCCTGAATCAGCTCCGCTGATTTTTGCGCAATCTTGCCGCGAATTTCATAATTAACATCACAAAGGTGCTGAGATTTAAGATATGCCATGTGGCGCCCCCTTAAAAAAATGCCATACAGTATAGAGAAACGTAACCCATGTCAAATGCAGTTTTAAACTGACAAAAGAAATAGCACCATTTTTTCGATTCTTTTGTAATACCGCTTTTTATGCTAGAAATATTCGCCATGAACATACTGATTGCTGCTCAGAATCTACAAAAAAATTACCACACCTTTCAAGCACTTCGTGGCTTGAGCTTTTGTGTAACATCCGGAGAATGCGTAGGAATCATCGGCCCCAATGGCGCCGGTAAAACAACGCTTATGCGAATACTTTCCTGCTATTTCCCCGCGACCAGTGGCACGGTAGAAATCTTTGGCCTGAACGTGAACCAAGCCGCGCGCGAAATTAAATCGCGCATGGGAATTGTCCCGCAAGAAGACAATCTTGACCTTGATTTAACCGTGCTAGAAAATCTCGTTGTGTATGCGAACTACTTTGGAATCAGCACGTTAGAATCAACTACGCGCGCCATTCAACTGCTGCAAGAAGTTGAACTGCACGAGAAAAGGAACGCTCCCATTCGCGCCCTTTCTGGTGGCATGAAGCGGCGACTCACCATTATTCGTGGGCTGATCAATCGCCCCGAACTGGTAATACTCGATGAACCAACCACCGGGCTTGACCCATATTCCCGCCGCCTCGTCTGGCAAAAACTTGATACCCTGCGCCAGCAAGGAACAACACTACTGCTGACCACCCATTATATGGAAGAGGCGGAAAGACTCTGCGACCGCGTAGCACTGATTGATAATGGCGAACTCATCGCGCTGGACACTCCCGCGAATTTAATCCAGCACCACCAGTGTCAGACACTGGAAGAAGTCTATTTGACACTTACCGGGAGGCCGCTTGTACGCTGATATCATTGGCATGATCAGAGTTTGGCGGCGACACTTCAAGGTCTACCGCAAACGATATTTTTCGAGCGTCACGCTTAATTTCGTCGAACCCATACTCTATCTGCTGGCCATGGGGCTTGGCCTTGGTGGATATATCCGCGAAATCGATGGGCTCCCTTATACTCACTTTCTCGCACCCGGCATTATCCTTTCATCGGCAGCATTTGCCGCAACCTTCGAGTGCACGTATGGATCGTATGTCAGAATGACATTCCAAAAGAACTTTGACGCACTCCTTTCGACCCCCATCACTATTCGTGGCGTTGTCGGTGGCGAAATCCTGTGGGGTGCCACTAAAAGTCTGATCTACGGAACGATAATTGCCATTGTCGTTACCCTCGCAGGGCTTATCAGCTCGCCATGGCTTATGGCACTCGCCCCAGTCATTTTTCTCGCGGGAGTCATCTTTGCGTCACTTGCCCTGATTGTCACCGCGGTGATACCTGGCATCGACCAATTCAATTATTATTTCACCCTTGTGATGACCCCTATGTATCTTTTTTCAGGCATCTTTTTCCCGCTTCACGCCATGCCCGATGTTGTGCAGATGGTGGCATACTTTACCCCGCTCTATCACGCCGTCGCTATCTCACGCGCCCTTGCCAGCGGAGCGCTTGAACTGGCCGTTGCGGGACACCTGTTCGCTATGCTTGTCATGGTAAGCATCACCGTGCCGCTGGCCTACACTCTTATTCGTCGTCGTTTGATTGGAAGTGTATAAGGTAGCTAATCCCCCCAGGAAATAGTATTCAAGTGGAGTAGAATTTTCTATCATACTTGGTAATGAAATTTTACGATGAAGAAACGATTCAGCGAAACCAGATAGATGTAACTTTGAAACCATGACCTAAGCCAATTTTTCTTATTTCGCCCTATCCTCCCGCTCTGTTTTTCATTTGATATAATATTGCAAATGCGCCCATTTTAGGCGCTTTTTTTGCATTTGCCATCACATCAATGAAATGTTATATTTCATTGGATGTGATGGCGAGCAGCTAACCAGACTCACAATAAGGACATTTTCATGAACTACCCACTTATTCGCAAACAACTCGAAAGTTATCTGAGATTCGAAACAGGTCACTCGCCACGCAGCGTCCATAAATATCTTTTAGAATTTGACCGGCTTATTCTTTACCTCAACGAGTACAGCGTCGCATTGGATCAGGTTGACCAAAGGGTGTTGCGGGGATATATGTCACAACGCGCTAACGAATTGAACCGTCTGACGTATGCTAATATCGTTGCGTTACTGAAAACTATTTTTAGTTATCTTGATTATGATGAGCTCGTGGTCGGCAACCCCGCGCAGCACCTCAAATCACCCAAAGGGATCAACAGACGGCAAATACCGGTATTTTTGACTGCCGAGCAGCAAGCGCTCTTGCGTAACTACTTAACAAGCCTGAAAAGAAATTTTACCAACGACCGTGATCACACGTTATTTGCGTTGTTCCTGTATACCGGCATGCGTACTTCCGAAGCATGCACCTTGCTGCGTAGCGCCTATCATCAACAACTTGGTGCGATTCAAATCACGCGCAAAGGGGGAAAAGAGCAAATCCTTCCTCTCGCACCGCAGCTTGAAGAGGCGCTTCAAACCTACTGGTTGCCGCACATGGCGGCGATCAACTCACCGTTTTTTCTTTCTCGTTTACAGGGGCAACAACTGACGCCGTATTTGATTTGGCAAAGAATTTCGACACATCTCAATAAGGCGGGTATTATTCTCCCCAAAAAACGGGGTGCACATGCTTTGCGTCATACTTTTGCTTCAAATCTCGTGCGCAAAGGGGTTAATCTTATTGAAATACAACAGTTGCTAGGTCATTCCGATATTTCCATTACGCAAATTTATACCCATACCACCGCCGAAGGGTTGCGCGACGCCATCAAAAAGCTGGATTAACTCCAGCGCATGTCAGTAAATCCGTGCACTTTCCACCACGCATTGGCTTGCGAAAAATGGCGGCAACCAAAAAAACCGCGGTACGATGAAAGTGGCGAGGGGTGAGGCGCTTTCAGCACGAGATGACCATCCGTATTGATGGCAGATATTTTTTGCTGAGCATACTTTCCCCAAGCGAAGATAACGAGATGCTCTTTTTGCTGGCACACGGCGCGCAAAATTCCATCGGTAATTTCTTCCCATCCTTGATTTTTGTGCGACAAAGGCTTGTTATGTTGAACGGTTAGAATGGTGTTTAGCAAGAGAATGCCTTGTTTTGACCAGTGACATAAGTTGCCATGCGGTGGTCGTTCAATATGCAAATCGTCAGCGAGTTCACGAAAAATATTATCCAAAGAGGGTGGAATTTTCTGGCCTTCTGGAACAGAAAATGCCAATCCGTGCGCTTGATGTGGCTGATGATACGGGTCTTGTCCAATAATAATTCCACGAATCGCAGACCACGGCGTCTCATGTAGTGCGGCAAAATAGGTATCCTGTGATGGGTAGATATGGTGCCCACTGTCTTTTTCATTTTGCAAAAAAATATCGAGTTTTTTTGATGTTGGCAGATGCAGCAATGGGTCAAGAATCTGGAGCCACTCATGTTGAAGTTCGCGTAAACCGTGTCGTAAATGCATTCGATCACTCCTTGGCTTGACATGTTCAGTTGCTCCTTTATTATGACTTGCAGTCATTGTGCAATAGGTTTTTCGCCGCACGCCGATGCGATCTTTTCCTGAAGGGTGCCAACATGAAACAGCTACAGGTATTATTTCTCGCGAGCGAAGTGGATCCTTTTGCAAAAACCGGTGGCCTTGCCGATGTTTGTGGGGCATTGCCAAAAGCACTCAGCGCACTAAAAGTTGATGTTAAGGTTGTCCTCCCTCTCTATGGGAGTATCGACCGAAAAAAATACGCTATTCAACTCGTTTCAAACCACTGTGTACATATGGGAAATTGCGAAGAATGGTTTTCACTCCATACAACATCGCGTGATGGTGTTGATTTCTACTTCATTGAGTTTGATAAGTTTTTTGGACGCCATGAGTTGTATAACACAAAACAGGGTGAGTTTAGCGATAACCCCTTTCGTTTTGCTTTCTTTGGAAAGGCTGCATTGCAAGTGGCGCGAGATATAGGTTTTAAGCCAGATATTATCCACTGTAACGACTGGCAAACAGGACTTGTGCCAGCTCATTTGGCCTTCGACAATGACCTATTCTTTGCCGACACACGCTGTATATTCACTATTCACAATATCGGCTATCAAGGAATTTTTCGGCCTCAGGTGTTAGCGTACGCCGGAATACCACTCCACCATTTTCATCAGGGAACCTATGAGTCTTTTGGTGCTATCAATTTTTTGAAAGGCGCCATTATTCTTTCGGATATTGTCACAACCGTCAGCCCAACGTATGCCCGCGAAATTTGTGGTCCTATCGGTTCTGCCGGAATGCATGACATTTTGCGCGCCAAAGGGGATCGGTTGATTGGCATTCTCAATGGCATCGATACCGCGCAATGGTCACCAGCCACCGACACCAGAATTCCGAAAAACTATACCGTTACTTCTTTAGCGGGCAAAGCCGTCAATAAAGCAGAATTGCAACGGCACTTTTTACTGCACGATGATCCCAATATCGCTGTTTTTGGCTTTGTGGGGCGCTTCGCGCAACAAAAAGGGATGGAACTCCTGCGTGATGCCGTAGAGCAGGCGGTCGTTAATATGGCGTGCCAAATTGTGATCGTTGGCTCTGGTGAAACTGAGTTTGAGCGGTTCTTTGGCGAGCTACCGCGTTTTCATCCCGGTAAGATCGGATCACATATTGGGTATAGCGAAGATTTGGCTCATTTAGTAGAGGCGGGAAGTGATTTCTTCTTAATGCCTTCGCTGTATGAGCCCTGCGGCTTGAACCAAATGTACAGTCTGGCATACGGCACCCTTCCCGTTGTCCGCGCCACCGGCGGGCTAGAAGATACGGTGGAAAACTACAATGAAGTTAATGGCACCGGAACCGGTTTTAAATTCAGCAATATCAGTGCTAGCGCGCTGTACAACACGATGGGCTGGGCGGTAAGTACGTTTTATGATCGCCCCGCGCATTATCGTGCAATGCAGCAACAAGCGATGGCACAGGATTTTGGTTGGAAACGCTCGGCCCAGTCGTATTACGATGTTTATCAATCGCTTATCGAAAAAAAGTCGTAACGCTATGCAAACACAAAATCAGACTCCCTTTGACGTGCATATTATCCCGCTCCTGAGTGATAACTACGGTTATCTCCTTGTTTGCAAACGCTCGCAGCAAGCGCTGATGATAGATCCAGCTGACGCCGATGCCATTTTACGAGCGCTACACGGTAAGCCGTGGCAACTGACCGCGCTGCTCTGCACCCACCATCACGCTGATCATATTGGCGGCATTGGCGACTTGCTGCACCAATTTGACCACCTTGCCGTGTATGCCTTCCGTGGCGATGAGACGCGCATCCCATATGGTAATTCTCTTCTGGACGATGGTGCTGACGTGAACGTCGGCGATATCTCCTTGCGGGCAATCCACACCCCTGGCCATACCTCGGGTTCGCTGTGTTACGCTGGTGCGGGTTGGGTTTTTACGGGCGATACACTTTTGGGCGCAGGATGTGGACGTTTGTTTGAAGAAAGCGCGGCGGTTCTGTTTGCTTCTTTGCAGAAGCTTTGCACTCAACTTTCGCCACAAACACGTATCGGCTTTGGACATGAATACACGGTGTCCAATTTGAGATTTGCGAGCCATGTTGAGCCAGAAAATTCAGCAATCCAAAAACGAATATTGGTAACCGAACAATCGCTCGCGCACGGGGAGTATTCAACCCCGTCAATATTGGCAGAAGAACTCACTACGAATCCATTTCTGCGCTGCCATGTGCCAGCACTGGCAGCACGCTATCCGGAAGCTAAATCGAATAGTGAAGTTTTTGCGGCGCTGCGTCATGAGAAAGACACGTTTCGTTAGCATTCGCTTTCGTGAATCCCAAAACGCTTTAACTTGCGATATAATGTTGATTTATCAATTCCCAACACTTGAGCCGCGCGGGTTTTATTTCCGTGAACCTGCCGTAACACTGTGCGCAACTCATCGGCATTCATATCCCGTGGGTTGCGGGAATAGGCGTTTGATTCCATTGGCGGGGTGCCCGCCGAAATGAGCTTCACTGGCTCACTTGCAGGATCATAGCTACGAATTTGGCGATAAGAAAGTGTTTGCTTTTCGTGATACCAGCCGCGCAAATCAGCTGCGGTAATCACTGGCCCAGATGACTCAATAAATATTCTCTCTAAAGTATTTGATAGCTCACGAACATTACCTGGCCATGTCCATGCGGTAAGAATCTGCATTGCTTCCGGAGTGATTTCTATCACCTGTTTGCCAAGCGAGCGATATTGCTCATTCAGGCGAGCGAGCAAGGTGCGAACCAATAACGGAATATCAACTGGACGTTCACGGAGCGGCGGAATGTGAATGCGAAAAACCGAAAGGCGGTAGAATAGATCGGCGCGAAAAGCATTGCGCGTGATTGCGTCTTCAAGTGGGATATTCGTTGCCGCAACTACCCGTACATCGGTGCGAATCGTACTTTCACCACCAACTCTTTCGACAATGCCATCTTCAAGTACACGGAGTAATTTTGCTTGCGCGTGCAACGGCATATCGCCAACTTCATCCAGAAAAAGTGTCCCCTTGTCAGCGCGTTCAAATTTTCCGCGATGCGTCCGAAAAGCTCCGGTAAAAGAACCACGTTCATGGCCGAACAGTTCGGACTCGATAAGCTGATCCGAGATAGCAGAACAGTTGAGCGCGACGAATTCCCCCTTAACGTGGCTTGCAGTATGAATGGCATTTGCTACCACTTCTTTTCCGGTACCCGTTTCGCCGGTTATAAGGATATTGGCACGCGTTTTCGCATACATATCTATTCGTCGAAAGATTTCAACCATCTGGGGGCTTTTGCCGATCAGCCCGTGGTAGTGAAAATGGGTGCGGCTATCCGCAATAAACCCCATTTTTGACACATCGTGTAAGCGAAGGGTAATGAATGGATGCTGGGTTGCCTGTGTTGAATCGTAATACCGTGCACTTACTAGCAACACGCGTGAGCCAATTTGAGCCAAGTGATTGTCAACCCATTTTTTATTGGACTCTACTTGTGCGCAAACCTGATGTAAATGATTGTATTCTTGGTGCGCTTGAAGGATAGAACCCGTTAAAAGAGGTGCTTCTGTTTCGAAAAGATTTTCAACCCATCCAGCGATAAGAAATATTTTATACACAGACCTTGGTAGAACCGTAACGACTATGTCAGGAATCGTATCAACTAAGGTGCTTAGTTGTTGATAAGCCGATTGAAAACTCTCTAGGTGGTTCACTACCGCTCCATGTCGTCATCATCGTCAAAAAGGTCATCGTCATCACTATCGTCAATGCTCAACGGGCTGAGTTCTACTTTATCAAACTGCTCTTGACATTGTTCGCAATACCAATGGTAAATGAGCCAAAGATCCCCGTCAATTTCCATGGCAGAAGTTTCCATTTCTTCAAGACTTCCTTCGGCTCCGCAATACGGGCAAAACAGTGGTTCAAGATTCATTTCAGAGTTCCCCTTATGTGGTGTGGAACGGCAGTGTGAAGTTCAACGAATAAAAGGTGAATTTGCGCTTTTTTGGTTTCTTTCACACGTTCCAATATGTTATGAAATTGACAAATTCCGCGCAGTTTACTACAGCAGTGCGAATTATGTAAGTTTTTTACGAGGGGGCTTTTATGCAAGCAGCACTCGCACTTGATGCGAAAACGCTCGGGCTTAGCAGTGTCGGTAAGGTGTTTCATAACCTAAGCTATGAGGAACTTTTCACTCACAAAACAACCAGAAACGAAGGTAGAGTATCCTCTAACGGAACTTTCATGGTCGACACAGGGAAATTTACTGGTCGCTCGCCTAAAGATAAGTATTTTGTTGCTCAAGAACCTTCCAAAAAGAACATCGCTTGGGGAAAAATTAACCAACCCGTTACAACGGAAATTTTTGACGAACTCTATGGCGAAGTTACAAAGTATCTTTCTGGAAAAGACCTGTACGTTACCGATGGCTTCTGTGGTGCCAATGAAAAAACTCGTAAAAGCGTTCGGTTTATTGCTGAATTTGCTTGGCAGTCACACTTTTGCAAAAATATGTTTATCCGTCCCACCGAAAGTGATCTCAAGTCATTTGCTCCACAGTTTACGATCTACAATGCGTGTGGCTTAACAAACCCGAAATTCAAAGAGCATGGGTTAAATTCTGACGTTTTTGTTATCTTTAATATCGAAAAAAATGTAGCAATCATAGGTGGTACTTGGTACGGCGGGGAGATGAAGAAAGGTATCTTCACCATGATGAACTACTGGCTTCCGCTGGAAGGTATCCTCTCTATGCACTGCTCCGCAAACGTTGGGAAGAGTGGCGATGTTTGCCTTTTCTTCGGCCTTTCAGGAACAGGAAAAACAACACTTTCCACTGACGCGTCGCGTAAGCTGATTGGTGATGATGAGCATGGCTGGGATGCCGATGGGATTTTCAACTTTGAAGGTGGCTGCTACGCCAAAACTATCAATCTTGATCCATCTTCAGAACCTGAAATTTATGCGGCGATTAAGCGCAATGCTCTTTTGGAAAATGTTGTAGCGAATGAAGATGGCATCATTGACTACAATGACAGCTCAAAGACCGAAAATACTCGTGTATCGTATCCCATAACGCATATTGATAACCATGAACCGACACTCAAAGCGGGGCATCCACAGAATATTATATTCTTAACCTGTGACGCCTTTGGTGTTCTCCCTCCTGTCTCGAAGCTCACTCGCGAGCAAGCCATGTACTACTTCCTGAGCGGATACACCGCTAAAGTTGCCGGCACTGAGCGTGGTGTTACTGAACCGCAAGCAACATTCTCAGCATGTTTCGGCGAAGCATTCCTGCCACTCCATCCTACCGCTTATGCAAAACTCCTTGGCGAAAAAATGGCCAAGCATAATGTGAACGCGTACCTTGTCAACACTGGCTGGACCGGCGGCGGATATGGCGTTGGCAAACGGATGAGCATTAAAGCAACTAGAGCGTGTATTAATGCTATCCTTGATGGCAGCATCAACCACACAAGCTTTGAGTCGATGGGAGTATTTGGCTTGCAAATGCCGACCAAGCTTGACGGAGTCGAAAGCGCTATTCTGAATCCTCGGAATGTGTGGAGCGATAAAGCAGCGTATGATGCAACCACTGCAAAACTTGGTGGAATGTTTATCGAAAACTTCAAAAAATACCTCACCAACGACAATGACTTCGATTTTACGGCTGCCGGACCTAAATTGTAAGCACTATTAAGACCCTTTCTGCCCTCGGCATTGCCGAGGGCTTTTTTATTTCCTGCATGATCCTTTGTTTTTGCACCACATTCGAAAACTGATTTGTTCAAAATACCCTTTCATATTCATTATTCTTCGCTGAACTGTATCAACGTAGCGAAATAAATCGCAAAATTCCCCTTTTTTTACTGGTCGAATCGGTGCGAGCTTCGTATACTTCCAAAACCGCATTTGCGAAAAATATCGACTCTATTTTGGAGGACACGTATGGCACAGCAGTATGTTTACTTTTTTGGTAATGGCACCGCGGAGGGTGATGCCACAAACAAGGCACTTCTCGGCGGGAAAGGTGCTGGCTTGGCTGAAATGACTCAGCTTGGAATACCGGTACCGCCCGGATTTACCGTAACAACCGAGGCCTGCGTGCACTATTCAAAGACCGGAAATTATCCAGAAAAGATGCAAGAACAAATGCAAGTTGCTCTGAGTAAACTTGAAACTTCGCTAGGGAAAAAACTAGGTGACATCGCGAACCCTCTCTTGGTATCGGTACGCTCAGGTGCGCGAGTTTCCATGCCGGGGATGATGGATACGGTATTGAATTTAGGGCTCAACTCAGAAACAGTTGTTGGGCTCGCAAAAGCTTCTGGCAACGAGCGGTTCGCGTACGATTCATACCGTCGTTTTATTCAGATGTTTGGCGATGTCGTACTTGGTGTGCCGCACCATAAGTTTGAACATTACCTATCGGCTATGAAAAAATCGAGAAATGTTGCTATCGATACCGATTTAGGTGCTGACGACTTCAAAGAATTAGTCGAACAGTTCTTGGCACTGGTGGCGAAAGAAACCGGAAAGCCGTTTCCACAAAATCCTGCGGATCAGTTGATGCTCGCCATTACGGCTGTCTTTGGTTCATGGGATAATCAAAGAGCCAAAACCTATCGCCGCATCAATAAAATTTCAGATGACTGGGGTACCGCTGTCAACGTTCAAGCCATGGTTTTTGGCAACATGGGTGACGATTCAGGAACTGGCGTTGCTTTCACCCGCGACCCTTCTACTGGCGAAAAAATCTTCTTTGGTGAATTTTTAATTAACGCTCAGGGGGAAGATGTTGTTGCGGGTATCCGTACGCCAGAACCAATCGCCCGCCTGAAAGATGTTATGCCCGTTGTTTTTGAACAACTTGAAGCCGTTTACCAGAAACTGGAAAAGCATTACCGCGACATTCAGGATATTGAATTCACCGTTGAACGCGGTAAACTCTTTATGTTGCAAACTCGTACCGGGAAACGAACCGCGAAAGCTGCCGTCAAAATTGCACATGACATGGTACTCGAAGGATTGATTGACAAAAAAACCGCCGTATTGCGCGTTCTGCCCGAGCAGCTTGACCAACTCCTGCACCCAATGATTGACCCGAAAGAAGTCTATACTTCTATCGCCAAAGGGCTGCCAGCGTCTCCCGGAGCCGCCGTTGGCAAAGTCGTTTTCAATGCCGAAGATGCTGAAGAGTGGGTAACCCGTGGTGAGAAAGTCATCCTTGTTCGCAACGAAACATCCCCTGACGATATCGGCGGTATGCACGTAGCGGAAGGTATTCTCACCGCAACGGGCGGTATGACGTCACACGCCGCAGTGGTCGCGCGCGGAATGGGCAAATGTTGCGTCGCGGGTTGTGGCGCGTTAGACATCAACGAGCGCGAGAAATTTTTCATTGCCGGTGGCGTTACGATTAAAGAAGGCGATTTTATCACGATCAATGGAACGACAGGCGAAGTCGTTGTAGGGAGCGTCACGTTGGTATCACCCGAATTTTCTGGTGAGTTTGCCATTCTGCTCGACTGGTCAGATGAGTTCCGCACACTTGGCGTTCGTGCAAATGCCGACACACCTGAAGATGCGCGCGTCGCCCGTGAATTTGGTGCCGAAGGGATTGGCCTGTGCCGCACGGAACATATGTTTTTTGATGGGGACCGCATTGATGCCGTACGCGAAATGATTCTTGCCAGCAATGAATCCGATCGCCGTAAAGCGCTTGCCAAAGTAAAGCCCTATCAGAAAGAGGACTTCCTTGGCCTGTTTCGGGAAATGGCCGGACTTCCGGTAACTATACGCCTACTAGACCCACCCCTTCATGAGTTCTTACCGCATACCGACGAGGATGTGCAAAAAGTAGCGCAAGCTTCAGGCTTACATTTTGACCAGCTCAAACGAAAAGTGAGCGAATTGCACGAGTTTAACCCAATGTTAGGGCATCGCGGTTGCCGCCTTGGCATCACTTATCCTGAAGTCTATGAAATGCAAGTCTACGCCATCATTGAAGCGGCCTGTGAGCTGAAAAAAGAAGGCATTGATGTGCAACCAGAAATCATGATTCCCCTGATCGGGCATGTGCGGGAACTTGAAATCCTGCGCGAAATGACCGTTCGCGTATGCGATGAAGTCATCAACCGTTCAGGCGTGACGCTGAAATACTTGGTTGGCACCATGATCGAACTTCCTCGCGCAGCCCTTACTGCGAATGAAGTCGCTACGCAAGCAGAATTTTTCTCTTTTGGCACAAATGACCTCACCCAAACAACCCTTGGCATAAGTCGTGATGACGCCGGACGTTTCTTGCCCGACTATGTGCATCAGGGAATCTACAAAGAAGACCCATTTGTCTCGATTGACGTTGCCGGAGTTGGCCAGTTAGTCGAAATGGGTGTGGTTCGTGGACGCTCGACACGCCCAGATTTGAAAACAGGCATCTGTGGCGAACACGGTGGCGATCCGGCATCAATCAATTTTTGCCATAAAATAGGGTTGAACTACGTGAGCTGTTCACCATATCGCGTACCTATTGCGCGACTTTCCGCCGCACATGCTGCGCTGAAATCATAAAAATTGCGAGAGGATGAAAAAAGAGTTGCCATGAACATGGAAACTCGGTATAGTCCCACCCGTTTGCGGAAGAGTGGCCGAGTGGCTTAAGGCGGCGGTCTTGAAAACCGTTGAGTGAAAGCTCCGTGGGTTCAAATCCTACCTCTTCCGCCATTTTTAAAATTTCTATGCTTTTATAAGTTCAACCCCTTGCAAAGCAAGGGGTTGAACTGTTTCTTGTGGTTCATTCAATTGCATTAAAAGCTAACTGGCATATGGCAACGTGAGTGAATGGGCAAGTAGAAATAAAATGAAGTTCCCTGCCCCTCTTTACTGGTGAACTCTATGGTTCCACCGTGGAGGAATACACATTTCTGCACGATAATTAGCCCCAGCCCTGTTCCCTTAATGCCTTCGGTATTGGAACAGCGGTAGAATGACTTGAACATGTTCTTTTGCTCCTCTTCCGGTATGCCAATACCTTCATCCCGAACACAGAAAACAACGTAATTATCATGTTGCTGTCTAATCTGTAGATGAACCGGTTTGTCGGAAGGCGAGTACTTTAGCGCATTGCTTAGCAGGTTAGTGAGAATGTAGCGCAGAAGTTTTTCGTCAGCATCCACATTGCGTGGTGCCTGATCGTCATCAAGAAGTATTATCCGGCCATCATGCGCCTGCCGCGCTTCAGTTAAGACAAGATGACATAGGTTAGCGAGATCAAGCGGTTGAGGGTTGAATGCTGTCTGGCCAGAATCTAAGCTACCCAAGATCAGCACGTCTTCTAATATAGCAACCATGCGCTTGACTCCCATGCGGATGGATAATAGGTGCTGCAAGCGCTGCTCCTCGCTAATGCGACCGAAGTAACGCTCTAGGATTTCGGCAGATCCCATGATCCCAGCAAGAGGGGTGCGGAATTCATGTGATACTGTCTGAATGAAAGTGCTTTTCATCTTGTTAATATTACGTTCTTCTTCTAGGTTGGCGCGTATGAGTGCCTCCGACTCTTTAAGCTCCGTGATGTCGCTAGCAATCTGAAGATGAACGATTCGTCCATCGCTCCAGTAAATGGAACGATCGCGCCTCTGGAACCACTGCTTAGTTGAGGGCACCTGATTTTCCCAGACTATGCTCTCTTGGCTGGGCAAGCCGTCCTTATCTCGCAGCAAATGATAGCGGCAGAAAGGACAAGGCCCTTGTTGGCCTTCCTGAAGATACATCCAACATTTCGCTCCAATAACGTTTCCATAAAGTTTCTTTGCGCGCTGGTTGATGTAAATAAGCTCATAAGTATCAATATCCGAAACATAAATAATCGCATCCATGCTGTCTAAAAGTACTTCAAAGTTACCATGTGAAGTCCTTAGAGCCTTATCGGTTCTTTCCTGCAAGGAAAGTTGCTGCATAGTATAGATTCCGAAACCACCGAGCACCACAGACAGAAGCATCAAGCTTACTATAGTAAATAGACGCTCTTGCCGCCACTTGGCCAAGTATTCCACCTCCTGTATAGTGGCACTTACCACCAAAGGCAGCTGCTCAACAGTGCGATAACTGATGTAGTAGTTCGTGTTACCCCCATCCGCAAACAACCATTGGAAGCTATCATAGGACTTCTGCTGTAAACGGTTGTCTAGGAAGATAGGATTCTGCTCCATAGCTACGCCATGAAGTTCTTCGCGAAAAGGATGGTATAGAAGAGCTTCACCATGAGGTTTGCGCCAGAGTGCCATCGTTCCAGAGCTACCAATATTCAGTAATTTGAAATGCTGCTGAAAAACTTGTGAATCGACGCCGACCATGACCACAAAGTTAAGTTGATCACCAGTGTACAGAGCGCGGCTGATGGGAATAAACCACTGACCATCAAGCTTATTTCTGAGCGGAGTGCCGATGTACAAGCCGTGTTGCGGATCTTTATGGACGGTAAAATATGTGCGATCAAGGGCATCAACATTAGGCCTGCTCTGATTTTGATCGCGCCATGAAAGGAGGTGCATTTGCCCTGTAGAAGAAATCACGGCAATTTGTCCGGCGTCAATTACTTTGTCCGGTCAGCGACAATTACCTTGGCCGCTTTTCTATGAGTAGATTAACGGCTTAGTTTCTGTTTTTTTCTATAACTTTCCCCCTCTATTTGTATGATCCATCCATGGTGAATGATGCGATCGACTGCCGCTACGGTCATTAAGCTATCTGGAAATATCTGATCCCATGCGCTGAATGGCTGGTTGCTGGTTATTATCAGGCTCCCACTCTCGTAACGGTGCGCAATAAATTCGAAGAGTACCTGTGTTTCTCCTTCTGTTTTTTTTACGTAGCCAATGTCGTCAATAATTATGACTCTATATTTATCCAGCTTGCTCATAAATCCAATAAGATCCAATGCGTTTTTCGCTGTCTGGAGTTGCTGAACGAGGCTCACGGCACTCAATGCCTTGACGCGTACCCCTTGGTCGATAAGGTGCAACCCTAACGCGTTTGCAATATGTGACTTGCCGACACCGGAAGGGCCAAAGAAGAGTATGTTATTGGCACCATCAACCCAGTCGGTGGACTGTTGTAATTGTCGTATGGTTTGCATAACCTCCCGTGGATAGTTTTCTAATGATAAATTTGTCAGATTTTTCGCATTATTGAGGCTGCTTTCGCGGCGCCAATTACTCACCCGCGTCTGGAAACGATTAGCAATTTCACGTTCGCACAGATGGCTAAGAAATTCGCTGTAGCTCCAACTATTCTCTAGTGCCTGATCCTGCAATGATGATAGGTGCTGTTTGAATCCGCTCAGACGCAACTCTTTGAGCATGCCGTCTATTAGTTGCATAGTTCGTGGTTCCTTCTGTCTTGCTGGTATGCGCCGGTAATAAATTGATCGTACGAATCCAGCGAGTGTTGCGACACTTCCATCTGTTGTGTTTCTGTCGGCAAATACTGCGAATGCAGCTGTTGTAGGCTTGGCAAAGTT